>NZ_JBNPVS010000089.1:0-16398 GCF_050434225.1 Paraburkholderia sp. GAS32 | reverse complement strand
ATGTCCTTCACTATGCACAGCCTGGTGGCAGTTTACAAGCGCTGAATAGTTACGCGGCGGCAAAGAAAGTAAGTGCCGCCCCGCACAGGGGCAACACTAATAGACCACTACCAATTCAAGGAAAGGCCAAAGCCCCAAGACCACTGCCAATGCCGCCGCCAAAGGCAAAAAAAAATCACTCACCAGCGGGCCAAGGCAACCCCACCACCGACCAATCCAACTCCACCCCAATAACAGACCTCTCAGCAGCAACCTGCACAGCCAAAGTAACCGCAACACAAGGCCGCCCACTAGCCAAAGAAAGATAAGGATTACTAGCCACGGCCACCCCAGGCAACAAAACAGCGTTACGAAAATAAGGCCGATGATCCCAACGAGCGTCCCGCGGATTAGCCACAGGCTGCAGCGAAGCCCCATCACCACTCCACGCGGGCCCGCGCACCTCAAACCCGATCTGCCGCCCCGAATCATCAAGAATAAAACAACTGATACACCGATCAAACGTAGCCAGAAAAGCAAACGCCTCCCCCATGGAAACACCGGTCAGCAAAGCATCGGCAGCCCGCCTCAAGGCAACCCGATAAGGCTCAACCTCCGACTCAAACAACGCATGCTGATGCGCCCTCCCCTGGGCAATCACATCGAAAGCATCATCGATCCGCCGATGCACCGAGTCTGGCGGCACAATCTCGGCCGCCGGCCGCCCGAGCAGAAAACCCTGCGCAAAATCCACATTCGACTCCACAGCAAGAATCAATTCCTCAGTGGTTTCCACGCCTTCAACAACAACCAGCATCCCCGCCAGATGTAACAAAGAAACGAGCTTCGGCAAGATCGGCTGCTCGGTGCCATGACCGGTCGCACGAATCAGCTCGCCATCGAGTTTCACGAGATCAGGGCGAATCCGCAGCAACCGGTCGAGATTCGACTGACCCGCACCGAAATCATCGACGGCGATCAGAAAGCCATGCTCGCGATACAAAGCCGCCGCCCGCGACATGTCGTCGACGCTGCCGCCATGCGATTCGAGAATCTCGAGAATCACCCGCTCGGGTTCGAGCCCGACCGCCCGCACGATCATGGCGAGCTGATCCGCATAGCCCTCGGCGATAAACGTGGCGGGCAGAATGTTCAGGAACAGCCACGCATCGTCGGGCAGCGACTTGCGCGCGTTGGCCAGATGCACGGCATGGCTCGCGCGATCGAGCGCGCCTTCGTCGCTGGACGGCCTCGGCGCGAACAGCACCACGGGCGGCACCAGCGTGCCGTCGTCCTGCTCGCCTCGCAGCAAGGCCTCGAATCCCACCTGCTTCTGATGCGACAAACTATAGAGCGGCTGGAAGTGCGAGGTCAGGAAATACTCCTCCCAGCGATGCCGCGGCACCAGCGCCCCGTCCTCCGCGAACACATCGCCGGCGAGCATGTGCAGCGGCTCGATCGGCAACGCGCGTTCGGCGCACACGCGGTTTCTGCCCGACTGCTTGGCGCGCAGCAAGGCTTCGTCGGCACGATCGAGCAACACCATGATGTTTTCGCCGCTCCGGTGTTCAGCCACGCCGAAGCTCGCGGTCAGATAGCCGTCAGGGCGCTCGATCGCGGCAATCGCAGCGCGCAGGCGCTCGGCCAGGGCCAGCGCGCCGGCCAGGCCGTCACGCAGCAGCACGGCGAACTCCTCGCCGCCGATCCGGCTCACGCTGTCGTCCGCGGAGGTCTCTTCCATCAACACCTGGGCGACCTTGTACAACGCATGGTCGCCGAGTGCGTGGCCAAAGCGGTCGTTCAGCGATTTGAAGCTGTCGATGTCGAGAAAAATCGCGCTGACCGGCGCCCCGGGCGCCATCGTTTCGAGGCGGCGCTCGCCCTGCTTCACGAACGCGCGGCGGTTTTGCAGCCCGGTCAGCGGATCGGTCGCGGCGAGCTGCGCCAGTTGGCTCTCGAGCAGAAAGTGGTTACGTCGGAACCGGTAGAAGCCGAAGTGAAACACAACGGAAGTCGGCACGCCGATCGCCACGATCCACATCCACACGACGATGTCGACGTCATGCGTGCGCGGCCCGCCGAACAGCAAGGCAAATGCCGCTCCATAGAAGAGCGCGCTGCCGATGAAGAAATGCAGCGGCGTGAGCCACAGCGGCGCGGCGCAGACCGGGATCACCACCATGGCCGGCAGGACCCACAACAACGGTTGCTCGACGCCGGAGACGTTCAGCGCGAGACCAGCCACCAGCACGAGCGAGTAAGCGACACCGATTGCACCGAAGGTCCAGGTCGAGCCGGTGCGTGGAATCGCCATCACCAGCAGGGCGAGCACCAACGCGCAGGTGAGCCGGTAGGCGAGCGGCGTTGCCGGGCCGTTGACCATGTTGCGCGCCCCCACTAAACACAGGAACGCGACAACCGTAAACGCCATCGTCACCGTCGAAAGGGGACGTTGATGTTCCAGCGATCGTCGATGAAAGCGATCGCGCAAACCGGAATCGGACAGTTGCTTCGTTGAGGTGGAAAGCATATTGATAGATATCAGGCTGGCTCCGGTTACTCCACCGATGTATAACGGCAACCGTCTGACAAATATTTATGCCCTGCCCGCAAATAGAAATGCACCCCACTCCGGCAGGGCTACGCCGCCATCGCGCGACCGCGTCCGGAGGCCCCGGCGGCGGCCAGTGCCTCGCGCATTCCGCCCAACCCGACTCAAACCGTTGCATTTACCACGAATCCAGAAAGCTAAAACATTGGCGCAATCTACCGTTAATAAAATTATCGAAAACACCTTCCCGGCGGACATCCATCGTGGAGAAGCGAGCAAGGCAATTCCGGCAGCAAAAATTACGTAGGTCACACGCACCTGCAGCAATCGTTTGCGCGTATAAAGCAGACGAATGTAAAGTGGCTAAAAGTTAATGTCTTAAGTAGACTCCTCCGAAGTGTGGCGGATAGAGCAGACAAACTCGGTAAAAGTAACCTAAGACGCGTGCAACGCGCGCCTTCCCGTAACACTTTCAGTTATTCGGCCGTCGGCACCCGTTTTGTACACGGATTGAGGCAGCGGCTATTTCCCGGAAAACATGGTCCCAATTCTCGATTACCTGCTGGAACGCCAAATCTCGCCACAATGGCGCGGCATGCTGACTGCACTCGCGACGGAGTTCGAAGCGCAGATCGGTCGCGACGAACTGCGCCAACTGATGTACCGCGTCGGTTGCCGGTTTGCGGCGGCGCATCAATTGCCCGCGTGCGGGTCGACGGCTGAGCTCGCTCAGGCGCTGAATCTGTACTGGCATGACATGGATTGGGGCTACGTCGAACTGTCCGACGAAGCAGACGCGCTGCGCATCGTTCATTACTGCGCGCCGCTGCAGGCATTCGGCAACGCGGCGCTCGCGTGGACCCCGGCGTTTCTCGAAGGCGTCTATCAGACGTGGTTGAGCGCGTTGGGCGCGCAGGGCCTGTCGGTGGCGCAAACGAGCGCGTACGGCACGGACACCTCAATCGAGTTTCGGCTGGGGCGGCATCCTGGTTGAGCGAGCCGGATAGCGGACCAAGTAAGCGGACCCGCTAAGCGGACCGATCGGGGCAACGCAAGTCATTAAAAAGTCGGCGGCACTATGAGTTCATCCAGCGACATCGAAAAACTATTCGACCATTTTGGCGGCGACGCCAGCGCGTACCAGGAAATTGGCCGCGAAAACGAAGCACGTTCGGCGCGCACGCGTTGGCCGCTGCTGGTGACGCTGGATCTGACACAGCCGGCGATTCCCGCGATCGGGCAACGCCGGGAGATTGCTGGCGAGGCATCGGCGCAAGAAGCGGCGCCGGAAGTCGATCGTCAGGACACGACGCCGAAAGACGCCGCCTCGGTGACGCGCGCGAAGGCGCCGCTGTTCACCCGCTCGCATCGCCGGGACATTCCGCCGGTCGCCGTCGCCTTGCCCGCCCAGCCTGGCGCGCCGCGCGGCGCTTCGCGTTTCGGCGCGTTCGAAACGAAGGGTGACGCCACGGAGCCAGCCGCACAAAGCACGCCGGCCGCGGCGCGGGTCGATGTGGCCACGCAGGCTGCAGTTGCCGTCGCCCCGGCACAGGGGAAACCAGTTGCCACTGCACCGGTTCCCCCTGTCATGCCGGCTGTAAGTATTCCGCCGGTGGCCCAGTTCCGTACGCCGGACACGCCGGTATCGCAACCCACCGCGAGCATGTCGTCAGCCGCCGTAATGGCACGCGCCGAGATCCCTGCCCTCGCACCGCGCGCCACTGCACCGGCACCGGTCTCCGCATCCACGCCGACGTGGGCGCAAGCGCCGGCTCCGGTCCCCGCATGGGCCCAAGCACCCGCCCAGACGCACACCCAGGCGCACACCCCAACATGGGCACAGGCGCTCGCACCGACCTACACGACTGCGCCCGCAGCGCCGAAGCCGCCCGCGTCGATCCTCGGCAAACTGTTCGCCCCGGCATTCGAACCGACGCCGCCGCAACCCGCCGCGCCCACCGGCGAATCCGCACCGCTGCAATCGGTCTTCGACCGGCTGCGCGGCACACCCGCACAAACACAAACGGCCCCCGCGCCGGCCCGCGCTGCTAGCGCCGCCGCACCCGCCGCCTCCAACTCGTGGCTGGTCAACGGCCCTCGTCGCTCATGAAAGTCATTGCGGTCGTGTCCGCCAAAGGCGGGGTCGGTAAAACCACCCTCGCCGCCAATCTCGCTTCCGTGCTGGCCGCCAGCGGCCGCCGCGTGATCGCCCTCGATCTCGATCCGCAAAACGCGCTGCGGCTGCATTTCGGCGTGCCGCTCGACAGCATCGACGGTTTGTCGCGCGCGACGTTGACGGGCGATCCGTGGCAATCGGTCATGTTCGACGGCGTAGACGGGGTGACCGTGCTGCCCTATGGCGCCGTGCTCGAAGACGATCGCCGCCGTTTCGAAGCGTATATCGACCAGGACCCGAGGTGGCTCGCGCACGCGCTGCAAACGCTGCGGCTCGACGCGTCCGACATCGTCATCATCGATACACCGCCGGGTTCGTCCGTGTATGTACGCGCTGCGTTGTGCGCGGCCACCTTCACGCTGAACGTGGTGCTCGCCGACGCCGCTTCCTACGCAGCCATTCCCTTAATGGAACGGCTGATTGAAGCGTACGCGGCGCCGCGCCCCGAGTTCGGGGGCGAAGGTTACGTGGTCAACCAGATCGACCAGTCGCGCCAGTTGACCAAAGACGTCCTCAAGGTCTTGCGCCAGATGCTCGGCGACAAGCTCTTCCCGGGTGTGATTCATCTTGACGAAGGGGTGAGCGAAGCGCTCGCCTGCGACACCACGCTGATTCACTACGATCCACTCAGCCAGGCGGCCGCCGATTTTCGCTCGTGCGGCAACTGGCTGATGGCGGCGGTCGAAGCGGCCGCCGTCTCGCCGAGGAACGTCGCATGAGTACGCCCCAGTCGCAGGACATCGAGGCCGGCGAACCGTCGCGGCTCGAACGCATCGTCGACGCGCGCTTCTGGAACAGCCGGATCGTGACGGGTCTGGTCACGCTGTTCGCGCTGGTGATGCTGTACTTCGTCTTCACGGTGCCGCTCGCGTTCTACGAGCAACTGACGTTCGCGACCTGCTGCTTCGTCACCGCGTTGCTGTTCCGCCGCCTGCACGGCCGTTACGCGACGATGGTGATGATCATGCTCTCGGTGGTCACGTCGGGCCGCTATATGTACTGGCGGCTCACTTCGACGACTTACTGGGAACATCCGCTCGACGCCGCGTGGGGTCTGCTGCTGGTGTCGGCCGAAGTCTATTCGACCATCGTGCTGTTGCTCGGCTACTTCCAGACTGCCTGGCCGCTCAAGCGCACGCCGATGCCGCTGCCCGCCTCGCGCGACCTGTGGCCGACCGTCGACGTGTTCATCCCGACCTACAACGAGCCGCTCTCGGTGGTGAAGCCGACCATCTACGCCGCGCTCGCGCTCGACTATCCGGCCGACAAGATCGCGATCCACGTGCTCGACGACGGCCGCCGTCCCGAGTTCAAGGCGTTCTGCGAGGAAGTCGGCGTCAACTGGACGATCCGCACGCACAACCGCCACGCGAAGGCCGGCAACATCAATGAAGCCCTGAAGATCACCCAGGGCGAGTACCTCGCGATCTTCGACTGCGATCACATTCCGACCCGCTCGTTCCTGCAGATCGGCCTCGGCTGGTTCCTGCGCGACAAGCTGCTGTCGATGCTGCAGACGCCGCACCACTTCTTCTCCGCCGATCCGTTCGAACGCAATCTCGGCACCTTCCGCAAGGTGCCGAACGAAGGCGAACTGTTTTACGGCCTCGTGCAGGACGGCAACGATCTGTGGAACGCGACCTTCTTCTGCGGCTCGTGCGCGTTGCTGCGCCGGACCATGGTCGAAGAGATCGGCGGCATCGCCGTAGAAACGGTGACCGAAGACGCGCACACCGCGTTGAAGCTGCACCGCCTCGGCTACACCACGGCCTATCTGGCGATCCCGCAGGCGGCGGGTCTTGCTACCGAAAGCCTCTCCGGCCACATCGGCCAGCGGATTCGCTGGGCGCGCGGCATGACGCAGATTTTCCGGATCGACAATCCACTCACCGGCAAGGGCCTGAAAATCGGCCAGCGGCTTTGTTATCTGAACGCGATGATGCACTTCTTCTACGGCATCCCGCGTCTGGTGTTTCTCACGGCGCCGCTGTCGTATCTGTTCTTCGGCGCGCACGTGATCGAAGCCGCCGCCAGCACGATCGCGATCTACGCACTGCCGCACATGATGCATGCGAGCATCACCAACTCGCGGATGCAGCGCTCGTTCCGCCATTCGTTCTGGGCCGAAGTTTACGAATCGGTGCTGGCGTCGTACATTACCGCCCCGACGTTGCTCGCGCTGATCAACCCGAAGCTCGGCAAGTTCAACGTGACGGCCAAGGGCGGTCAGATCGAAAAGAACTACTTCGACTGGGCGATCTCGCGGCCGTACCTGTTCCTGCTGTTGCTGAATCTGATCGGCTTCGTGGTCGGCATCGTGCATATCTATCTGAACTGGCACATTCGCAGCGTGGTGCAGACGACCATCCTGAATCTCGGCTGGACCACCTACAACATGCTGATTCTCGGCGCGAGCGTGGCCGCGGCCAGCGAGCGCCGGCAGATTCGCGCGGTGCACCGCGTGGCGATGACGATGCCGGTGATGCTGAAGTTCTCGACCGGCCGCACGCTCGCCTGCGAGACCATCGACTACTCGGAAGGCGGCGTCGGCGTGGCGCTGCCCGCCAAGATCGAAGTGCCGATGCACGAACGCGTGACCGTGTCGCTGTTTCGCGGCGACGAGGAATACGCCTTCCCCGCCACCGTCGGTTTCACGGAGCCGGGCCGCGTGGGCCTGCGCTTCTCGGCGATGACGCGCGAACAGGAATACGAGTTCGTCAAGACCACGTTCGCGCGCGCCGACGCGTGGACCGGCTGGGCCGAAGGGCGTCAGCAGGACACGCCGTTGCGCGGTCTGTCGCATGTGCTCACGGTCGGCGCACGCGGCATCGTGGGGCTCTTCGAGCATCTTTATGCCGACCTTCGAAGCTCGATGAAAAGCCGTCCGGTGGACGTCAAGAAGCTAAAAACCAAAGACTGATCTATGGGCAACAGGATGGCGAAGGGACACGTCGAACGCTCGAATCACGAGCGCAATGGAATGGAAACGGAGGCGCGTCTGTCTGGACGCCCCCGCTCGCAACGACTGATGCGCGGGCTTGCCTGCTGGCTCGCGTTGCAAACCGCGTTGGCGGCGCCGCTGGCTTCGGCGGCTGAAGTGGCCGCGGCGGCCATGAGCAGGGCGAGCGCCGCGCAAGCGTCGCCGGCGGCCGGCGCCCCTGGCGCGCCGGCTGCGCGCGTCGCCACCGGCGTGGGCAGTGTGCCCGCGCCGAGCGCGGCCGTCCTCTACGATCCCAACACGATCGCGCAAGCGCAACTGGCCACGCCCACACCGGCGCTCGCCGCGTCGTCGGTGAAGGCCTTGGGGATCAAAACGCCGACTACCGCCGAACCGGGCACGCTGGTGCCGGGCGGCCGCCGTCAAACGCTCACGTTCGCCGACCTCGGCGCGCACGATCCGCTGCAACTGCGCGGCACCGACGGCCAGAACGGCGTCGCGTTCTCCGTGCGCGGCGACGAAGTGGTGACCGGCGCGATCCTGCATCTGGTCTACAGCTACTCGCCCGCGCTGCTCGCGAATATTTCCCAGCTAAAAGTGCTGGTGAACGGCGAAGTCGCCGCGACGCTGCCGGTGCCGCACGAACAGGCCGGCATGCTGGTGGCGCGCGACGTCTCGATCGATCCGCGTTTCATCACCGAATTCAACCACCTGAACGTGCAGTTGATCGGTCACTACACGACCAGTTGCGAGGACCCGGCGAATTCGTCGCTGTGGGCCACCGTCAGCAATGCGAGTTCGCTCGATCTGACCTACGCGTCGCTCGCCAGCAAGCCGGATCTCGCCGCCCTGCCACAACCGTTCTTCGACCGCCGCGACGTGCGCCGTCTCGAGCTGCCGTTCGTGTTCCCGCAAAAACCCGGCGCCGCGACGCTCGAAGCGGGCGGCATCGTCGCATCCTGGTTCGGCGCGCTCGCCGGCTATCGCGGCGCGGTGTTTCCGGCGCAACTGGATAACGCACCGCTGTCGGGTAACGCCGTCGTGTTCGCGACCGACGACCAACGCCCGGCCGGCGTGACGATTCCGGCGATTTCCGGCCCGACGATCGCGGTGGTCGATCGCGAAGCGCCGGCGCGCGGCAAGCTGCTGCTCGTGCTCGGCCGCACCGAGGCCGAACTGAAAACCGCCGCCAAAGCGCTCGGCATCGGCCAGAACACGCTCACCGGTCCGAGCGCGACGATTACGCAATTGAACGAACTCATGGCGCGTGCGCCGTACGACGCGCCAAACTGGCTGCCGACTAACCGTCCGGTGCGTTTCGGCGAACTCGCCGACCCGCGCGACCTGACGGTGTCCGGTTACGACGCCGACGCCGTGCGCGTCAATCTGCGCGTGCCGCCCGATCTGTTCATGTGGCACACCCTGGGCGCACCGATCGATCTGCGCTACCGCTATACGGTGCGTCCGCTGCGCGACCGTTCGTCGCTGAACGTCAGCGTCAATGACGGCTTCGTGCAGGCCCTGCCGATTCCGGCCGAGTCGGCCTCGGTGTTCGAGTTGGGCCATTACTTCGAGCGCGTGTTGCCGGACAAGACCGCCGAAGCCCGTCGCACCGTGCATATTCCGCCGCTGCTGCTGACGCCGCGCGCCCAGGTGCGTCTGCATTTCTTCTACGACATTCCGAACACCGGCGAATGCCACGGCCGTCTGCTGGAAAACGTGGTCGGCGCCATCGATCCGAACTCGACCATCGACCTCTCGTCGTTCCCGCATTACATGGCGCTGCCCGACCTCGCGGCCTTTGCCAATAGCGGCTTCCCGTTCACGCGGATGGCCGATCTCTCCGAGACCGCCGTGGTCCTGCCGAACGAGGCCGATTCGAGCGACTACAGCCTGTTTCTGCTGACCATGGGCCGCATGGGGGCATCGACGGGTTATCCGGTGAACGGCGTCACAGTCGGCACGGCCGACGACGTCGACAAGTACGCCAGCAAGGACCTGCTGATTTTCGGCGCGCCGGGCAAGCAACCGCTGCTGCAGCGTTGGGCCAAGTCGATGCCGTTCTCCAGCGACGGCGATTCGCGCACCTTCTCGCTCTCGGACGTGGCCTTCAAACTCGAGGACTGGTGGCATGGCGAACGCGGTATCGAACGCTCGCCGGCACGCGCCGACCTGACGCTCGTGAGTTCGAACGGCGATGCGCTCCTGACCGGTTTCGAATCGCCGCTGCAGAAGAACCGCAGCGCCGTCGCGCTGGTGAGCGCGGCCGGCCAGTCGGACGCCGATCTGTCCGCCGCCCTGCTCGACGCCGACGTGCTGCAGGAGATTCAAGGCGCGATGGCCGTGATCCATGGCCGCACCGTCACCATCACGTCGAACGGCGAAGCGTACTATGTCGGCCATTTGTCGCCGCAGGAGTATCTGCGCTGGGCGCTGTCGTCGCATCCGCTGTTGCTGATGCTGGGTGGCGTGCTCGCCGCGCTGATCATCGCGGGTCTCTTCTACCGGACGCTGCGCTCGATCGCCGCGCGCCGCCTAAAGGACTGATAGGACTGGTATGCGGGTTCGAAACAATAAGACACGCGTGGCGCTGACGCTCGGGCTTGGCTTCGGCCTTGTCCTTGCGGCGGCCACGTGTTTTGCCAGTATCACGAAGGTGGCCCAGACTACTTCGACGCCCGGCCAGACGGGCCCGTGTAACACCGACTGGCCGGCGTACCGCATCTTCGTCGAACACTTCGTGCAGGCCGATGGCCGCGTGATCGACTACTCCTCGCCGCAACTGAAGACCACCTCCGAGGGCCAGTCGTACGGCCTGTTCTTCGCGCTGGTCGCGAACGACCGCGCGACCTTCGACCGGCTCCTGAACTGGACTCGCACCAATCTCGCGGGCAATCAGTTCGATCCGCAAAACGTGCGGCTGCCGTCGTGGCTCTGGGGCAGGAAACCGGATGGCTCGTTCGGCGTGCTCGATCAGAATTCCGCATCCGACTCCGATCTGTGGATCGCCTACGATCTGCTGCAAGCCGGCCGCCTGTGGCATGAGGCGAGTTATACGCAACTCGGCCAGGCGCTCGCCGCGCAGATCGCGCGCCAGGAAATGACCACGCTGCCGGGCGTCGGCCCGATGCTGCTGCCCGGTCCGCAGGGCTTCAAAAATGGTGGCGTGACGCGTCTGAATCCGAGCTACCTGCCCTTGCCGGTGCTGCGCGCGCTCGCCAAAGACATGCCGAACGGCCCGTGGGCCAAGCTCGCCGACAGCACCTACAAGCTGATCAAGACCACGGCGCCGCAAGGCTTCGCGCCCGACTGGGCCGCGTGGCAGAACGGCCAGTTCGTGGTCGATCCGAAAGAAGGCGACACCGGCAGCTATGACGCGATCCGTGTCTATCTGTGGGCCGGACTCACCTCGCCCGCCGATCCGCTCGCCAAACCCTGGCTCGCGGCCCTCGGCGGCATGCGCGCGAAGGTTGCGCAAAGCGGCATTCCGCCCGAGAAGGTTTCGTCGACCACGGGTACGGCGAGCGGCGAAGGACCGTTGAGCTACTGGGGCGCGCTCGCGCCGTACTTCAAGGCGCTCGACGACGAGCGCGGCCTCGGTCTCGCGCGCACCCATCTCGCCGTGCTCGACACCAATGTGCCGGGCCGCGAACCGGTTTATTACGATCGTGTGCTGGGCTTGTTCGGCACCGGATTCATCGACGGCCGCTATCGTTTCGACGAAGCCGGCCGTCTCGTGCCGAGTTGGAGAAATGCATGCGATTGAGCGCCCTCGCGTTTTCATTGCGGTTCGCGCTGAGCCTCACGGCCGTCTGCTGCGTAGCGACGGCTTCGCCTGACGCATTGGCGCAGACGTCGAAAGATCCCTTGAACGTACTGATCGATCAGGGCAAGTACTGGCAATCGCATCATCGTGGTGACTTGGCCGAGCAGGCGTGGCAGAAAGTGTTGCGCATCGACCCGAAGCAACCCGATGCGCTCTACGGCATGGGCATGGTGCTCGCCGACCGCAAGGACGGCGCGGGCGCGCAGCAATATCTGGCACGTCTGAAAGCGGTCGCGCCGAACTATCCGAACCTGGACGAACTGGGTCGGCGCCTCGGCGAATCGAGTCTGCGTGACCAGACTGTCAACGACGCGCGGCGGCTCGCGCAAAGCGGTCAAAGCGCGAGCGCGGTAGAGGAGTATCAGCGCGCGTTGAACGGCAAGCCGGCCACGCCCGCACTGCAACTCGAGTATTACCAGGCGCTGTCGGCCACGCCGCAAGGCTGGGACCAGGCGCGCCGCGGCCTCGAACAACTCGCACGCGACAACCCCGACGACCCGCGCTACGCCCTCGCCTACGCACAGCATCTGACGTATCGCGATACGACGCGCCGCGACGGTATCGCGCGGCTGCAGAAGCTTGCCGGCGACAGCACCGTCGGCGCGTCGGCGAAAAAGAGCTGGCGGCAGGCGCTGTTGTGGCTCGACGCACGGCCCTCGGACGCCGCACTGTACGAAGCGTATCTGCAAGGTGCAACCGACGACGCCGCGGTCAAGGCGCGCTTCGAGTCGATGGTTCAGCAGGACAAGGTGGCCCGCGATCGTGCCCAGGAAAATGCCGCCGTCGACGCCCGTGGCCGCACCATCGCCGACGGTTTCGCCGCGCTCGATCGGGGCGACCTCGGCACGGCGCGCGCGAAGTTTTCGTCAGTACTGGCAAATAGTCCGAACGATACCGACGCACTCGGCGGCATGGGTATCGCCGCGTTGAAGCAGGAAAAATTCGCCGAAGCCCGCAACTATCTGGAACGCGCGTCGCGCAGCGGCAATCCGGCGCGCTGGAAAACCGCGCTCGATAGCGCGACCTACTGGACCTATACCAGCGACGCCATCGGCGCGCGCAGCAACGGCGAATTGGCGAAGGCGAAGTCGCTGTTCGAACGCGCGATCGCGCTGAATCCGTCCGACGTCACCGCGCAGGTGCTGCTCGGCGAGATGCTGCTTTCGAACGGCGACCCGGTCGGCGCGGAACAGGCCTACCGGATGGCACTGCGCCGCCAGGCCGACAATCCCGATGCGATTCGCGGCCTCGTCGGTTCGCTCGCCGCGCAAGGCCGTGGCGACGAAGCGCTGCAATTCGCCAATCAACTGAACAGCGAACAACAATCGAAGGCCGGCGGCATCAACCGGCTGCGTGGCGAAGCGCAGGCCGCGCAGGCACGCGCGGCCGAAGCGCGCGGCGATCTCGGCAGCGCGCGCAGCCTGTTCGAAGACGCCCTGTTGAACGATCCTGACGATCCCTGGTTGCGCCTCGACCTCGCGCGTATTTACGTGCGCCAGGGCGCGGTTGCGAATGCCCGCAGCATGATGGACGGTCTCCTCGCCGCGCATCCCGACATGACCGACGCGCTCTACGCGAGCGCGTTGCTGTCGGCGGAAACGCAGGACTGGACGGCCGGTCTCGCGCAACTCGAACGGATTCCGGCCGCGCAACGCACCGACGCAATGACCACTTTGCAGCATCGCTTGTGGGTGCATCAGCAGGCCGATCTCGCGACGCGGATGGCGCGCAACGGCCAGTCGCAACAAGCGCTGGCGACGTTGCACACCGCCGAACCGGTCGCCGGCAACAACCCCGAACTGATCGGCGTGATCGCTGCCGCGTATCAACAGGCCGGCGACCCGAATCGCGCGTTGGGCCTCGTGCGCAGCGCGATGAACGCGGCGCCTGGCAACACCGATTTGCTGCTGCAATACGCGGGCATTCTCTCCGCCACGCAACAGGAAGCCGAACTCGGTATGGTGATGCGGCGGCTCGCATCGATGCAACTGACGCCGCAGCAGCGCACGGATTTTGGCAATCTGAATCTGGGGATCGTCATCAAGCAATGCGACGCGGTGCGTCAGCGCGGCGATCTCGCCAGCGCCTACGACGTGATCGCGCCGTGGCTGGCGGCGATGCCCGACAATCCCGATCTGCAAGCCGCCCTCGGCCGCCTCTATTCGAGCGCCGGCGACGATCGCAATGCGCTCGCCAGTTACCGCGTCGCGTTGCAACGCAAGCCCGACGACCTGAACCTGCTGCAAGCGACGATCTCTGCGGCGGCCGGCGCGAGGCAGTTCAGCTACGCCGAATCGCTCGCCAACCAGGCTCTTGCAGCGGCGCCGAGCGACCCCGGCGTGCTGGCGACGGTCGGCCGAATGTATCGCGCCGAAGGCAAGCTGTCGCTCGCGTCGACTTATCTGCAACGCTCGCTGATCGCGGCCAATACACCGCTCATGGCCAACGCGGCACGCGCGAACGCGCCGAGCAACGTGCCGCGTGGCTGGGAAGTCGCGATGCGGCGGATCGGCGCGACGCCGTTGCCGGGCGTCAATCCCTTCGAAGGTAAAACCGCAACGATCTCGCCGACCGACGCCGACAACGCCGCGCTCGCAGGTGGCGGCTTCAATGCCGCGCGTGCATCGCTCCCGTACTCGCAGTCCTCCTTGCCGTCCCAGACCGTGCCGAACTATCCGCCGCCCTCGCAGCCCACGCCGTACGTCGCGCCTTATACGGCGCCTGCACAGCCGTATGTGCCCAACGCCGCGCCCACCGCCGTTCCCTATAACGCGCCACGTCCCGGCACCAACGCGGATGGCTACGGCCAGGAGACCAACGGGTCGAGCCAGTCGGGCGCGCCGTTGCAGCCATACCCGGGTCAAGGCCAGGCGCAGATGCAGCCGATGCAGCAAGCTCCGCAACAGCAGTACAACCCGGCGTATCCGCAGCAGGCGCCTTATCCGCAGCAAGCCGGCTATCCGCAACAAGGTGGATATCCTCAACAGGCGCAATATCAGCAGCAGGCGCCCTATCCGCAGCAGCCGGACGGCTATGCGACCACGCCGTGGCCGATGTCGCCTGCGGCACGCGAAGCGCAGGCCAATGCCGGTTCGATGCAACAGCCGCGTTGCTCAGGCTCGGCCACGAGCACGAAACGCACGACCAGCAAGAAGCAAAGCGCGTCGAAGAGCAACCACAACGCGCAAGCCTATGCGCAGGCGCCGTATGGGCAGCAACAAGCTTATCCCCAGCAGCAACAGCCCTATTACGGCCAGCAGCCTTATCCGCAGCAGCAGGGTTACGCACAGCAAGGTTACGCGCAGCAGCCTTACCAGCCGGTGCCGCCGCAACAGGCCTACGGTCAGCAGCCCTATCAGCCGTACCCGAATCAGGGCTCGGGTTATTACGCGCAACAACAGCAGCCGTATATTCCGCAACCGCCGACCGGTTACGCGCAGGCGTATTACCCTCAACAACCCGGCGCGAACGGTAACGGCGGCAACTACACGCAACCGAATGTCGCCAACACGCAGACGCTCGGGGTGGCCGAAGAGCTGGCGCAGGTCAATCGCGAGCAGGCGAGCACCGTGTCGGGCGGGATCGTGTTCCGCAACCGCACGGGCGAGGACGGTCTGTCGACGCTGACGGATATTGAAGCGCCGATTCAGGGGCGCATCAAGGCCGGCAACGGCCACATCGTTGTGACGGCGACGCCGGTTACGCTCGATGCCGGCACTGCCGCGGGCAATCTGTCGACGCTCGCGCGATTCGGCGCGGGACTGTCCAATAGCACGTCTGCGAACGCGGCGATTGCGGGCACCAACACCTATGGCAGCCAGACCGCCAGTGGCGTGGGCTTGTCACTCGGTTACGAAGGCCGCAGCATCAGCGGCGATGTTGGCGTGACGCCGCTCGGTTTCCCCGAGAAGACTATTGTGGGGGGCGCGCAATACAACGGCGCCATTACGGACAAAGTGTCGTATTCGCTGGCGGTCGCGCGCCGCGCGGTGACGGACAGCCTGCTGTCGTATGCTGGTGCGCGCGATTCGGGCTCCGGCCTCGAGTGGGGCGGCGTCACCTCCAACGGCGGCCTCGCCAGCCTTGCATGGGATGACGGCACCAGCGGCCTGTATGTGAACGCCGCGTACCAGCACTACATGGGCTATCACGTCGCAAGCAATAACGCATACAAAGGCGGCGGCGGTATCTACACGCGTCTGTTGAAGGATGCCGATCAGACGCTGACTATCGGTGTGAACACGACGCTGATGACCTATAACAGGAACCTGTCGTACTTCACGTATGGTCAGGGCGGGTACTTCAGTCCGCAGCAGTACATGATCCTGAATTTGCCGGTGGAGTGGACTGGGCGCAATGGTCTGTTTACTTATGACATGAAGGGGTCGATCGGCGTGCAGCATTATCGGCAGGATCAGTCGAATTACTTCCCGATCGATCCTCAGCTCCAGAGTAATGCGGCGAAGCAAGCGAATTTCATCGGCACGGGCGTGGATAGCAATGCGGTTTATCCTGGGCAGAGTAAGACGGGGGTTTCTTATTCGCTTAGCGCTGTGGGGGAGTATCAACTGGCTCCGCAGTTGGCGTTTGGGGCGACTGCGTCGCTCGGCAATGCTTATGAGTATCGTGAGTGGCTCGCAGCCGTTTATGTGCGGTATAGCTTTAGCAAGCAGACGGGGTTGCAGCCGTTTCCGCCTACGCCGGTCAGTTCGCCTTATTTGTCGTTGTCGAACTAGGGTTTTTGCCTGCGTAGCGCTTTTGTCAGTGTTCTTGGGGTGTTGGCCTTTCCTTGCATTGCTAGTGGTCTATTAGCGTTGCCCCTGTGCGGGGCGGTGTAGTGGTCAAGTAATCTTGGACACCGACAAAGGAAATTGTTAAAAAAATGAAGCCTCGTGCCGCACCGGCGGCACTCCGTTCGTTGCCGAATG
>NZ_JBNPVS010000088.1:0-17041 GCF_050434225.1 Paraburkholderia sp. GAS32 | reverse complement strand
AAGTGTCAACCATGTCCCCGCACACCTGTCAGCTATGTCTCCGGTCTATACACAGCCGGCAAAGAGAAGTAGGTGCCGCCCCGCACAGGGGCAACACTAATAGACCACTAACAAAACAAGGAAAGGCCAAAGCCCCAGGCAAACAGACAATAAGCGCCGCGCAGGCAAAAACCGCCCCCTAGGGGCCCCCACCGGCATCGCCGCTTATAATCAAACATTCTTTGCATCCACCAGCAGACGGACAGAAATGAGCGAGACCCCGAGCGACCCCACCTCCACACTTGCCAAAAGCTTCGAGCCCCACACCATCGAGGCCCACTGGGGCCCCGAATGGGAAAAGCGCGCCTACGCGGCGCCCACCTTCGACGAAAACAAGAAAGACTTCTCGATCCAGTTGCCGCCGCCGAACGTCACCGGCACCCTGCACATGGGCCATGCGTTCAACCAGACGATCATGGACGGCCTCACCCGCTATCACCGCATGCTCGGTGAAAACACCCTCTGGGTGCCGGGCACGGACCACGCAGGCATCGCCACGCAAATCGTCGTCGAACGGCAACTGGATGCGAAAGGCGTCTCCCGTCATGACCTCGGCCGCGAAAAATTCACCGAACGCGTCTGGGAATGGAAGCAGGAATCCGGCTCGACCATCACGAATCAGGTGCGCCGCCTAGGCGCGTCGATCGACTGGTCGCGCGAATACTTCACGATGGACGACAAAATGTCGGCCGCCGTGCGCGACGTGTTCGTACGCCTGTATGAACAAGGCCTGATCTACCGCGGCAAGCGCCTCGTGAACTGGGATCCGGTGCTGCTCACCGCCGTCTCCGACCTCGAAGTGGTCAGCGAAGAAGAAAACGGCCACCTCTGGCACATCCAGTATCCGCTCACGGACGGCTCGGGCCATCTGACGGTCGCCACCACGCGCCCGGAAACCATGCTCGGCGATACTGCCGTGATGGTCCATCCGGAAGACGAACGCTATGCGCATCTGATCGGCAAAACGGTCACGCTGCCGCTCTCCGGCCGCGAAGTCCCGATCATCGCCGACGACTACGTCGACCGCGAATTCGGCACCGGCGTGGTCAAGGTCACGCCCGCGCACGATTTCAACGACTATCAGGTCGGCCTGCGCCACAAGCTGCCGATGATCGAGATCCTCACGCTCGACGCGAAAATCAACGACAACGCGCCGGAAACCTACCGCGGTCTGGACCGTTTCGAAGCCCGCAAGCAGGTGGTGATGGATCTCGAAGCGCTCAGCGCACTCGAATCGGTCAAGCCGCACAAGCTGATGGTGCCGCGCGGCGACCGCACGGGCGTCGTGATCGAGCCGATGCTGACGGACCAATGGTTCGTCGCCATGAGCAAGCCGGCGCCGGAAGGCACCTTCAATCCGGGCAAGTCGATCGCGGAAACGGCGCTCGACGTGGTTCGCAGCGGCGAAATCAAGTTCGTGCCGGAAAACTGGTCCACCACGTATTACCAGTGGCTCGAAAACATCCAGGACTGGTGTATCTCGCGCCAACTCTGGTGGGGCCATCAGATCCCGGCGTGGTACGGCGAAAACGGTGAAATCTTCGTCGCCAAGACCGAAGAAGGCGCGCGCGAGAAGGCCGCAGAAGCCGGTTACACGGGCCCGCTCAAGCGCGACGATGATGTGCTCGATACGTGGTTCTCGTCGGCGCTGGTGCCGTTCTCGTCGCTCGGCTGGCCTGCCGAGACGCCGGAACTGAAGCACTTCATGCCCTCGTCGGTGCTGGTCACCGGTTTCGACATCATCTTCTTCTGGGTCGCGCGCATGGTCATGATGACCACGCACTTCACCGGCAAGGTGCCGTTCGACACGGTCTACGTGCACGGTCTGGTGCGCGACGCCGAAGGCCAGAAGATGTCGAAGAGCAAGGGCAATACGCTCGACCCGATCGATATCGTCGACGGCATCGACCTCGACGCGCTGGTCGCCAAGCGCACCACCGGTCTGATGAATCCGAAGCAGGCTGCGTCGATCGAAAAGAAAACCCGCAAGGAATTCCCGGACGGCATTCCGGCGTTCGGCACGGACGCGTTGCGCTTCACGATGGCGTCGATGGCCACGCTCGGCCGCAACGTCAACTTCGATCTCGCGCGCTGCGAAGGCTATCGCAACTTCTGCAACAAGCTGTGGAATGCCACCCGCTTTGTGCTGATGAATTGCGAAGGCCACGATTGCGGTTTCGGAAAGCCGGAGCAATGCGGCGAATGCGGTCCGGACGGCCACCTGAATTTTTCGGCGGCCGACCGCTGGATCGTTTCGCGTCTACAACGTGTGGAAGCGGAAATCGCCAAGGGTTTCGCCGACTATCGTTTTGACAATGTGGCCAACGCCCTATACAAGTTCGTATGGGACGAATACTGTGACTGGTATCTCGAACTCGCCAAGGTTCAGATCCAGACGGGTCAGCCGAACCAGCAGCGCGCAACGCGCCGCACGCTGCTGCGCGTGCTCGAGACGGTGTTGCGCCTCGCGCATCCGGTGATTCCGTTCATCACTGAAGCGCTGTGGCAAAAAGTTGCACCGTTGGCCGGACGTTATCCCGAAGGCAAAGCCGAGGGCGAAGCGTCCATCATGGTGCAGCCCTACCCCGTTGCGGAGCCGTCGAAGATCGACGAAGACGCGGAGCAATGGGCGGCCGACCTGAAAGCAGTGATCGATGCGTGCCGGAATCTGCGTGGCGAGATGAATCTGTCGCCGGCGGTCAAGGTGCCGTTGCTCGCTACCGGCAACGCGGAGCGCCTCGCAACCTTCGCTCCGTACGCTCAGGCATTGGCTCGTTTGTCGGAGGTGCAGATCATTGCCGACGAGGCAACGCTGGACGCGCAGGCAGATGGCGCGCCAATTGCTATCGTAGGGAATGACAAGCTCGTGCTGAAGGTGGAAATCGACGTTGCCGTCGAGCGCGAGCGTCTGTCGAAGGAAATTGCGCGGCTTGGCACGGAAGTCATCAAGTGCAATGCCAAATTGCAGAATGAAAGCTTTGTGGCAAAGGCGCCACCGGCAGTCGTTGAGCAGGAGCAGAAAAGGCTGGCAGAATTCGAAACCACTATCGGCAAGCTGAAAGCCCAATTGGCGCGTTTGCCGGCCTGATCGACGCGCCCTGTCCGCCCCGTTGCGGGCTGACAGGGCACAAAGCTAAACCAGAGGATTCAGGGTAATCACATGCTAAAAGTTACAAAAGCGGTTTTTCCGGTAGCAGGTCTTGGCACCCGGTTCCTCCCTGCCACGAAGGCAAGCCCGAAGGAGATGCTGCCGATCGTCGACAAGCCGCTGATTCAATACGCGGTGGAAGAGGCAATGGCGGCCGGCATCACCGAAATGATCTTTGTCACGGGGCGCAGCAAGCGCGCGATCGAGGACCATTTCGATAAGTCATACGAAATCGAGGCCGAACTCCAGGCGCGTGGCAAGGACAAGCTGCTGGAACTCGTGCGCAGCATCAAGCCGAGCCATGTGGACTGCTTCTACGTGCGTCAGCCGGAAGCGCTTGGTCTCGGCCACGCGGTGATGTGCGCTGAAAAGCTGGTGGGCGACAACCCGTTCGCCGTCATCCTCGCGGACGACTTGCTCTACGGCAAGCCGCCTGTCATGACGCAGATGATCGAGGTGTTCGACCACTATCACAGCTCGGTGATCGGTGTCGAAGAGATCCCGCACTCGGAGACGAAGTCGTACGGTATCGTCGACGGCAAGGAGTGGGAAGACTCGATCATCAAGATGTCGGGCATCGTCGAAAAGCCGGAACCGGACGTCGCACCGTCGAATCTCGGCGTGGTAGGCCGCTATGTGCTAAAGCCGCGTATTTTCGAACATCTGCGCGCGCTGAAGCCGGGCGCGGGCGGCGAATTGCAGTTGACGGACGCGATTCAGTCGCTGCTCGCCGATGAGCAAGTGCTGGCTTACAAGTACCACGGCACGCGTTTCGACTGCGGCAGCAAGCTGGGTTATCTGAAGGCGACGGTCGAGTTCGCGCTGCGTCACCCGGAAGTGGCTGCGGATTTCGAAGAATATCTGCGTACCCGTTCGCCGGTGCTGGAAGGCTGAGCAACGGGGACAGCCGCGCAGAACCCTTGCGCTGTTAGCCTCTCGCGAGATAAGCAGTAGTCAGACGTAAAAAAGGCGCTGTGCCCCGCAATTGCGGGCACAGCGCCTTTTGTTTGGTATTTTTGTTTTGTATTTCAGCGGCGCTTCATCAGAAACGTGAAAACCTTGTCGTGCGCCGAGCTTTCGACGATTTCGTTGCCGGTTTGCTTCGCGAATGCGGCGAAATCGCGCTGCGAGCCCGGATCGGTGGCCAGTACCTTGAGAATCTGGCCGCTTTCCATGTCGGCGAGCGCCTTCTTGGCGCGCAAAATGGGCAGCGGGCACATCAGCCCGCGCGCATCGACTTCCTTGTGAACCTGAATTTGCATCGACGATGACCTTCGGGATGAGGCGTCGTAAGCGACGCCGGACAGAGGGTCAAATTCTACAGCAGGTGTCGTTTAGCCGCCGGAAGCGACGCAGTCATGTCGATTGTCGCAATCCGGCGGCGTTTTGGTGCCTTGGGCGCTACAACGTGACCGCCTCTCCGCTCTGCAAAGACTGGCGCAACGCCATGCCGATCCGCGTCGCTTCGAGCGCGTCGGCAAGCGTGGCGCCTGCTTGCGCATTCGATGCCGCACCGCCCTGCACCGCCGCCACGAAGGCGCGCGCCTCATGCAAAAACGCATCCTCGAAGCGATCGAAGAAGGTCGGCGTGCATTCGTTGCGAATGCCCGTCGCGTCGTAGATCTCGACGCGATTTGCCCGCGGATTGTGGCCAATCGCCAGCGCGCCGGCTGTGCCGATCACCTCGCTATGCGTGTCGTTACCGTGAGCTTGCGTGCGTGACGCATAGAACATCGCGAGCTTGCCGTCCTCGAATTCGCAGATCGCCACGCCGTTATCGACGTCGCCGAATTCCCGCAGCCCCTCGTGCAATGCGACCGCGCCCGCCGCAAACACGCGTTTGGCGCGCGGTTTGCCGAGCAGCCAGCGCGCGACGTCGATGTCGTGCACCGTGCAGTCCAGAAAGATCCCACCGGAGGTCGCCGCGAAACGCACGAAGAAGCCGTCGTTGTCGTTCTGATCGGTGGTTTGCGAGCGCACCAGAAACGGTCGGCCGATCTTGCCGGCTTCGATCTTGTCGAACGCATCCTTGTAGCTCGGATCGAAACGCCGCATGAAGCCGATGGTCGCCTGCAAATGCGGATAGCGCGCGGCCTCGGCCAATACGCGCTCGCACTCGGCGAGATCCAGCGACAGCGGCTTCTCGCAGAACACATGTTTGCCGGCACGCAACGCATCGATAATCTGCTGCGCATGCAAGGACGACGGCGTGACGAGCCACACCGCGTCCACGTCGCGATCGGCGAGCAGGGCCGCATAGTCGTCGTAGAGACGCGGTTCGGGCAACGCCTCGCGCGCCCACGCCCGCTCCTCCTCCACCGGACTGCAAGCGGCCACGAGCGCCGCACCCGGCACGCGATACGCCAGATTCTCCGCGTGGCGCTTGCCCAACCGCCCCAAGCCGACCACACCCAAACGAAGCCGCCCAGTCGTCGTGTTCGTCACGATGCCTCCCCGAGCTTCACGGCGCGACCCTCACGCCACGAGCGCGTCGCGGCGTCTGCCAGTTCGAGCGCTTTCAGGCCGTCGGCGACGGTGGTTCGCACCGGCTTGCCGTGCGTGACCGCATCGAAGAAATGCGCGATTTCCAGTGCGTACGCCGCGCGATAACGTTCGAGGAAAAACGCCTCGGGCACGTCGCTCGACACTTCGGTTTTCGAATACGCGGTGACCTCGGTGGGCCGTACATTGCCCGCCTGCAGCATGCCGGTGCTGCCGAGCACCTCGAAACGCTGGTCATACCCATAAGCCGCGCGCCGCGCGGTGTTGATCTGGCACAGGCGGCCGTGCTTCGTGCGGATCGTCACCGCGGTCGAATCGATATCGCCCGCTTCGGCAATCGCCGGATCCGAAAGACAGCTACCCGTAGCGTGCAGCGTGTCGGCTTCGTCGTCGAGAATCCAGCGGAAGATGTCGAAGTCGTGAATCAGCATGTCCTTGAAGATGCCGCCCGAGTGCTTGATGTACTCGACCGGCGGTGCGCCCGGATCGCGGCTCGTCACCACCAGCATTTCCGGCGTGCCGATTTCGCCCGCATCGATGCGCGCTTTCAACGCGGAAAAGGTCGGGTCGAAGCGGCGCTGAAAACCGATCATACAAACCACGCCCGCGCGCTCTACCGCTTCGGCGCAGGCCCGCGCGCGTTCCAAAGTCAGATCGACCGGCTTCTCGCAGAACACATGTTTCTTCTGTGCGGCCGATTTCATGATCAGATCCGCGTGCGTGTCCGTGCTCGAACAGATCACCGTCGCACCGATCGACGCGTCGCCCATCGCGCCGTCGATATCCGCAACCTGCGCGCCGTGCTCGGCGGCGAGCGCCGCGGCCGCCTCGCGATTCACATCGACCACATACTTGAGCCGCACGCCCGGTTGCCGCGCCAGATTCGCCGCATGAATCTTGCCGATACGTCCCGCACCGAATACCGCTACGTCGATCGTCTTTACCGCCTCAGTCATCGTATCCTCCAGTGTCTTTGGATTCTTCTACGTTCAGTTCGAGCTTGTACGCGAGCGCGATGAACAACGCCTGGCACAAACAGATCGTGCTGGTCAGCGAGCGGAACGCAAACGCGCTGCCCTCTTTCACATACAGTTGGGTGGTAGCGTAACGCGCCAGCGGAGAAAGTTGGCTATCCGTAATAACCAGCGTCTTCGCTTGATGATGGTGCGCAACACGCAGGCAGTACTGTGTTTCCTTGCCATACGGGGCGAAGCTGATCGCGATCACCACGTCGCCCTTCTTCACGCTGCGAATCTGTTCGCGGTACATGCCGCCGAAGCCGGACACCAGATGCACGCGCTTGGGGGTGTGCTGCAACGCGTAGACGATATAGCTCGCCACTGGAAACGAACGCCTCACGCCGATCACGTAGATGTTGTCGGCCTGCTGCAGCATCTTCACGGCGGCATCGAACTGCTGGTCGTCGAGGCCGGCTTCAAGTTCTTCAAGACCGCCGCGCGAGGCCGCGATGAATTCGCGCGCCACGGAGCCGCCGGACAACGCGCCAGGCTTCTCGTCGATCAGCTTGCGAATCCGCTGCTGATAACTCGGCGAGGACGTGCCCTGTCCCGTGTACGCCTGACGAAATACCGCCTGCAGATCGGAGAAGCCGGAAAAGCCGAAGCGCTGCGCAAAGCGCACCACCGCCGACGGATGCACGCCGCAGCTCGCGGCGATATCGCTGGTGCGATCCACCATCACGCTCGAGCGATGCTGCTCGATATACGTCGCCACATTCTTCAATTGCCGCGGCAGCGCCTCGTAGTTTTCCGCGATGCGCTGCATCAATTCTTCGACGCTCGGCAAGTCTTCGGTGCTCTCTTCCGCCATGGCTCTCTCTTCGTTGCTTTATTGCAGTGCGGAAGGCGCTTCCAGCGCGCGCCGCACAGTGTCCTGACGCTGCCGATTATAGGCAGGCGCCCCACCAAATGGAACGTATTTTCTATTTTTATTTGTCATGAAATTTTCATTGCAAGACTTCGGAAGATGACCTAATCTTGGTCGTGAGCGATGGTGCATCGGCTGACGTCTGCCGCAACGCACGCAATCGGAAAGCCGCCCGCCAGACGCTCCCTTCAATAACGACAGACCGAGAAAGGTGGAGACAATGAGACTTTGCAAGGGCAAGGCTACGCTCAGGATTCTGGTGGCGGCATTGACGTTGGCGACGGGATTCGGTGCGGCGTCGTCCGCCCGCGCGGCTGACGCTCACTTCGTGCTGATCAGCCACGCGCCGGATTCGGATTCGTGGTGGAACACCATCAAGAACGCCATCAAACAGGCCGACGAAGATTTCAACGTCGAGACCGACTACCGCAATCCGCCGAACGGCGACATCGCCGATATGGCGCGTCTGGTCGAACAGGCCGCCGCGCGCAACTACGACGGCGTGATCGTTTCGATCGCAGACTTCGACGTGCTCAAGAGTTCGCTCGCCAAGGTCACCGAGAAACACATTCCGCTCGTCACGATCAATTCCGGCACTGAGGAGCAAAGCGCGCAGCTTGGCGCGATCATGCACGTCGGCCAGCCTGAATACGCCGCGGGCAAAGCGGCGGGCCAGAAAGCGAAGGCAGCGGGCATCAAGTCGTTCCTGTGCGTGAACCACTACGCGACCAACCCGGCTTCGTTCGAACGCTGCCGCGGCTTTGCCGAGGCGATCGGCGTCGACTTCAAGTCCTCCACGCTCGACGCGGGCCAGGACCCGACCGGTGTGCAATCGAAAGTGAGCGCGTATCTGCGCAATCACCCGAACACCCAGGCGGTGCTCACCCTGGGTCCGCTGTCGGCCGCGCCGACGATGAAGGCGCTGCAGCAGATGGGCCTCGCCGGCAAGGTCTGGTTCGCGACGTTCGACTTCGACAATGACATCGCCAAGGGCATCCAGGACGGCACGATCCAGTTCGCCATCGACCAGCAACCCTACCTGCAGGGCTATATCCCGGTTGCCGTACTGGCCATCGTGAAGAAGGAACACACCACAGATCCGGCGAAGATCCGCCAGATCCTGCAGGCCAATCCGAAGTTCCAGCAACGTCTCACCACGTACGGCCTGCAGCCCGCCTATGGGCCGCGCAATATCGGTTCCGGCCCGGGTTTCATCACCAAGGCCAATATCGACAAGGTGGTCAAGTACGCAGGGCAGTACCGCTAACGCATTTCGCTGGAAGTACGGACACGGGAGAACCGTTCCGGCAGGTATGAAGAAAGTGGACGCGGCCGGCCGCAACTGGCCAGGCCGCCCCACGCCTGCATTCACCACGTTTTACGTGCATTACGCGCCATGCGGTCCGATTGCAGTCCTTTGATGACTGCGAAAAGCCGGGCGCATCAAGGAGAGCTTCAATGGGCGTAGCCAACCCCTTCCACCCTCATCCCCGCAAGCAGCCCCCTTCGAACACCGCGACGACGTCAACGTCCGGCGGTGCGCCCGCGGCGGCCGATGAGCGCGTGCGCCAGGAATCGTGGTTCCGGCATCTGCTGAACCGTCCGGAATTCGCCGCCCTCGCCGGCACCGTGATGGTGTTCCTCGTGTTTGGGATTGCGGCCGGCAACTCCGGCATGTTCAACCTCGACGGCGTGATGAACTGGTCGCAAGTGGCCGCGTATCTCGGCCTCATCTCAGTCGGTGCATGCCTGTTGATGATCGCCGGCGAATTCGATCTGTCGATCGGTTCGATGATCGGCTTCTCGGGCATGATGGTCGCGCTGCCCACGATGTACTTCCACTGGCCGATTGCCTTGTCGATCGTGTTCGCGTTCGCCGGATCGATGCTGCTCGGCGCACTCAACGGCTATCTGGTGATGCGCACGCGGCTGCCGTCATTCATCGTGACGCTGGCGTTCCTGTTCATCCTGCGCGGCCTCACGCTGGCCCTGTCGGTCATGTTCGCCGACCGCACGATCATCTCCGGCGTGGGCGACGTCGCCGCTCACGACTGGCTCGCCCATACCTTGTTCCAGGGTGTCGCGTTCAAGGGCCTGTTCACCTGGCTCGGCCATATCGGTGTTGTGAAGCTGCTCGATAACGGCAACCCGCTCGTGCCGGGCATCCCGAAAGTGCTGCTCTGGTGGTTCGCGCTTGCTGCAGTCTGTGCCTTCACCCTCGCCAAGACCCGCTTCGGCAACTGGATTTTCGCGGTCGGCGGCGACGCCAACGCGGCGAAGAACGTCGGCGTGCCGGTGCGGCGCGTGAAGATTTCACTGTTCGTGCTGACCGCGTTCTGCGCGTGCCTGTTCGCCGTGCTGCAAGTGTGCGACATCGGCTCGGCCGCGGCCGACCGCGGGTTGCAGGCCGAATTCGAGGCCATCATCGCGGCGGTGATTGGCGGCACGCTGCTGACCGGCGGCTACGGTTCGGTGATCGGCGCCTGCTTCGGCGCGTTGATCTTCGGCGTCGTGCAGATCGGCATCACCTATACGAATGTCGATTCCGACTGGTTCCGCGTGTTCCTCGGCGTGATGCTGCTGATCGCCGTGCTGTTCAATCACTACGTGCGCCGCCGCGTCGCGCAGTCGTAACGAGGAGACGACCATGTCCGATTCGAATACCGTGAACACCGCGGCCAAGCCGCAGGACGACATAATCCTCGCACTCGAAGACGTCAGCAAATACTTCGGCCAGGTCATCGCGCTAAGCGGCGTGACCCTGCGCCTGAAGCGCGGCGAAGTGCATTGCCTGCTCGGTGACAACGGCGCGGGTAAGTCGACGCTGATCAAGACGCTCGCCGGCGTGCACCGCCCCTCTTCCGGTCAATATCTGGTGGATGGCAAACCGGTGCAGTTCGAGTCGCCGAAAGACGCGCTCGATCTCGGCATCGCCACCGTCTATCAGGATCTGGCGCTGGTGCCCTTGCTCTCCGTGGCGCGCAACTTTTTCATGGGCCGCGAGCCGCAGAAAAAACTGTTTGGTTTCTTCAACGTGATGGACCTCGAAACCAGCGCCACCACCGCACGCGACAAGCTCGCCGAAATGGGCATCAACGTGCGCGATCCGCATCAACCGATTGGAACGATGTCCGGCGGCGAGAAGCAATGCCTCGCGATTGCGCGGGCGATTCACTTCGGCGCACGCGTGCTGATTCTCGACGAGCCGACGGCCGCGCTCGGCGTCAAGCAGAGCTTCAACGTGCTCAAACTGATCCACACGGCGCGCGCAAAAGGCATCTCGGTGATTTTCATCACACACAACGTGCACCACGCGTATCCGATCGGCGATTCGTTCACGCTGCTCAATCGCGGCAAATCGCTCGGCACGTTCACGAAGGACACCATCAGCAAGGACGAAGTACTCGACATGATGGCCGGCGGCGCCGAAATGCAGAAGATGATCGGCGAACTCGACGGCGCGACGATCTGATTCATTCGCGCGGGCTTCCGGCGCTTGCCGCGCCTCACGCCCGCGCTCAGCTATTCAGGAATATTCATGAATCATTCCAGCACATCCAGCGGGACCGGGATCGAGAACGGTGGCGGGCTCACTTCCGCTTCGGCGGCAACGGCCAGCCGTTTCGCACCGGACCGCAGTCGCGACATCGTCTGTCTTGGCCGTCTTGCCGTCGATCTGTACGCGCAGCAGGTCGGCGCGCGACTCGAAGACGTGTCGAGCTTCGCGAAGTATCTTGGCGGTTCATCCGCAAATATCGCGTTCGGTTGCGCGCGGCTCGGGCTTGCATCGGCGATGCTGGCGCGCGTCGGCAACGATCACATGGGGCGTTTTCTCACCGAGACCTTGACGAAGGAAGGCTGCGACGTCAGTCATGTACGCGTCGATCAGGAACGCCTGACCGCCCTGGTTCTGCTCGGTCTGAAAGATCGCGATACCTTTCCGCTGATCTTTTATCGCGAGAACTGCGCGGATATGGCGGTGGATGAAGCGGATTTCGACGAGGCGTACATTGCGTCGTCGAAAGCGCTGCTGATTACCGGCACACACTTTTCGACCGAGCAGGTGAATCGCACGAGCCGCCGCGCGCTGGATTACGCGCGACGCAATAACGTGCGCACCGTGCTCGATATCGACTATCGCCCGGTGTTGTGGGGTCTCACGGGCAAGGCGGATGGCGAAACCCGCTTCGTCGCGAGCGAAGGCGTGACCGCGCACTTGCAACGCATCCTGCCCTTGTTCGATCTGGTGATCGGCACCGAGGAGGAGTTCCGCATCGCCGGCGGCAAGACCGAACTCGTCGACGCATTAGCGATGGTGCGCGCCGTGACGCCGGCCACGCTGGTTTTGAAGCGCGGGCCGATGGGCTGCCAGATTATCGACGGCAAAGTGCCCGCAAAGCTCGACGATTTGCCGATTCATGGCGGCGTGGAAGTCGAAGTGCTCAACGTACTCGGCGCGGGCGATGCATTCGCCTCGGGCTTTCTCTCCGGATGGCTGCGCGATCAGCCGCTCGAAGCGTGCGCGCGTGCGGCGAATGCGAGCGGCGCCCTGGTCGTCTCGCGACACGGCTGTGCGCCTGCGATGCCGACGCCTGCCGAACTCGACTATTTCCTGCGCGAGGCCAAGGTCGATCCGCAGCGCATGCGCCGCCCCGACCGCGACGCGACGCTCGCGCGCTTGCATCGTGTCTCCCCTGCCCGCAAACAATGGGACGAAGTACTCGGCTTCGCGTTCGATCACCGCAATCAGTTCTTCGAACTCGCCCAGCAGACCGGCGCCGACGAAGCGCGTATCGTGCAACTGAAGGGCCTGTTCGTCGAAGCTGTCGCACAGACAGAAACCGCCTTGGGGCTGCAAGGCCGCATCGGCATCCTGAGCGACGATCGCTACGGTCAGGACGCATTGAACGCCGCCACCGGACGTGGCTGGTGGATCGGCCGGCCGGTTGAGCTGCCCGGCTCCGTGCCGCTCGTGTTCGACCACGGCCGCTCTATCGGCACGACGCTGATCGCTTGGCCGCAGGAACACATCGCCAAGTGCCTCGTGCAATTCCATCCCGACGAACCCGTCGAACAACGCCTCGAACAGGAAGCGCAACTGCGTGCGCTTTACGATGCGACGCAAGCGAGCGGCCACGAATTGCTGCTTGAAGTAATTCCGCCGAAACACGCGCATCTGCCGCAAGCACCGGACATCGTTTATCGCGCGTTGAAGCGGCTGTACAACATCGGCATCTATCCGGAATGGTGGAAGCTCGAACCGATGGATGCCGCCCAATGGCAAGCCGTCGACGCGCTGGTCGCCGAGCGCGATCCGTACTGCCGTGGCGTGGTGTTGCTCGGTTTGTCGGCGGGCGTCGAGCAATTGAACGAAGGCTTTCGCGCGGCTGCGCAATCGGCGACATGCCGCGGCTTTACCGTCGGCCGCACGATCTTTCACGAGCCGAGCCATGCGTGGCTCGCCGGTGAAATCAGCGACGACGAACTGATCGCGCGCGTGCGCCGCACGTTCGAAACGCTGATTGCGTCGTGGCGTGCAACGCGTGGAACGACAAGCACGCAGCCCAACACGGCGGACCATGCACATCAGGAGCAGGCGGCATGAACCAGCGCGTATTGCATCACGATGCGGCGTCCGCCAACGACGCCACCCAGGCTCACGCGCCATCGGGCGGCACCGTCCGTCTGACGACCGCCCAGGCGCTGGTTCGCTACCTCGCAGCGCAACGCGTCACGACGGAAGACGGCACCGGCACCGAACCGCTCTTTGGCGGCGTATTCGCGATCTTCGGGCACGGCAATGTGGCCGGAATGGGCGAAGCCTTGTATCAGCACCGCGAAGCGTTGCCCACGCTACGCGCTCACAACGAACAGGCGATGACGCACAGCGCGATTGCCTATGCGAAGGCGCATTTTCGTCGCCGTATGATGGCCGTCACAACGTCGATCGGACCCGGCGCGACCAATCTGATCACCGCAGCCGCGCTCGCGCATGTGAACCGTCTGCCGGTGCTGCTGTTACCCGGCGACGTGTTCATCTCGCGCGCGCCCGATCCGGTGTTGCAGCAGGTTGAAGATTTCCATGATGGCGGCGTCTCTGCGAACGATGCGTTCAAACCGGTGTCGCGCTACTTCGACCGCATCGTGCACCCGGCGCAATTGCTCAATGCGTTGCCGCGCGCCCTGCGCGTGCTCACCGATGCGGCCTTGTGCGGTCCGGTCACGCTCGCGCTGCCTCAGGACGTGCAAGCGCAGGCATGGGATTTCCCGGCCGATTTCTTTACGCCGCGCGTCGTCACGTTCCATTCCCCCGCGCCGCGCGCTGAAGACATCAACGCGGCAGTTGCCCATCTGCGCCGCGCCAAGCGGCCGTTGATCGTCGCCGGTGGAGGCGTGCTCTATGGCCGCGCGACCGACGCGCTGCACCGCTTCGCCGCCGCGCACGGCATTCCGGTGGCCGAAACTCAGGCCGGCAAGGGTTCACTCGCCTGGAACGATCCGCTGAACGCCGGCGCGTTGGGCGTGACCGGCTCGCCCGCCGCCAATGCACTCGCTCACGATGCCGACTGCGTGCTGGCAATCGGCACACGCTTGCAGGACTTCACCACCGGCTCGAACACGTTGTTCACCCAGGCCGACGTGATCGGCATCAACGCGAATCCGTTCGATGCCATCAAGCATCGCGCGCTGGTGGTCGAGGCCGACGCACGTCTTGCATTAGATGCGCTCGCCGAATCCCTGCAAGGCTGGCACGCGGACCGTACATGGACCGCACGCGCACATAAGCTCGCGGCAAGCTGGCGCGACACCGTGAGCACGCTCACGCATGCGCCGCAACGCGACACCGTGCTGCCGTATGAGGGCGACGTGATCGGCGCGGTGCAGCGTTCGAGCGCGCGTTCCGCGACGGACGATATCGTCGTGTGCGCAGCGGGAACCTTGCCGGCCGAATTGCATAAGCTCTGGCGCGCCGGCAAACCGGGCGCGTATCACGTCGAATACGGCTACTCGTGTATGGGCTACGAGATTGCCGGCGGCCTCGGCGTCAAGCTCGCCCGGCCCGCGCGCGAAGTGATCGTGATGGTCGGCGACGGCAGCTATCTGATGATGAACAGCGAGATCGCGACTTCGGTGATGATCGGCGCGAAGCTGATCGTGGTGGTGCTCGACAATCGCGGCTATGGCTGCATCAACCGCTTGCAACAAGCTTGCGGTGGCGCACCGTTCAACAACCTGCTCGACGACTGCATGCAGGGTCCGCTTGGCGCGCCGAAGATCGACTTCGCCGCGCATGCACGCGCGCTCGGCGCGCAGGCCGAGCACGTCGCGAACATCGGGGAACTTGAAAGCGCGATGCAGCGTGCACGCGCCGCCGATCGCACCTATGTGATCAGTATCGACACCGACCCCGCCCGCACCACGAACGACGGCGGCTGGTGGTGGGAAGTCGCTGTGCCCGAAGTATCGGCACGCGACAGCGTGCGTGCTGCACGCTCGCAATACGACGCGCAACTCGCCGCCCGCGCGGCGCCCACCGACCCCAGCGACCGCCCCGGCCACATCGACAACGAATGAGGACGCCCGCATGACTGCTTTCGACGTACGTATCGGCATCAACCCCTTATCGTGGATGAACGATGACCTGCCTTCGCTCGGCGGCGAAACGCCACTCGAAGTCGCGTTGACCGAAGGACGCCAGATCGGCTACCAGGGTTTCGAACTCGGCAACAAGTTTCCGCGCGAACCGCAGGCGCTGAAGACCCTGCTTGCCCAATACGATCTGGCCTTGGTATCCGGCTGGTACTCCGGACGACTCGCGCGACGCAGCGTGGAAGAGGAAATCGCCTCGGTCGGCCCGCACCTCGAACTGCTCGCACAGAACGGCGCGACCGCGATGGTCTACGGCGAAGTTGCCGATTCGATCCAGGGCGCACCGCAACCGCTGTACCAACGCCCGCGTTTTTTCAGCGAAGCGCAATGGGCCGCCTACGCGGCGCGCGTCGATGAATTCGCACGCTATACGTTGAGCCGCGGCGTGCGGCTGGCGTACCATCATCACATGGGCGCGTATGTCGAAACGCCGGCCGACGTCGATCAACTGATGTCGCGCACGAGCGACGCCGTCGGCCTGCTGTTCGATGCCGGACACATCACGTTTGCCGGCGGCGATCCGCTCGCGGTGCTCGACAAACACATCGGGCGCGTGTGCCACGTGCACTGCAAGGACGTTCGACCGGCGGTAATGAAACTGGCGCGCAATCGCAACTGGAGTTTCCTCGACGCGGTGATCAGCGGCGCCTTCACGGTGCCGGGCGATGGCGCAGTGAACTTCCCGGCGATCATCGATCGATTGAAGCGGCATGGCTATCGTGGCTGGCTGGTGGTTGAAGCGGAACAGGACCCGGTGGTGGCGCCATCGTACGAGTATGCGCAGAAAGGATTCCGGACCTTGCGAGCGCTGGTCGATGCGCCGCTCGACGCCGGTGGCAGGACTGAGCAGGAGGCAGCATGAGTTTATTGGTAAAGGCGCAGCGCGAGGGCCAGACAATCGCGCGGGTGACGCCTGAGTCGGCGTGCTGGCGGTATGTGGGATTTGCTGCTTACCGGTTGGGCGCGGATGAAGTCGTGCATGTGTTTGAGCCGTCTCGCGAGGTGTGTATCGTCGTGTTGACGGGCGCGGTGGATATTGAAACTGCTGATGCAAAATGGAGTTCGCTGGGTTCACGCGATAGCGTGTTCGAGGATTCCGCGCCGTATGCGGTGTATTTTCCGCCTGGCGTGCGGGTGACGGTTCGCGCCTGTCGCGATGCGGAGGTTGGTATGGCGAGTGCGCCCGGCAAGGGTATGTATCCGGCGAGGTTGATCGAGCCTTCTACGATGAAGCGTTCCACGCGAGGGAAAGGGCTGAATACGCGTTACGTATGCGATATTCTTCCGCAGACTGAGCTTGCGGAGTCTTTGCTTGTGGTTGAGGTTCGTACGCCTGGAGGGCATGCTTCAAGCTATCCGCCGCATAAGCACGATACGGATAATGTGCCTCACGAGAGTTCGCTCGAAGAGACTTATTATCATCGGCTCGATCCGCCGCAAGGGTTTGCTTTTCAGCGTGTGTATACGGATATGCGCGATATCGATGAGTCGATGGCGGTGGAGAATCACGACGTCGTGATGGTGCCGCGTGGGTATCATCCTGTTGTTGTTCCCTATGGGTATGAATCTTATTATTTGAATGTTATGGCTGGGGGGCAGCGGACCTGGCATTTTCGGAATGATCCCGCGCATGAGTGGATTATTAATAAGGATGGCTAGGGGTTTTTGCCTTTTGCGGCGGCATTTGGCCGTGTTCTTGGGGCGTTGGCCTTTCCTTGCATTGTTAGTGGTCTATTAGCGTTGCCCCTGTGCGGGGCGGCACCTACTTCTCTTTGCCGGCTGTGTATAGACCGGGGACATGGTTGACAGACGTGC
>NZ_JBNPVS010000087.1:0-17044 GCF_050434225.1 Paraburkholderia sp. GAS32 | reverse complement strand
CACGGCACGGCACGGCACGGCACGGCACGGCACGGCACGGCACGGCACGGCACGGCACGGCACGGCACGGCACGGCACGGCACGGCACGGCACGGGGACTGGGACTGGGACTGGGACTGGGACTGGGACTGGGACTGGGACTGGGTGGCGGCTGCACGAAGCACCACGTTCATGCATGCAGCGGCCGGCACATGATATGAGTCGAAGCGTTCAGCAGAGCGACGAGGTCGCCCCAAGGAGGCGCGTGAAGACAACTTCACGCAGGCGCTTTATGCGCATAAACCGAACTACACAATCACCAACAGACAGCGCCCCTTTTCCGTCCCGACGAAACCCGTCCGCCCGCGCCGGACATCCACCCAACTCCCCGCACCCGCTAAAATCCCCCCACGAAAAAGCACCCTGCACCCCAACACAAGCAACGCTTACCCAACCAACCATGATCACCATCTACCACAACCCTCGCTGTTCAAAATCGCGAGCCACTTGCGACCTGATCGCCGCCACCTACAACAGCGCCAATGAACCAACGGAAATTGTCGAATACCTGAAGCAACCTCTCACGGTCGCGCAGTTACAGCAACTCAACACGCAGCTAGGCTGCACAGTCCGCGAGATGATCCGCGACACCGAAGCCGAATACAAAGCACTCGACCTCTCCGACACCACGCTTAGCGACGCTCAGTTATACGAAGCATTGGCAAAGCACCCAATTCTCCTGCAACGACCGATCGTCGTGCGAAACGGGCGAGCCGTGATTGGCCGCCCGCCGGAAAATGTCGAAGTGCTATTCGCGTAGGCGTCGAAACATCGCGGTCTACGTGACCTGAGCCCAAGTGACCTAGGCCTTGGTAGGCAATGCAGCGTCCTTCGTCACGATTTTTGTCGGGATGATGCGCAGCTCGCTGAATGTGTCGGCAATACGTTGTTGTTCTGCAAGCACGTCCGCGTCGATGGGTTTGTAGATATGCGCGTAGTGCCGCAAACCCGCTTCGATCACACCTGCGTCAAGGCCCTGAATCGGCGCGAGCTGAGCGGCGGCTTCGCTGTAGTGGCCGCGTACCCACGCCCCCTCTTTACCTACCTCGTCCATCACGATCGCGAGCACGTCACCGTTTTGCTCCGCAAACGGCCGCGCGCTCAGGAAGAACTGATGGTGACTGACGATGCCTTCGGCGTCGGCGAGCAAGCGGGCATTCGACTGGCGTTTTGCGGCCTCGAGGAACGGGTCCCAGATTGCCCATGCGTCGATCGCTCCGCGTTCGAAGGCCGCACGCGCATCGGCGGGCGCCAGAAAAACGGGTTGGATGTCGCTGTATTTCACGCCGCTCTTCTGCAACGCGGCGACCAGAAACCAGTGAACGTCCGAACCTTTATTGAACGCGATCTTTTTGCCCTTCAGATCAGCGAGCGTTTTGATCGGCGCGTCCTGATGGACCAGGATGCCTTCGGCATGCGGCGTCGGGATTTCATACGCGGTATAGACGAAGTTCGCGCCGGCCGCCTGCGCGAACACCGGCGGCGCCTCGCCGACATAACCGAAGTCGATCGCGCCGACATTCAATCCTTCGAGCAACTGCGGGCCGGCGGGAAACTCAGTCCATTTGACCGTGATGCCACGCGGTGCGAGCAGCTTTTCGAGCGTGCCGTGCGCCTTCAGCAACACGAGCGTATTGGCCGCTTTCTGATAACCGATGCGAAATTCCTTCGCATGCGCATCCGCGGCGAAGACTGAGGTGGAGACAACGACGGGCAAGGCCGCGGCGGCCAGCGAGGCGCTCACGCCTGCGATGAACGCGCGGCGCGTGAGCAACGGATGACGGGACATAAAGGTACTCGTTAAAAAAACGGACGCGAAACGGACCGATTAGCTTCGACGATAATTCGTCTGCAAGCCTGGACGAACCGATAAATTCGCATAAGCAAATCACGCCGGAGAGGCCGGGACATCCCAGAGGTCCCGCTCTGCGTGTCTGACTGCGTCAAGTCGCCTTGCCCCGCTACAATCCGTCATCCGCGAGTATTTCGGGCTGCAATTGAAGCAGACGGTGATGGTCCGGTCGGTGCTGCAGACGATCGTATCTGTCGTCGGCCTCGCATTGACGTTCGCGTTGTGGACCGTGTTGACCTGAGCCTGCCGTGGGGATCGCAAACGGTGGCAGGAATTGACGCCTGGCTGTCAATTCCGCTTAGCCCGCTCCGCTTACACTGCTTCGACACAGACGAGGCGCAGTCCCGCGCCTCGCTTTCCTGCCGACCCGGAGCCACCATGCTTGAACTGAGGCCGTCCTGCGAAGGATGCGGCAAGTCACTGCCGCCGAACGCGCCCGACGCGATGATCTGCACGTACGAATGCACTTTCTGCGAAGTGTGTGCGCTCAGCACGCTGCGCAACGTGTGTCCGAACTGCGGCGGCAATTTCCAGCATCGGCCGATCCGCACGCGCGCGCAGTTGGCCAAACATCCGGCCCGTACCGAAGCGCATCCCGTCTCCATCGACGAAGCGGCGCACGCAAGCTTCTTCGAGCGCTATCGGAACACGCCGCCTGGCGAGCGCTAACAAGCGCCACCGGCACAAGGCGGCGTTCAAGCGCGCTGCCGTCCATTGCAGCGCACCACCAGGCCACCGCTCGATGCACAGCGGCCCTAAGGCCGGCCAGACGCCCCAAGCGCCGCTTCAATCGTCACCACCGCCCGCCCCCGGCGTCGCCACCCCGCTCACCGTGCGCGCCGCTACGCGCAGCAGACGGATCTGTTTGCGGTAATTGCGGCAGCCGCTGCAAGTCGGCAGATGCAGCCGGATCGCAACCCATTCGCCGGTCGTCAAACGGCGGTCGAGCGCGTCCGACAACAGGCGCGTGATGTGCTTACACTTCCCCATTCGCATCCTCTCTGGATAGGCCCTTTTCGCTCAGGCAAGTGCGCAAGCGCAGCCGCGCGCGGTAAATCAGCACGCTGCAGTGATTGGCGGTCATCTGCAGTTCGGCGCAGATTGCTTCGGTTTCGAGATCGAGGAATTCGCGCATCATGAACACGCGCCCGATGTGCTCGGGCAGGTGTTCCAGACACATCTCGAACAAGGTCCAGAATTGCTGCTGGCGCAGCGCGGTTTCCGGCGTCGGCCATGGTTGCGGCTTACTCTCGCGTGACCAGTGGCCGTTGTCCTTGAAGAGCTCGCGATCGAGCAGCGTTTCGCCGTCGATTTCGGATTCGAGCGCCGACAGATTCACCGTGCGCTGCCGGGCGCGCAAGGTGTCGACGAGCTTGTGGCGCAGGATGCCGAACACCCACGTCTTGTGCTCCGATTGCGCGGCAAACCGGTCGGCTTGTGTCCAGGCGGCGGCCAGGGCCTCCTGGACGGCGTCTTCGGCGGCAGCGGCATCGCGTAGTTGTAAACGGGCGAAGCGCAACAGGTCGCGCCGCAATTGCGTCAGATAAACGGGATCATCGAGCGCCGGCCCGCTTACTTGCGCCATGGCAGGCTCCGTCGCCGCGCTCGCGGTTGCCGCGCGTTTTCTTTTGAATCGTTGTGGTTCATAGGCGGGTGGGTTTCCTCGCGCAGTTCCCGGACATGTGCGCCATTCTCCCGCACGTTCCAGCGCAAGCGAATTGGTATTGAACATGTGCCCGCCAGCAAGCGAAGACCAGATGACCTTAGTCGTGCCGCAACGGACTTTATGACAGCAAAAAATATTATTGCGAAAAACGAAATCAAGACTGCGGCGGCCCACCGCAACTTCAAGCGCATGGGCGAGACGTGCAGCGATACACGTCTCAAGCCCGCCGCAAACACGTGCCCGGATTATTTCATTATTTGAAAAAACATCTTCTTGTCTTCGGTATTTTTAGGCGGACGCTGAATCGCTATTCTCCACTCCATCGATCACCCCGGATCGCGAACCAATCGCTGAAGAGGAGTAGCACCATGAAACGCATTCTTACCGCCCTGATCGCTTCCGTCGCCCTGTTTGCTGCTGCGTCGGGCGCAGCTCAAGCTGCTGCGCCGGCCCAATGCAGCGGCCCGGCATCGTACTGCAACGTGTTCTTCGGCAACTAATCGTCTGACGGATGCGGTCGGACACCTGTCCGGCACAAGTCTGCGGACGAGGCGGGTTCTCGAAATCAGGAAAGGGCGCCGATCAAGGCGCCCTTTCTGCATTTAATCTCGAGCGTTTTGACGCGCGTGTGAAGCATCCGCAGAACATGGCTGCGGGCCCACTTTATCAGCGTACGAGCGTCGAGAAACAGAAAGCGGTACGCAATACCCGGCACTCCGAAGCAACACCCGCGCCCGGCGCGCAAATGCGCCTAATGCTCACTCTTCTAACGTGTTACAGTGAGCCAACAGCTTGCAGTTCTCCTGTGCGTCCTGCGCAGTCCCTCAGGCATCAGCCTCTCATCACAGCGCCCTGAATCGAACGGGGTCCTTTCCTTCTACTTCGCTTGACGGTGTCGTCGGCGTGGCCTCACAGACGCCGCTCCTGATGCGCATCGTCGCCGACCAACACCTTGTTCGCTGAAACGCCGCGACTCGCCCGGCGTCACGCCCAACACACAGCGACACGTTTCAAGCGAGATCCTTAACCGGAGACGACTACCATGAACAATACGATCAGAAGCTATCGGGGCCTTGAGATTTATCCATTGGTTTATCCGCATCAGCCGCGTTCTGCCGATGGCGCCCGCCATTACGATTCGGGTTTCGACGCCGCAGTGCGAATCTGCCGGCGCGGCACCGACGACACCTTGACCAGCAGCCGTGTATTTCGCGTGCCGAGCCGTTCCCCGTTTGGCGCGGCAGGCGACGCGCGCATTGCATCAGCGAGTTACGCGGAGCGGGTGATCGACGGCATGGTTGCCGGCGAGTCGATCGTCGGACTCTGATGCGCGCACCGATGGCAAGCCACGTTTCCAGGCGCTCGCAGGGCGCGAATTCCACGCCGCTGACCGGCCGCGCGAACTATCAGGTCGCGGTGTCGTCGCGTCGAACCTCCAGCGGGACGGTGCCGACGCTGAAAGTGACCCGGTTGAGCGACGAGCGCGTGATCTATCCCTTTCAGGGCCATGCGGACATGCCGTTTTTTGAAAATGCGGATGCGGCTCAGGTGTTTGCCGAGACGTACGGCTGGCAGCTTGTGGATGGCGACATCGCTGTCCCGGAATGACAGCGAAGAACGTCCAGTTGCCTCAAATCGTCCTATGCCGAAAGCATGCTTGATTGACAAGGCAAAAGTACCAGTTATCCACAAGGTTATTCAGTGAATCTGTGGATAACTTTAGTTGCTACCGGGTTATCCACCAGGCGCAACTTTCGAGGTCTGGACCTGCGCAACCAGAAGTCGGCGCTTTTAGTGCGCGCCGTCACCGTACCGCCCGGCCATTGCCTATGATGGGCAGTTCGTACCCTTTTGCGCGTCAAGCGCCTAACCTCAAGGAAGCGAACCATGGCCCATCACATCGCAGTGGTCGCTGCCTGACGACCAATTCGGGCCAAATCAGGCGGCTTTGCCGGCGCCTATCCGGACGAAAAACGCCGACGTTGCCGCAACTTCACGGCACGCCGGCGCTACCGCTCCCCCGCTTAGACGTGATGATGTCCCGTCACCCGTTCCCAGCCATGACGCACGGCGAGCTTGAAGCGCTCCCACGTGCTGTCGGGCGAGGTGTTTTCCCAATGGCGCCGGGCTTCCGGCTCGACGTCGTCCCACAGCCGATCGCGATAACGCGCGTCCTGACCGATCTCCGCGCCGTAGCGATAGGCCGGCACGTAATCTTCATAGCGCGCGTTCTCAGCCGCGTATTGCTCGTCGTAGTGCGTGCGGAAGTCCTCTTCGTATTCCAGATACTCGTTCGGCATCTGGCTGCCTAGACCCGCGGTCGGCTGCCCCGCTTCGGAGACGACATCCGACGGCTGCAAGATCGCGCCCGAACCCGGCATCGAACCGGCCGCAATCGCGGTACGTTCCGCATCGCCGACCGCGTCGCGCATCGGCCGCTCAGCCAGCGGCGGCGGGACGAACGGCTCGGCGTCGGTGCCCATGAGCGGCGGCGGATAGAGCGGATCGGCCGGGGTTGCAGGTCGCGTGGTTGAAGCCGGCGTTGCCACGCCGGGCGTTGTTACGCTCGATGTATGCGGCGTGCCAGGCGTCACCGCGCCAATGCCGAGTTCATCGAGTATCGAATGATCGCGGCTCGATTCCGTCGGCGTGTCCCAATCGGGCGAGCGCTCGCCGATGTCGGTCGCGCCCAGCCTCTTCAAGGTATTGCGAGCGAGCTCCGCATGCGATTCGCTGGCTGCGCTCACGCAGACCAGCACGGCGCCGCGGCGCACGGCTTCCGTGTAGCGAGCCGTTTCCGACGCGCGAGGGCCGCTCGCAAACAGGTTCGAGAGAAAACGCTCGATATTGGCGAGCACGCCGGAACCGGCGACCTCGTCGGTTGCGGAGCCGACGGAGGGTTCGGGATTCGCCTGCAACTCGATCGTGTCGCGTGCAAAACCGGTCTGCACAAGCGTGTCGCGCGCGGCCTCGGCTTGAGAATAGGTGTCGAATAAACCAATCACGGTATGTCGCATGGCTGTCTCCCGACGGTTTTAGGTGGATCGAACGGCGCAAGAACGCGTCGGCCTGCTTCCCTAAAAACATCGCAACGATCATGCCGGGGCGGCACAACGTGTCCGCACGCCCGCTGCTGGCCGCTTGCGCCGATCTGGTTACGTAGAAACCGCGGCATTCCGCTGCCGCGCTTTTACAACCGCCGGTAATTGGCGGCGACGCAGAAAAGGCTGGCGTTAGCCGGCCGGATGCGCCGCCGCAGCCGGATCGGCGCCCGTTTGCGCCAGCTCGCGCTGGATCGCTTGCAGGAGTTCTTCCAGCAACGCGATATCGAAGGGTTTGGACAGCACCCGCACGTTGACATGCCGCGCACGGTCGAGTTCTTCCGCATAGCCGGTGACCAGAATGACCGGCAGCCGGGTGTCGAAAGCCTGCACGGCTTCGGCCAGGTCGATGCCGTTCATCGTGCCGGGCATGTGGATGTCCGACAGCACCAGATCGAACGGCAGCGGCTCGCCGGTGCGCGCCTGCCTCGCGTGGGCGTCGTCGAACAGGCAGAGCGCGGTATCGGCGTTGAATACACAGGTGACCTGGTGGCCCATCATCTGCAACAGGGCCTCGGTGCCGGCGGCGACTTCGTCGTTGTCCTCGACCAGCAGGATGCGCAAGCCGTGCGGCGTGCCGCTTTCCTCGGCGCCCGTTTCAGCCGGCAGTTCGGCCTCGGGGGCGGCTGTGGCGCGCGGCAGATAGAGGCGCACCGAGGTGCCTGCGCCGATTGCGCTGTCGATCGCGGCAAGGCCGCCGGAGCGCTCGCAGAAGGCGAAAACCTGCGGCAGGCCGAGACCGGTGCCCATGCCTTTCGGCTTCGTGGTGAAAAGCGGTTCGAAGGCGCGCGCGAGCACTTCAGGCGGCATGCCGCCACCGGTATCTTCAAGCGACAGTTGCACGAAATCGCCGGTCAGGGGAAAGCCGTCCTGGTGGCGGAAGTTGATATTGGCGGCTCGAACCGTGAAGCGGCCACCGTTGGGCATGGCGTCGCGCGCGTTCACCGCGATGTTGATCAGCGCCAGTTCGAGCTCGGCGACGTCCACACGCATGGGCCAGATATCGACGCCGATATCCATCACCAGCGAAATCTTCGCGCCGAGCGATGCGCGCAGCAGTTCGCGGCACGCCGGCAGCCAACGCTCGAGCGCCAGCGTCTCGTTGCGCAACGGCTGCTTGCGCGCGACGCCAAGCAATTGGCGGGTGAGCGACTGGCCGCCCTTGAGCGCCCGCTCCATCGCCGACAATTCGCGGTCGAGCCCCGGCGTGCCGCGCCGCCGGGCGATCTGCACGTTGGCCGAGACGATCATCAGCAGGTTGTTGAAATCGTGCGCCACACTGCCGACCAGGTTGCCGAGCGCCTCCATCTTGCGCGACTGGCGATACGCGGATTCGATCGAGCGGCGCATCGAGGCTTCGGCCTGCCAGCGCTCCCACGCCTCCTCCTCGGCGCCGAGGCGCCGCAGCGACAGCCAGATCACGCACCACAACACGATGGATGGCGTGAACATCGACAGGATCAGCACACTGAGGTGCCGGTACCACGCGGTCCAGATCGCCGAGGTGCGATAGCCGCACAACGCGTAGACCGGATAGGCGCCGATGCGCCGGAACGCCAGAATCACGTTGTCGTCGTCGATGTCGGAATGCATGCGTACGACGCCGGCTCGCCGCCCTTGCGCCAGCGCTTCGGCCAGTGGCGAATTCGGCGCCGTTGCCAGCGGCTCGCGCGGGCGGCGCGGATAGTGCGCGAGGATCGCGCCGTCGGTGCGCACGAGGCTCATGATCATCGGCGTGCTGTCGCTGCCGCCGAGCAGTTCCCGGTAGAACGCATCGAAATAGCTGGGCCGCAGGGCGACCGAGACCACTCCCGCAAATGAGCCGTCGGCTGCGAGCCGCTCCACGCCCGTGTTGAACACCTGTTCGCCCACAACATGTCCCGTCATGACCTTTGAGACATGCTCGAGCCCCTTGCCGTCGCGAATGCCGGTGAAATCGTCGCGGTCGGCGATCGACAACTCCGGCGCAGGATAGAAACGGCTGGTGGCGAGGAGATCACCCTCGCGGCCGAAGATCGAGACGGCCGCCACCTGAGGATAGCCGCCGCCCATGGTGCGCAGCTTCTCGTGGATCTCGCCTTCTTGAGCGCGAATGCCGTTGTCGTCCAGACCTTGCGTCAGATCGACAATCCGCGAGTCGAGCGTCTCGTTCATGTCGAACACTTTCAGCGCGTGTTCTTCCGCCACGCGCACGGTGCGCAGCGTCACGTCGGTTGCGTCGGCCATGCGCGCGCGCAGATCGCTGAACGCCATCGCCGCGACGTACACGCAAGGCAGCACGATGGCTGCGATCAGCAGCGCGATCAGCGTGATGCGCCGGACGTGGAAATTATGTTCCGGTACGGCTGGAAACCGCGCCTCGTCCTGGCGGCTAGCGGGAGGGCGGCTCGCTTCAGGCGGGTCGAACCGTTCTGGTGTCATGGTCGGTAACGCTAAGGTCGTTCAGGACGAAAAGGCCGTGAGTCGGTGTCATACAAAAAGCATAGACATGTAGCAGCCGTACTGGTTACTGTGACAAATGGTCGGCCCCCGATTTGTCGGCCGTTTGAATCAGTGACAAATCGAGAAGCGCAAACGTACACAAAAGTATAAATGTAAAAGAAAGCCTTCCAAATCTACCGAAATATTTTCATAAATAGTACTTATTGGGAAAATCTCTTTAATCAAGGCGAAATTGGCGAGTTGCCTTTCCGCCAATTTGCTTCGAAAATCGATGCCATCACAAATAATGCGTCCGCCATGTTCGGATGCATCTGCCGCGAGGACCGCCAGGCAACGCGCACAACGCGTGACCGAAGGCGCTCGCGGAAACAGGCGCGCGGCAAGGGGACCAGCCCGATCCGTGAAGCCGCGCGGATTCATCTACGGGGTAGGCTCGAACATGCCGGTCATAGCCGTCGTCCACCGTGCTCGCACGCATCCATGCGCGCCCACGGCTTCCGTCACAAACGCCTCGCTGCGCGCGCTCCCCGCTCGTTTGCAAGCTGCATTCTCGCAAGCTTCAGCCCGCTTGAGCGCCGGTCGACAGACCGCGCGCTAAAGAAATCACCTCCACCCGCCGTTAACGCGCCAGAGCTAATTCCGCTTACCGACCCGCCCATGCCTTTGCCTATTGTGATCGCCGACGATTCATTGCTTGCCCGCAAGGTGCTCACCAAGGCATTGCCGCCGGACTGGGATGTCGACGTGTCCTACGCGACGAACGGGCGCGAAGCGCTCGGCCTGTATCGCGAAGGCAAAGCGTCGGTGATGTTCCTCGACCTGACAATGCCGGACATGACCGGCTATCAGGTGCTGGAAGCATTGCAGCATGAGGATCTGAACACCTTCGTCATTGTCGTCTCCGCCGATGTTCAGCCGATGGCCCAGTCGCGCGTGCGTGCGCTCGGCGCCGCCGCATTCATCGCCAAGCCCGTGACGCCCGAGGCGGTACTACCCATCCTCAAGGAGTACGGGTTGTATGTCTGAGCCAGTCCTCACCGAAGACCAGCGCGACGCGCTGCAAGAGGTCGCCAATCTGGCGATGGGCCAGGCCGCGACGCGTCTCGCGAGCCTGCTCGATGCGTTCATCGAATTGTCGGTGCCGCGCGTGAAGGTGGTGGCGGTGAGCGAGGCGGCTGAGGCGCTGCGCGAGATGACCGGGATCGAGGACACGGTGAGCGCGGTGCGCCAGGGCTTTCGCTCCGACATCAAGGGCGAAGCGCTGGTGATCTGTCGCAGCGACAGCATCGACCAGTTGTGTTCGCTCGTGAGCGACCCGTATTCGCGCTCGAGCTATGAGGCGGTGAGCCAGCAGGAACTCGTGTTCGACGTCGCGAACGTGCTGACGGGCGCGTGTGTCTCGTGCATTCTCGACCAGCTCGGCCGCACGCCGGTCTTCTCCGCGCCGGGCCTGCTCGGTGAAGCGATGACGCTCGACGAAGTGTTCCAGCCCGGCGTGCTGCAGTGGGAAGTCGCGCTGCTGGTGGAAGTCAATTTCGCGCTCGAGGATCAGAGCTTCCGCGCGCACCTAGTGATGCTGATGGCCGAAGAGTCGATCCGCCATATGAACGAGGCGCTCGACGAGCTGTTGTCCAGCTTATGAATGTATCCGCGGAGTCATTGAGCGATCTGGTGGTCGAACGTGTCGGTTTCGGCATCTTCGTGCTCGATCGCAACATGACCGTGTTGATGTGGAATCGCTTCATGCAGGATCACAGCGGCTTGACGCCGGAGCAGGTGGTCGGCAAATCGCTCTTCACGCACTTTCCGGAATTGCCGCGCGTGTGGCTGTCGCGCAAGATCGAAAGCGTGTTTCAGCTCGGCAGTTTCGCGTTCAGTTCGTGGGAGCAGCGCCCGTACCTGTTCAAGTTCGATCACGACCGGCCGATTACCGGCGGCGTCGACTTCATGCAGCAGGACTGCACCTTCATGCCGCTCATGCGCGATCGCGAAGTGGTGGCCGTGTGCGTGACCATCTCTGACGTCACGCATGTCAGCATCGTGCAGCGCGAGCGTGAAGAGGCGGTCGCCAAGCTGCAGGAATACGCGGACCGCGACGGTCTGACCGGCATCGCCAACCGGCGTTATTTCGAAGCGCGCCTGCGCGACGAATTCACGCGCTGGCAGCGCTACGGCGGCGAGATGTCCGTGCTGCTGTTCGATCTCGATCACTTCAAGAAAATCAACGACCAGTTCGGTCACGGCGTCGGCGATACGGTGTTGCGCGTGATGGCGCAGCGCGTCGCCGAGGTGGTGCGGGCGCAGGATACCTTCGGGCGTTTCGGCGGCGAGGAATTTGCGTTGCTGTTGCCGTGTACGCCGCTCGAGGACGCCATGCGGGTCGCGGAGAAAATTCGCTGCACGATCGCCGACACGCCGGTCGACGTGCAGGGCACGAGCGTGCCGGTGACGGCCAGCGTCGGTGGTGCGGCGGCGCGCCTGGGCGTGCCGGCGTACGACGTGCTCATCAATGAAGCCGACGCGGCGCTGTATAGCGCCAAGCGGCAGGGGCGCAATCGCTCGGTGGCGTTTATCTGAGCGTTTCTCGCGAAGCGCCACGCCCCTTATTCCGGCCCCTTATTCACCCCTAAACTGCGGCATCTCACAAAGGTTGTTATACTTTTCGCCGTTTCCGGCATCCCAGCCGGGTGTTTCGCGCGTGTCCGCGCGCGCGGGGCGCTTGCCTTGCAGTAAACACAAAACTTCTTGAACGCCTTTCAGCGGGCGCCTCCAGCGGAGATCGTCTTGGCTGTTTCCAATCTTGTCGTGGACGATACAGAAATCGACGCCGCTGCCGCCACGTCCGGCAGCTCGTTCTATCTCGCGATGCGCATCCTGCCGGCCGCGCAGCGCGACGCGATGTATCAGGTCTACGCTTTCTGCCGCGCTGTCGACGATATCGCCGACAGCGACATGCCGCGCGCCGAACGCGCCGCCGCGCTCGAGCGCTGGCGCGCCGACATCGACGCGTGCTACGCCGGCGCACCGCGCGCTTCCTTGCGCGCGCTGACGCGGCACATTCATACGTTTCACCTGCAACGCGAAGATTTTTACGCGATGATCGACGGCATGGCGATGGACGCCGCAGCCGACATCTGCGCGCCCGACGAAGCCACGCTCGACCTGTACTGCGACCGCGTTGCGAGCGCGGCGGGCCGTCTATCGGTGAGGATATTCGGGATGCAGGAAGAGCCGGGCCGTTTGCTCGCGCACCATCTGGGCCGCGCGCTGCAACTGACCAACATCCTGCGCGATATCGACGAAGACGCCGGCATCAACCGCTGCTACCTCCCGCACGAATTGCTGGCGCGCGAAGGTATTGCTGTGACGAGCCCGACCCAGATCGCCGACGATCCGTCGCTGCCGCGCGTCTGCGCGACGCTCGCCGAGCGCGCCAAGGAGCATTTCGCCGCCTCCGACGCGATCATGGACCGCGAGCCGCGCAGCCACGTGCGCGCACCGCGCATCATGTCGGGCGTCTATCGCGTGCTGCTCGAACGCACGCTCGAACGCGGCTTCGACATTCCGCGTACGAAGGTCAGCAAGCCGAAACTGCGCATGCTGTGGATCGTCGCGCGTTACGCGCTCTTCTGAGCTGATGCCGAAGCTCATCCATGTGATCGGCGCCGGCCTCGCCGGCCTGGCCGCGGCGGTGCAATTGCAGCGCCGCGGCGCACAAGTCGTGTTGCATGAAGCGGCGCCGCAGGCGGGCGGCCGTTGCCGGTCGTATTACGACCCCAAGCTGGGTGCGACCATCGACAGCGGCAATCACATGGTGTTGTCGGGCAATTACGCCACGCTCAACTACGTGCGCGCGATCGGCGCCGCCGACGAACTGGTCGGCGCGGCTCAGCCCGAGTATCCGTTCGTGGATCTGGCGACGCGGGCGCGCTGGACCGTGCGCATGTCGCCGGGCCGCCTGCCCTGGTGGGTCTTCGACCCGAACGCGCGGGTGCCGAACACCGGGCCGAGCGACTACCTTGCGCTCGTGCCGCTGCTGTTCGCCAAGCCCGGGCGCAGTGTGGCGCAAACCATGCGCTGCAATGGCCCGCTGTGGGACCGCCTGCTGCGGCCGCTGTTTCTCGTAATGCTCAATGTCGAGCCGCGTGAAGCGTCGGCGGAGCTGACGGCAGCGATGGTCAGGGAGACGCTGGTCGCCGGTGGCCTCGCCTGCCGGCCTCTGGTGGCGAAGAACGGTCTGGGCAGCGCCTTTGTCGACCCGGCGCTGCGTCTTTTGCAGCATGGCGGCGCGGCAATCCGGCTCGGGTCGCGCCTGACGGACATCGTGTTTGCCGACGGCGGCGCCGGCCCCGGCCGTATCTCGGCACTGAATTTCGCGGACGAAAGCATCGCGATCGAAGCCAACCAGGCCGTGGTGCTTGCTGTGCCGCCGGACATCGCTCAGACGCTCGTGCCCGGTTTGCGTTCGCCGAATCGCTTCGCCGCGACTCTCAACGTGTATTTCGCGGTCGAGCCGCCGTTCGGCATGGCGCCGATCACGGGACTGCTCAATGCGACGGCCGATTGGCTGTTTGCCTTCGAGGGCCGCATGTCGGCCACGGTCAACGCCGCTGAGCGCCTGCTCGACACGCCGCATGAAGCGCTGGCGAAAACCATCTGGGCCGAAGTGGCCCAGGCTGCCAACGTGCCGGCCGAGCCGATGCCCGCCTGGCAGGTCGTGGTGGAAAAGCGCGCGACGTTTGCCGCCTTGCCGGATCAGGAAATGCTGCGCCCCGGCACGCGCACTCGCTGGAACAATTTGATGCTCGCGGGCGACTGGACGGCCACCGGCCTGCCCGCGACGATTGAAGGGGCGATCCGCTCTGGCCAGAAGGCCGCGGACACGCTGCTGAATCAACCGATGGAACGCCGATGAACGACTTATCTCAAGCCCAGCCGCTGGACGCCGTCCTGCCTGAATTCGCCGATGCGGCGCTGAATGTGTCAAACGCGGTGCCAAACGCGGTGCCAAACGCGGTGTCGAGCGCTGCGCCCGATGCTGCGCCGCAAGCGTTCGCAACGTCGCTCGACGCCGCGATCACGCGCGCCACCGACGCGATCCTCGGCGCGCAGAAACCGGACGGTCACTGGGTCTACGAACTCGAAGCCGACGCGACGATTCCCGCCGAATATGTGCTCCTAGTTCACTATCTCGCCGAAACGCCGAACCTGGAACTGGAGCAGAAGATCGCCCGCTATCTGCGCCGCATCCAGTTGGCGGATGGCGGCTGGCCGCTCTTCACCGACGGCGCGATGGACGTCAGCGCCAGCGTGAAGGCGTACTTCGCACTGAAAATGATCGGCGACTCGCCGGATGCCGAGCACATGGTCCGTGCGCGCGAAGCGATTCTGGCGAACGGCGGCGCGGAAACGGTGAACGTGTTCACGCGGATTCTGCTTGCGCTGTTCGGCGTGGTGTCGTGGCGCGCGGTGCCGATGATGCCGGTCGAAATCATGCTGTTGCCGATGTGGTTCCCGTTCCATCTGTCGAAGGTGTCGTACTGGGCGCGTACCGTGATCGTGCCGTTGCTGGTGCTGAACGCGAAGCGGCCGGTGGCGCGCAATCCCCGTCGTGTGCGTATCGACGAGCTGTTCCGCAGCGCCCCGGTCAATACCGGCATGCGCGATCGGGCGCCGCATCAGCACCTCGGCTGGTTCCGCTTCTTCCGCGGCGTGGACGTGATGTTGCGCATGATCGACGGCCTGTTCCCGAAGGTGACGCGCGAACGTTCGGTGCGCGAGGCCGTGCGCTTTGTCGACGAACGGCTGAATGGCGAAGACGGCCTCGGCGCGATTTTCCCCGCGATGGCCAACTCGGTGATGATGTACGACGTGCTCGGCTATCCGGCCGATCATCCGAATCGCGCAATCGCCCGTCAGTCGATCGAAAAGCTGCTCGTCATCAAGGATGACGAAGCATATTGCCAGCCGTGTCTGTCGCCTGTGTGGGACACCTCGCTCGTGGCGCATGCGCTGCTCGAGACCGGCGAAGCACACGCCGAGCAGGCGGCCGAACGCGGGCTCGCCTGGTTGCGTCCGCTGCAGATTCTCGATGTGCGCGGCGACTGGATCTCGCGCCGTTCGAACGTGCGTCCTGGCGGCTGGGCGTTCCAGTACAACAACGCGCACTATCCGGACGTCGACGATACGGCGGTGGTGGCGATGGCGATGCAACGCTCGGCGGCACTGACGCAATCGGATGTCGATCGTGAAGCCATTGCGCGGGCGCGCGAATGGGTGGTCGGCATGCAGAGCAGCGATGGCGGCTGGGGTGCGTTCGAACCCGAGAACACCCAGTACTACCTGAACAACATTCCGTTTTCCGATCACGGCGCACTGCTCGATCCGCCGACCGCGGACGTGTCGGGCCGTTGTCTGTCGATGCTTGCACAACTCGGCGAATTTCCGCAGGGCAGCGAACCGGCGCAGCGCGCGTTCGACTACATGCTGAAGGAACAGGAATCGGACGGTAGCTGGTACGGCCGCTGGGGCCTGAACTATATCTATGGCACGTGGACCGCACTGTGTTCGCTGAACGCCGCCGGCCTGCCGCACGACGATCCGCGCATGAAGCGCGGAGCACAGTGGCTTCTGTCGATCCAGAACGAAGACGGCGGCTGGGGCGAGGGCGGCGAGAGCTACAAGCTCGACTATCACGGCTACGAGCGCGCGCCGAGCACAGCTTCGCAAACCGCATGGGCGCTGATGGGCCTGATGGCGGCAGGCGAGGTGAATCACGAGGCGGTGGCGCGCGGCGTCGAGTATTTGCAGCGCGAACAGCGCGAGCACGGCCTGTGGGACGAAACGCGCTTCACGGCGACCGGCTTCCCGCGCGTGTTCTATCTGCGTTACCACGGCTATCGCAAGTTCTTCCCGTTGTGGGCGCTGGCGCGTTTCCGTCATCTGAAACGTAACGGGCTGACACGCGTCGCGGTCGGGATGTAACGGATGGCGCTGTCGACAACGCTGTCAGCCGACGCCGGCTCCAACACCTTGCCGGTGATCGTGGTGACGGGTATGGCGTTCGAAGCGCGCATCGCGCGCGGCAAGGGCGTCGAAGTGGTCTACGCGGCTCGCGCCGATCTGCTGGAGCGGGCGTTGAGCGCGGCAGTTGCGCGCGGCTGCTCGGGGATCGTTAGTTTCGGGACGGCGGGTGGGTTGGCGCCCGATCTGGAGCCGGGCACGTTGATTGTTGCGGAGGCTGTTGAGGGGCCGTTTGGGCGGTTGGAGACTGATCGGCCATGGGCTGACAGGTTTGCCGCCGCGTTGGCGACAGGGCCGCTGGCGGCGCGTCTGCGGCGTGGGGTGGTGGCGGCTGTGACCGCGCCTTTGGTCAGCGCTGATGACAAGCGGTTGTTGCATCGCTCGACCGGGGCTTTGGCTGTTGATATGGAATCGCATATTGCCGGTGCGACCGCTGCTGCGCATGGGGTGCCGTTTGCGGTTTGTCGGGCGATTGTTGATCCGGCTTGGCGGACTTTGCCTTCTGCTGCGACCGCTGGCTTGCGGGATGATGGCACCACTGCGTTGGGGCCGATTTTGCGGGAGCTTTTGCGGCAGCCTTCGCAGCTTGCGGCGCTGATTCAAGTCGCCGCTGATGCGCGGGCGGCGCGGATTTCGCTGGTGCAGGCGCGGCATGCGATGGGGGAAGGTGGGGTTTTGAGGATGGTTGTTGGCTGAAGGCGGTTGTTTTGGCTGTTTGCCTGGGGCGTTGGCCTTTCCTTGATCTGGCTTTGGTGCCTTTCCTTGATTTGCTGGTGGTCTATTAGCGTTGCCCCTGTGCGGGGCGGCACTTACTTTCTTTGCCGCCGCGTAACTATTCAGCAGCCGGAAGCGGCGAAACGACGAACCCGGCGAAGCCCAAAGCCAGCGCGTCGATCAGCGAACGGTTCTGTTTGCGCAGAC
>NZ_JBNPVS010000086.1:0-18294 GCF_050434225.1 Paraburkholderia sp. GAS32 | reverse complement strand
CGTGCAACCCGACCGTCGGCTTTGCGGCAACGCGGCCCACGAGCGGACGTCTGCGCCTGTCGCCTCGCGCAGTCCCCCGGACGTCCGCTTCACCGACACAATTGCCCCACTGCACCGCTTCATCACTGCGTCGCCGCGCATCCAGAATCCCACCGCACCACGCATCCATCAACATTGCTGGCCATCCCGGCCTATCAATCGCCATAGCCTCCAAGACTCCGGCCGTATCGGGGCACTCCGCGGTTTCCTCCATCGAGGCTTATTCGACGCCTGCCAACACGCGCAGAGGCACCGTCACATTCCTGTGGTCGATGGCAGGCATCGAATAACCCTTAACGGCAGCGGAACGATCAACGGCGGCCAACTCGGCGGTTCGGCGTCGGACCGGGTTCGGCCACTCCAGCCGTTGGTCCGCGCTATGGCGAGGACATCCGAACGGCAGCTCCAGCCCTTACAACGGCCCTTCGGGCGTGCACGCGATCATCATGATGGCTTTGTTCAAAGGCGAGTGGCCTCTCGCGGCCCCCCACCCACGCTCGTGTCGACACAACCTGTCACTCATCAGACGCCTGCAGCCTCTGGCGCGCGGGAAGCTAAGGAAGCCAATGCGATTTCGCTGGTTTCAATCGCGGGCTTCTCAGCGCTAGTGTCAAGCGAGCGCGTCATTAACAGGTAAGCCACCGCAGACACTACCAGGCCTACCGCCCACGCGATATCGACACCACCGATCTTTTGCGCGATCGCACCTGTATAGAGACCCGGCAACACGAAGAACGGGATCGTCGAAAAAAATCCGATCGCATAAGCCAGCAGCCCACGAACGCCCCACGCCCCATAAATCCCACCCGGCGTGAACAAATCGGTAATCGCGTATTCGCCGCGACGCACAAAGAAATAGTCAACCAGGTTGATCGCCGTCCATGGCACAAGCAGATACAGCATGATCGTCAGCGCGGCAAACAGAATGTCGATTGCATTGCCCGTCAACGCCAGTGAGATGATCATCCACAGCGCGGTCAGTCCTATTAGCGTGACGATACGGATCGAGCGCGTTGGTTTCACCGGCCAGAAGGAATCGAGTCCTGTGACAATGGTCAGCATGGCGCTGTACGCGTTCAGCCCCATCGTCGCGGCCATTGCGCCGATCGATGCCAGCGAGATCAACGCACCGAATCCGTGAAACACCGCATTGCCCGCGCCGTACAGCGCTACGAGGCCATCTGACGCGCCGAGCCGGGTTGCCAGCCACGCACCGAGCGCAATCAGCCAGATTGCCGACACCGACGCACCGATGAACACTGCCGCGATGATCGAACGCGGCCGGGTTTCGCGTGGCAGGTAGCGCGAATAGTCCGAGACATAGGGTGCATAGGTGATGTTGTAGCTCGCGCTTGCGGCGAACTGTGCGGCAAACGCGACGATACTGAACGTCCCCGGATGCTCGACCTTGCCGCCCGCCGCGCCGGACATGATCGCCAGCGACAGCACGATATACAGCGGCAGGCTGGCGACGAGCATCCACTTGAACACCCGATGCAGCCAGTCGTGGCCGTACACGGCGAGCGCCAATGCGAGCAGCGCGGTTCCGATCGTGACGGCTACTGGCGACCATCCGAAGATACCCTTCAGTCCGCTCGACATCAGCACCGTATCGACAACATTAAAGCCGACGAACGTGAAAGCGGTAGCGAACAACACCACGACGACACCCCGATAACCGAACTGCGCGCGCGACTGGATCATCTGCGGCAAACCGAGATGTGCGCCCTGCGATGCGTGAAACGCCATGAACAGGGTCCCAAACAGGATGCCGAGCGTACCCGACAGCACCGTGTAGCCGAGCGAAAGTCCCATGCCCGGTCCGACGAACCCGATCGCGATGGTGAAAAACTGGAAGTTGCCGAGAAACCAGAATGGCCCCTGCCCGGCTACACGGCCGTGCCGTTCACGTTCCGGGACATAATCGATCGAGCGCGTCTCGATGCCGCCCCGATGAGGCGGCACGGCGGCCGGTGCGGGGTCCCAAGTCGTTGTGCTGTTGCTGTTCATATCCCTTTCTCGCTTTTGGCAAAGACTACTGGAAGCGGCGCTGACCCCGCGGCTATTACGTGCTTGAATTTCCTGGAAGGCATCCCGGCCGTCGAGCAACTGCATCGCTCCGCATGGACACGTTCGTCTTCGCTGAGCTCATGCTGCCGATTCCTCAAGCGTCTGATCCGATTCCGCATGGGCAGGCAGTGGCGACAGGTGCTCATGGACCGCCAGCCACCCTCCTCCAGTCCGCGCGAACACGATCGACTCGCGCTCATCAAGCGTGGCGCGGCCCGCGCGCGTCGATACGGTGGTGCGCACCGCATGCGTGAAAATCGCGCATTCGCCAACCAGCTGCACAGAGCGATCGCTCGACTCACAACCAAGCACCGCGAACTGCTGCTCCTGTTCCAAGCGGTGCCAGAGCGCTTCGTACGCCACACGCGAAGGCAAGGATTCGGTAACGTGATAGAACAGGAAAGTCGCATCCGGCGCGAAGGCCGCGAAATAGGCGTCACGGTCATGCCGCGCAAATGCATCGATCAATATGTCGGCTGCGGCCAGTACCTGCTGTTCGGTCTCGCTCAAGGAGTCAGCTCCAATCGGTCGGTCAAAGTGGGTGGAGGGCAAATCAATTGCCCGGAGCAACCGTTTCATTGGCATTGAATCGATGCCACCGATCGATGCATGGCGCTACCGGGAATCAACTGGACGGCGTGCTGCTGAGACAAGCTGGCCCGCTTAGGGACACTGGCCAGTTCGCGTGACTAACGCGGTCAATGGATTGATGCTAGAGCGTAAATATTCTGCAAAGAATTTGGCATTCGTGAAGTCAACATTCATCGCGATCGATGTGACCCCTGCGGCTGGCATGGCCTGGCCACAATGATTGACGGTTGACTTCGCCGCCTTGTCCGATTTGCGTCGGCAAAGGGGCCGGCTTTGCCCGTGTCTGCATCTTCGCGCCCGACGATCCGGGGCACGCACGCATGAGACATGCACGACATCGGCGCGCGACCTTCAACTATGTGGTGCGCGCAACGATCTGGGACGTCGTTCGGAACGCAGCCGCATTCCAGCAACGCATCGCCGAACGGCTACACGAATGACCGTTTCACCATGGAAGCTCCCGTAGATGGCACGCCGGATCGAAGGGCGGATGTGGGTCCAGAGTGTGTCAAAACGCATGGCGCTACGACTTGGCTAGAAAGTCGGCTTGTCAGAACGCTCTATGCGGGCTTCGTGACCCTCCGGGAAGGGTAAAGCGACCCCCTAAAACCTAGTGTTTTTTAGTTTTGACACAGCCTCGGTCGAACTCAGCCCTTGATTGTCGTCGCGGCCGTATCTCTGATATGGCTTCGCTATAATCAATCGCTTCCGGCGTCGCAATGTCGAAAAAATGTCTTCCAGGCGAAACAGGTCCCCCGGCCGAGCCCGCAGGCCGCTGACGAAAGCACTTCTATTGCCGATGGATCGCGCCTCCGCCAGTGAGCGGTCGCTGTCCTGTCATCTTGCGCTGGTTGCATGCCGCGACGGACATGGCAACAGCCATTTGGTCAACGAACTTATGCGCGCGGTGTACCTGAGCTGGTATCTGCAGCGCGCTGGTTACGGCAACCAACCGGTGGAGCAGTTCAAGATCGTCGAATACGTGGTGGAGAACACCCTGGCGCACGCTCGTGAGACGGGAGAGTGGCGGCTCGCGTCTGAGGTAATCAGCGACTTTGAAGCGCTACTGACGTTGTATGACGCCCAGCTCGCAAGGGCTCCTCTTCACGAAGTATTCGAAGCGGAGCGGCAGCTGAGGGTTTTTCTGACGGGAACGGACCATTCGCCGATCCCGTAATCGACGTATCGGCAAGCCTTAACAGATTACTCATTCGGGCGCAGCACTTGCCACAGGGGTAGTTGCATTGTTAATTCGGCTCTCGATAAACTTCGGATTCCTATGCATTTTACATAATATATTAATCAACCTCATTGGTGTTGGTCCAAAGAGTAGCGTGACGACCTGCGATTTTTCCCTTGATCGTCAGCTTGCCAGTCACCTTGTACTGGTTGCCGCAGGCGGGCGAGATGGCCGTCCAGACAAACGTCGCTTTCGGGAACGTCGTGCTGTCAAACCATTCCTTGCCGCGCACCTGCTTGTTGTACTCAGCGTCGCCCAGGTCGTAGCTGCTCATATCGACCGACAGGTTCGTGCTGCCTGCAGTGGGCTTCGCGGGATCGAAGGCCACTTGCGCGGCGAACTTCTTGAACGCACCGTCCACCGGCACGTTCATCTGCTTCGACGTAGCGACAACCGTGCTCTTGCTTGCGTCGACTTGCGCGAATCCGGGCAACGCGACTGCGAACAGAACGGCCGCGGCACTCGCCAGTAGCCGGCGATAAGACCTATTCCTGAGAGTCATTCGAAGATCCAGAGTGAACGCGCCCTGAGATGGCGCTCTCATTTAAGGAAAGGAACCATGCGTGCGAGAAGCCCGTCACGTTCCACAAATTGATGCTTGAGTGCCGCCAGCACATGCGTGGCAAACAGCACGAGCAGCGTGTAGTTCAGCGCAATATGCGCTGTGCGCAGCAGCGCCTTCAGCGCCTGGTCAGGGCCGGTGATGGTTGGCAGCGGCAGTATGCCGAGATACACGACTTGCACGCCCGCTGCCGAACTGAACAAGTAGCCTGTAACGGGTACGGCGAGCATCAGCGCATACAGCAGCGAGTGCGTTGCGTGCGCGGCGGCCCTTTGCCATTTCGGCATCGCGGCGGGCATCGGCGGTGCTCCGCGCGTTGCGCGCCACAGGAGGCGAAGCAGCGCGAGCGCAAACACGGTAACGCCGATCCACTTGTGCCACGACACATATCTGAGCTTCGCCGGAGTGAAGCCCGGGATGTCGCTCATAACCCAGCCGAGATAAAATCCGCAGATCATCAACAGAGCAATCAGCCAATGAAATAGCACGGCGACACCGTTGTAGCCTGAGCGGTTCTCTTCAGAAGGAAATTCCATTGAATCCATACCTTTGTAAAGAGATCCGCCGAAATGCCAGTCCTTTGAGCGGCAGAGCATCGATCATGCGAACTTCGCTGTTGCACACGAGGAGATTCGTAACAATCGCCTCTGTGCAACTGCTGGTGACGACTTGAAAACGTCTTGTGCCGGCGCCTCTGCACTAAACGCGAACCAATCCTCCATCAACAACAATGGTTTGGCCAGTGACGAAGTCAGCATCCTTTGAAGACAGGAACGAAACGATTCCGGCCAGATCCTCCGGCGTTTGCGCTCGCGGGATGGACTGCATGGAAACGATGAGCTTCGACTCCTCCTCGTAGCTCATCCCACCCGGACCCTTGCGTCCGGGCTCGAGCATCCAGGGTGTTCTCGTCAATCCAGGCGCCACGGCATTGACCGTGATGCCGGAGACACCCAGCTCGCTTGCCAATGCGCGCGTCAAGCCGATCAACCCCATCTTGCTGGCAATGTAGTGAGTGAAATCCTTGATTGGCGCGCCGAACGTATTGGACGTGATGTTGATGATGCGCCCCCATCCTTTTTTGCGCATATTTCCCACGAGTGCATGTGCCAGCCAGAATGGCGCATCCAGGTTAATGGACATCAGCAATCGATAGTCCTCCATGGTAATTTCATCGAAGGATTTGTTGGGGAGAATCCCGGCGTTATTGACCAGCACGTCGACGGAGCCGAGTTGACTTTGCACCTCCGCCGCTACGCGGTCTATGTCTGCCTTCTCGCTGAGATCGGCGCGGAAAATATGTGCCTCCGAGCCGGCTTCGTGGACGAGTTGCGCAGTGGCCTGGCAGTCGAGACGATCGAGGAGAGCAATAGTAAAACCATCTTGGGCAAGTCTTTTCGAAAAGGCTTGACCAATACCTCGCGCTGCACCGGTGATCAAAGCAACTTCATTCATACCGTACTCCTTAGTAACGTTTGGATTTGGAGCGATCTGCGGACGGACATGATCGTGACATCGTCCGCCACTGGCTCGTTTGCGCCTGCTCGACTTAGCTACCTGGTGATGCTGAATCCCTGCCCGTATGCAGCGAGGGAGTGCGGTGCCACCCATTTTCAGAATGGGTAAGCGGGAAGGTTTTCGCGGCTCGTCATCCACTGCCATTCCGTGAACTGGTCGGCATTGGTCAGCGTGCTGTAGTTATGCCCGTTGCCCGACATACCCAGGCCGCCCATCGGCCCGAACACCTCGTGCATGACCGTCTGGTCATTGATGTGGACGATGCCGGCATGCAATCGGTCCACAACCCTCTGGGCCCGGCGCAAATCGGAGGAAGCCACTGCCGCAACCAGGCCATACCGGTTCTGATTGGCCAGCGCAACCGCTTCTTCATCGTCCTTGACCACGGTTACCGCGGCGACGGGACCGAAGATCTCTTCCTCGAACACCGGCATGCCTGGCGCGACGTCAACCATCACGGTCGGCTTGTGAAACAGCCCGTCTCGCGATCCACCGGCGAGAATCTTCGCGCCCTTGCCGGCCGATTCCGCCACGATGCGATCGACGTTTGCGGCCTGCCGTTCGTTGACGATGGGGCCTGCGTGCACCCGCAACAAGCGCGCGACCTCGCGCAAAGCGTCGCCTCGCTGAGGCCCCGGCGTCGCGGCCGACGCGCAGCCAATCGATCCCATTTCCTCGCCGGTCGCCTTCTCGGTCACCGGGATCGTACCGCCGCCGGCGGCTTTCCACCCGCCGCTGTAGATTTTGTTGCGCCACACGCCTGCGGGCGCCAATCCGGTTACGGACATCCGATTCCTCCTATTCGCTTCATTCAAGACAGAAAAGACGTCGCACGTTTTCCCGTCCAATATTTACGCGGTCGGGCTTGCTGATCGCGCACATCTCGAACCGCCAAGACGCCTCTCATGCGTTCAAACGGGCGAGGACATCATTGGCCCGCCGCCCAACATCAATCGCTTCCTTGATGTCCGGAATCCCCTGGATGCCAGGCGAGTTGAGCGACAAAAATTGAATACTCCGTTCGGCCCTGCTCCATCCGTTCGAGGCGTTTCTGCTCGATGTCCATCAGATTGGACGTCAGCATCTCCCAGCCGTGGGAAGGCGCATAACCTTTCGATTGCTCGATCCTCAGGTCGATTGCAAAGTGCTCTTCAAGTGCAATCTTGTTTCTCATCAATCCGCTCCGGTTCAGCGTATGACGCTTGGCTCAAGTAGGAAGAAACGCGCGGCCTATCCGAGTTCGCCCGGATGGCATATTCTTGATTTATCAAATACTTTACGGGTGGAGTATATTTGATTTTTCAAATACATAAACACGCGTAAACCCTCGACACACCAACAATCAAGAAGACACCCAAGCGATCACAAGAGCTCGAGCAGGCGATTCCCTTCCTGTTGACACGCGCCGGAAGCAGGATGGGAAACGCGTTCGCAAAGGCACTGAAACGATTTGGGCTGCACCTCAGCGAATGGCGAGTCTGTGCCTCGCTGCTGTACGTGCCGCGTTAGTCCGTGTCTGAGCTGTCAGTGCATGCGTCGTCTGATATTTCAGCGCTGTCCAGGATCGTTGACCGCCTTGAATAAACACATCCCGATGGCGAAACTCGAATCTAGGCCAATGACCGCTTTCAGCCGAAAAGTCGACGTCTTAACGTCCGACTAAAGATACAGGCGAATGACCCTTCCTGGCGTGCGCCGTGAAAAGGCGGCGCTTTTCCAGTGGGTGAAAGCCCCACCCGGCAACCGCTCCAGCCGGAAGCAACCGGAGCAATCGTGGAGATAACGAAGCGGTTGAAGCCTTCGGTGAAGCGTGTAACATGGAATCGCAACGCGCTTGAGCGCCGCGATGATCTCTTGACTTCTTCATTCCGTAGAACTGACCATCCGGGTTGGGTTCTTGCTGTCTATCAGAAGACTTCGAACTTTCCGGTAGAGAAGTCTGCGGAGATCGTTATTTTCCCTTCATTGAGAATCCACGGTCTGATGCGGAAGCTGCGAGCACCGCTCGAATGCATAGGGTCCGCCTCAGCGATCGATCGGGCTTCCGCAAGTGACGATGCTCGATAGATGAACATTCCTTCCCCTTCGCCATACTCGCCATCGTCCGTCAGGAGGGGGCCGGCCGCGAACATCACACCTTTTTGTTCAAGTTCAACCTGATAGCGAAGATGGGCCTGAAGATTCTGCATGATCTGGCCGAGTCCATTGACTGGAGTGGTAAATACAGCGAAAAGGCGCCGTGCCAGGAACCCCTGCTCCCTGAACTTTTGTACCATGTCGTCGGCCTTGATGCGGTCGCTGGTGGGACTGCTTGAAGTCATTACTGTCTCCGGTTGGGTGATTAGATCAAGAAAAGGTCGTGCGCGGCCGCCACCGGATAGTCGACGTAGCCTTCGGCAGCGCCCTGATAATAGGTTTCCCGGCTGGATGGGTTTAACGAAAGGTCCTCGCGCAACCGTCGGACCAGATCGGGATTTCCGATGAAAGAACTACCGAAGGATACGAGGTCGGCCTGCCCCGATTCGATAACGCTGGTGGCTGACGCTTTATCGAAGCCACAATTGGCGATAAGCGTGCCAGCGTATCGGGGGCGGTAATATGAAATGGTGTCCTGCAGCGCATGAATCGGCGTCCCAGTCAGATCATTCGGGACGCGGACGATCTGCAAGTGGGAAAGCGCCAGGTCGTTCAGCCGCTCGACGAGATGATCGTAGGTCGCAACCGTCTCGTCGGTCGGGCCGAATCCACCCATCGCCATCGTCGGGCTGATTTTGATGCCCACGCGACCAGGCCCCCACACGCCAATCAGGGCTTCCAGTATCTCGACGACGATCCGCGCACGGTTTTCGGGACTACCCCCATACTCATCCCGCCGGACATTCAGTGCACTGTTGAGGAACTCCGGCAGTAGATAGGTCGTGGCCGAATGGAGTTCGACTCCATCAAAGCCGGCCGCCCTGGCGTTACGGGCGGCTGCGGCGTAGTCGGCAATCGTCGCCTTGACCTGTTCGACGGTCATCGCTCGGGGCGTGACTGTGTCCTTGAAACCTTCCGGCGTGAAGGACTTGAGGCCGGGGTTGATGGCCGACGGCCCGAGCGGCGGCTCGCCCTTGAAGAAATCCGGATGGGACCCGGCCCCGGAATGGGCGAGTTGGGAATAGATCCGGCCGCCTTCCACGTGAACGGCCTCAGTGACTGCGCGCCAGCCTTCGGCCTGTCCGGCCGTAAATAGGCCAGGAACATTGATAAAGCCAATGCTCTCGCGGCTGACCCAGGTCGCCTCTGACATGATCAGACCAGCGGAAGCGCGCTGCCGATAATATTCGACATGCAACGGCGTGGGGATCAGCCCGTCATTGCATGCGCGTCCGCGCGTCATAGACGCCATGACGACCCGGTTCTTCAGTTCAAGGCCGCCCAGGCTGAACGGTGAAAATAGGGTCTGTCGATCAGTGTCCGGCATGATGGATCTCCGATTCAGTCGATAGGAGAATTGAAAATTCAGGAATGCGTTGGTCGAGACAACCATTGATTTTGAGTTGCCCGATTCCCGACCGAACGGCGCTTTGCGGCGTGCTCTGCTCAACACGATGGGCTTTCATGAGACGACGTTAGCCAGCAGATAACAGTCCCGAAGCCAGGCTACCTGAGAGGACGAGGGTGCAGACCATCCCGATCAGCCAGGACAGGGAGCGGACCGCGTTGATCTTCAGCCAATAGCCGAGAGTGAAGGTCGTACGGACAACCATATAGATGGCTGGCACCCAGGTGACGATCGCCGAGGCCGGGTGCAGGAAAAGCGCGACCAGAGCAACCGGGACGTACATGGCAGCCGACTCGAGGTTGTTGCGCAGTGCACGCGTCGACCGCCCGGTGAAACCGTCGTCGACAATCGGCTGCGTGCGGTCACTCGCGACCCACCTGGCGCCATGTACCGTCAGATTGTTGAGATGCTGAGCGATGGCCGAAATCCAGACCAGCGCGCCAGCGTAGACGATCGATAGGGCTAACATGCCGAGACTTTCTCCTGTGGACGCGGCCGCCACACACGGCGGCCTCCCGACTTAGTGTTGCCTCATTCACTTTTTTGAGGTAGTAGGAGAATATGACTAAGTCTTATTTGATTTCTGCATGAACGATCGATTTTTCTCGCTGCTGCTTTTCGTCCGGGTTGCGCGCACTGGCAGCTTTTCCGCCGCCGGACGCGAACTCGGCCTCTCCCAGCCGACCGCCTCGCGCATTGTCGCCACCCTGGAAAGGAAAGTCGGTGCGGCCTTGCTCACGCGCACGACACGTGCCGTGACGTTGACGGAGGCCGGTGCCGACTATCTCGCTCGCGCGGAGGCGATTCTCACAGCGCTCGACGAGGCCGATCACGCGGCTCGCGGCACCGGCGAGTTGCGCGGAATTCTGCGGGTCGCGACCTCGTCCGCTTTAGCCACCCGCACTGTACTCCCACGACTTTCGCAATTCACCGACGCCCATCCCGGATTGCGAGTGGAGTTCACACTAAATGATCAGCGACAAGACCTCGTCGGCGAGTCCGTGGATGTTGCCGTTCGCATCGGTCCGCTGGCCGATTCAACGGCGGTCGCCCGCAGGATCGGTGTGGTGCATCGCGTGTTGGTCGCTTCGCCGGCTTATCTGAAGAAGGCGGGAACCCCCTCTGCTCCATCAGACTTGCCTAACCATGCTGTGATCGTTGGGCCGGCTGGCCAGAGTTCAGAAGGATGGGCATTCTGGATGGACGGAAACGCGACTTCGGTTCGCGTCGACCCACGTTTCATGCTGAATGGGGCCGACGGTGCGACCGCCGCAGCGGTGGCGGGTCTCGGCATTCTCTCAACCGGTCATTTGAGTTGCCTGGCGGAGCTGGACAGCGGCGCACTTGTGCGTGTCCTTCCGGATTGGGCGATGGGGTCAGCCGACATCAACGTGATCCTGCCCGCCGGTCGCGCCGCAAAGCCATCGGCCCGGGCATTTGCCGATTTCGTGAGCACCGCGTTCCAGGAATTCCGGACCGATTTCATCAAGCGCCAACCTGATACTGGCACTTGAGTGGATCAATCATTCAATAACTGAATATCTTAAAGTCAGTCTCTACACCTACCAGCGCGTGGGCGTATCAAATATCTTTCCCGTCGTTGCCGCGTCTCTTGCTCGCGGCTCCCAAACGGAGAAGATAGTTATGGCGCTTCAGGACAAACTGGATGCTTTCACCGCCGAACTGGTAAGCGGCGGCCCCCCCTACAATATTCCCTCTTTTGTGATCGATACGTTCCGCAAAAGCACTGCAGAACTGATCGCGAGCGGACAGGCAAGTCTTGCGATAAAGGCCGGTCAGCAGGCTCCCGGCTTCACGCTCAAGGATTCCGAAGGCGCAACATTCAGTTCGGATCGTCTTCTGAGCCGCGGCCCGCTGGTGGTCACGTTCTATCGGGGCGTCTGGTGCCCGTATTGCAATCTGGAGCTTCAGGCGCTGGAGGAAGCACGTAGCGACATCGAAGCGCGAGGGGCCTCGCTCGTCGCGATCTCGATGCAGAACGCAGTCAATAGCCGCAAGTCGGTCCAGCAAAACCACCTGGGCTTTCCCATTCTCGTCGATCCTCATGGCCAGGTGGCGCAAGCGTTCGGTGTCCGGTTCGCGCTGCCCGACTATCTGATCGATCTGTATCGGAATGTCCTGAAGAACGACCTCGCGGTGTTCAACGATGACACGTCATGGAGCCTGCCAATGCCCGCACGCTACGTCATCGCTCAAGACGGCGTCGTCACGTACTCCGAGGTGAACCCGGACTACACACGTCGCCCCGACCCTTCCGAGCTGTTTCCCGTGCTGGATCACCTGGCGCGCGCGGGCGCCGCCTGACTGCCCTGGCCGGTCGGCCGGGATCGGCCCGAATCCCGATGAGCATCAAGGACCGGTTCAGTCGGGCCGGACCTTGCCGCATCGCCTCGATCATTCCGGTTCTTGCTACCCGGGCAAGAGCCTTTTAGCAGATGGAGAATTCAATGATTGACCTGCACTACTGGGCCACGCCCAACGGCCACAAAATAGCAATTTTCCTTGAAGAGAGCGGCCTTCCGTACCGCATCGTTCCGGTGAACATCAGCAAGAACGAGCAGTTCGAGCCGGAATTCCTGAAAATCTCGCCCAACAACCGGATTCCGGCGATCGTTGATCACGAACCGGCCGATAGCGGGGAACCGGTCTCTCTGTTCGAGTCGGGCGCCATCCTGCTCTACCTCGCTGACAAGGCGGGCAAGCTGATCCCCGCAGATCAGCGTGGGCAGCTTGAGGTACATCAGTGGTTGTTCTGTAAGCATCTGATTTGTACCGTTCCCCGCCTTGCGTAGAAGATGCAATCATCGCCTGCGACGGACACGAGTGACCGACTCTGTCCACAAACAGCGGGAATGGACACAGTGCCTCAGACAGTCGAGTTACCTGCCAAGCGCCAGAACCGGCGGCATCCATTGGAATGGAAACGATCGGTCGTCGAGCAGACGTTTGAAACCGGCGCGTCGGTCGCACGGGTCGCTCGCGACAACAACATCAACGCCAATCAGGTGTGGGCCTGGCGCAAACTGTACGCTCAGGGTCTGTTGATCGAAGATGCGCAGACGGAGACCATGTTGCCTGTCGTTGTCGATGTACAGTCCGATCGACCGGCGGCCCGTGCTCCGGAGACGACGAACGCGCCGGCACCTCGGGAGGCTGCAAACGGCAGCATTCAGCTTCAGCATGGCAATACGTCGGTCCGGATAGAAGGCGTGCCCGACGTGACGATATTGCGCCTGGTCCTCGAGCGGATTCTGCGATGATCGGGCCGCCTGCAAACACACGGATCTGGATCGCTGCAGGCGTCACTGACATGCGCTCCGGCTTCAATTCCCTTGCGGCGAAGGTACAGATGGTGCTTGAGAAGGATCCATACGGCGGCCATGTTTTTATCTTCAGGGGCCGCCGTGGTGATCTGCTGAAGGCGTTGTACTGGAGCGATGGCGGCCTATGTTTATTTGCGAAGCGTCTTGAGAAAGGGCGTTTTGCATGGCCCCGCGCCGACGCCGGTGTCGTGGCGTTGACCACCGCTCAACTCTCGCTCCTGCTCGAAGGGTTTGACTGGCGACAACCAGTCGAAGCGGCACGCCCGCGCAGTGCTTTGTAAACGTCTGTTACCGCGTGCCTTTGCGTGCGGCAGACAGTCGTAAACTGTCACGATGGATCTGACCGATTCTGACCTGCCCGACGACATTGATGCGCTCAAGGCGCTGGTGCGCGCGCATGCGGCGTCAGCTCATGCAAACGCGCAGCGGGTCGTCGAGTTGGAGGACCAACTCAGCTCCCGCGTAATCGAGATCGAACATCTGAAGCTGACGATTGCGAAGCTGCGCCGCATGCAGTTCGGTCGCAAGTCTGAGAAGGTGGAGCGTCAGATCGAGCAGCTCGAACTGCGACTTGAGGACCTGCAGGCCGATGAAGGTGCGGCCGCCCAGGCTGATTCGAAGAAGGCGCGACAACGCCGCGAGAGCGCCTGTCGCAAACCGCTGCCCGATCACCTCGAACGCGAAGAGCGTGTGCATCGCCCCATCGAGGAAGACTGCCCGGAATGCGGTGGCATACTCAAACCGCTGGGCGAAGACGTATCCGAGCAGCTTGAATACGTGCGCGCGCACTTCCGCGTCATCCGTCATCGCCGTCCCAAATTCGCCTGTTCGTGCTGCGACTGTATCGTGCAAGCCGCTGCGCCGAGCCGGCCCATCGATCGCGGCCTGCCCGGTCCAGCTTTGCTCGCCCACATCACGACATCGAAGTTCGCGTACCACATCCCGTTCTATCGCCAGTCCGTCATGTACGCGCGCGACGGCGTCGAGATCGAAGCGGGCACCATGGGCCACTGGCTGGGCAGTCTGACATGGCTACTCAACCCGCTGGTCGACGCAGTGCGCCGCCATTCGCTTGGTGGCACCAAGGTTCACGCCGACGACACCCCGCTGCCGGTGCTCGCGCCGGGCAATGGCAGGACGAAGACCGGCCGGCTCTGGGTGTATGTGCGCGATGACCGGCCCTGCGGTTCGGACGAAGCGCCGGCGGTCTGGTTTGCCTATACACCGGATCGTCGCGGCGAACATCCACAACGTCACCTTGCCAACTTCACCGGCGTACTGCAGGCAGATGCGTTCGCCGGTTATGCAGATCTGTACCTCGGCGGTCAGATTCGCGAAGCAGCGTGCATGGCGCATGCACGGCGAAAACTACATGATCTGCACGCTGTTCGGGCATCACCGATCACCAGCGAAGCACTCGAGCGCATCGGCGCACCCTATCGCATCGAAGAGCACATTCGTGGCAAGCCGCCTGAAGAACGTCGGCGCGTTCGCCAGGAGAAGGCTGTGCCGCTGCTTGATGATATGAAGCGGTGGTTCGAGAAGACGCTTCTCACACTCTCCGCGAAATCGGACACCACCAAAGCGATCCAGTATTCGTTGAATCGCTGGCCTGCGCTGGTCTATTACTGCAGCGATGGTCAGGCCGAGATTGACAATCTGATTGCCGAGCGCGCGTTGCGCGGTGTAGCTATTGGAAGGCGAAATTTTTTATTTGCCGGTGCGGACTCAGGCGGCGAACGTGCAGCTGCGATGTACAGCCTGATCGGATCTGCCCGCATGAACGGCGTTGATCCAGAAGCCTACCTGCATTACGTCATCGAGCGCATCGCCGATCACCCAGTGAACCGCATCGACGAACTGTTACCCTGGAACGTCGCTCCTTTGCTGCCCGCCGCCTCACACATCGATCCCGTTCGCTAGCAGCCGATCCTCTCGTGCGTCAACAAAATCCGCGACGGTGTAGATCCAATGCTTACGTTGTTCTGGCAAGTGGGTGGCCTAGGTCCGATGGCGGGGCAACAGAACCACTTCCGGCGCGCCGCGCCCGAGCAGATTCCTTACGCGATTGAGCGCTATACGGCTGAGACCACCCGCCTATACGGCGTGCTCAACAGACGTCTCGCTGACCGACCGTTCCTCGCCGGCGGCGACTATTCAATCGCTGATGTCGCAACGTATCCCTGGGCCGCTGCCTACAACATCCTGAACCAGGACATCGACCAGTTTCCCCACGTCGAACGCTGGCTGGACACGATCGCCGTGCGTCCGGCGACGAAACGCGCCTACGCTATCGCGAAGGAAATGAACCCCAATGCTCCGCAGCCCCCATCTCCACGGACTGCACCGCAAGCCTCATAAACAGCCCGCTCTGCAGGAGGATGAAATGGAGCATAGTCCAGGACCTAAAACCGGAACATTCCTCTGAGCGTGTGCAAATACGCTTACCGGGACTCTCGTCGTCGATCAACCGGAAAGCTTCGCTGATCTCGGGTGGGCCGTGATTCAGGATCATGCCGTGGAAGCGGTCCGTCGCTTCACCGGCGCATAATCTACGTCGCGCCTGCGCGACTCTCCACTCGAGGTGCATGCCATGCACCGTCACCGGTACCGAATATCGTTACGAGAGTCTGCTCTGCTAAGGTTAAGACGCCAGTCCCGGCCACCGCGAGAGGCTGTTGCGGGTTGGCCACTGCCGTTACGTGACAGTCAAAGCTGCCGATCGCCGTCAGGCAGTGACCGGCCACGAAGCGACACTCCCTCGACAGTGACATATGGCCGAAACTCGCTGCCTTGCGGTCATTCGCATCCATTCGACGCCGGCTATCTGCACACTTGCCCCGTCCTGACACAGAGAGCGCGTGGCTATGCGCGTCGAGCTGTCCGCTCACGCGGTCCACCTACCCCCCCTATCAGGGCATCGCTGCCGATGGCGAGCGTACACGGGTCGCCTTGGCTTACGGAACCGACAGCCGTGTTAGGGTAGCGTTCCGCCAGACCGATTGCGAAGTCTTCTGGTATACGGCCCATGCCCGCTTTATCCGCACGGCAGTCCACCCCATAATGGAAGAACCGTCGATCGTGAGCGAGACTTCATCGAATGGCATAACCTGGTTCAAACCATGATCTATACGCTATACGCATGCCTCGAAGGCACCCGAGGCCAGGATAACGAAGTCACGTTGACGCTTTCCGTTGATCGCCCTGCACCGCCGTACTACCTCGCGGATTTCGTGGGCGGCAGCGGTGCCGTATCGGACGGATATAGCGACACGAAGCAGATGTTTCAGATAGACGCATGCAAACACGATGCACAACGCCTCGAACTATCGTTCGAGGATGGTCGACGCCATGTCCTGAACCCTGCCTTTCAGCAGACGTACACAGGTGAAGTCGTGCGCCCCCTTGTGGTTCTGCCGCTTGCAAGCGCACAACGTCTGAATCTGAACAGGTCCGATTTCGACGACTCAAAGTATGTTGTCACCCACGCCAGCTGGTGGGAGCCCATCGGTACGCGTAGGCGCTAGGCAACATTGCTCCTAGCTTGATGGGTAAGGGTGAACTCCACATCATACGATGCCTTGTCCGAACGCTGAGTGGCCGCTAGTTGTCGCGAAACTGCCTTCACTGACGCGTCAATGCACGGGACCACTCCCGCTTGCATTGTGCCTGTTGCATAAGGTGCACACCTAGGAAACCGTCGGGCTCGGCCTTGGGACGCGGAGCGGCCACAAGCCGCCGCTCATATGCGGCGTCGCTCGAACGTTTAAACGTCGGCCCCCCGTAACCGGCCATCCAATCGTAAAAGACGAAAGGTCGGTCATCGGCCTTAATAGCCGCTGGCTCGACCATCGGCCAACGGCCGCTATGGTCTGCTTTACTGACCTCCGGCCCGCGTTTTGTTTGATGACCTATCGTAGCCTAGCTTCGCCACCAAATGTAGTGCAGTGGGTCGCTGAAGGGTGAGTGGCATAAGCATTGGCGTTGCTATTGCTTTTGTCTGTAATATCGTCCGTAAATACCTAACGGGGCCACAGTGGAGATTCTGAACTGGATACTTGCCATGCTTGGCGGCATTACCGCAATCGTCGCGGCCGTTTGCCTTGCCATAGCAGTCGTCTTTCGCAATACCTTGACCGCATGGCTTACGAAGCGCGTAGCGAAAGGGCTGGAGCGCGACGCGGAACGGTACAAGCATGACCTTTCGCGCGACATGGAAACGTACAAAAACGAACTAGCTCGTGCACAGAGTACGGAACGGTTAGAAGCAGAAATGCGTAAGGCTGTGGCAGAAAAAATGCTCACGTTACGTTTGGATGCATTCCATGACCTTTATGCTTTGGTACAGGAAACACCTTACTTGATCATCAGAAGCCGAGAGCGGGTGCAGGAGTCACGTTTCGGTTTGGACGACGAGATCGACGGAGTAATTGCGATGGCAGACGCACTACGGCGTCATCGTCTTTACGTCGACGATGAATTCGCAAAAGCATACGAAGACCTCACGTCCGAACTGGCTGAAATTGTCAAAGAGCCTGACTGGCGTGAAGCGCCCCCGTTGCCCACGGACGGCAGGCTTTCGCAAAGAGTCCGGCTACGTGCGATGTTGTGTCGAAGACTGCTTGAGGAGATGCATCGAAACTTGCCGCACCAGCTTGCCCGGCTCGTTGTCCCAAAGGGTGAAAGTGGAGTTGGCAACGCGGAAGAATCGACTTCCGCGTGAGGGAACACTATTACATTGGCTCTCATGGGTGCTCGGTCCTGGCACTGTCAGCAATCTGCGACCTTGCTGACGTAGAAACCTGCTTGCTTCAATATCCGCGAAGGCCGAACTCCCGTCTTCCAACGCGACGTAAACGAACGTCCGTTGTACCTTGGAAGCCGCCCTATATGTCGCGTGGGGTCGACCGGCCGCAGCGGGTCGAACTAAGCCCGCCGCATGAGGCGGTGAGCGGAGCCAGTAGCTGTCGTTCGGCCGCGTGAGCAAGTGGTCACTCATGTGACCGATCTACCTCGCAAGCCGCCGTTGAAGGGAAAATTAAAGAATGTGCGGCTACGACTCCTGAAAACGCAGGACGAATCAGTTCGTCTGTGTAACGCAAAAAACACGGGTTTTGAACCGCGCCCCTGACGCTTATGGAACATCGGCCGACGAGTGAACAAAGGACGAGCCACTCAGAAGCGACACCAAGGCTGTCAGGATCAAGGACCGAGGCTGGCAGGAAGCAAGCCGGAGGCTTGACAGGTTTGCCTATCCTCTCTCATACTAAGTTGGATGACTGACTTAAAGTACAAACATGGCTAGAACAAATAGCGATAAACGATCGAGGCTGGTTAGTGCGGCAGTGGACCTGGCGTACCAGAACGGGTTCGGCGCCACCTCGCT
>NZ_JBNPVS010000085.1:0-19008 GCF_050434225.1 Paraburkholderia sp. GAS32 | reverse complement strand
GGCTCGTCGTCTCCGGCGGCTACGCCGCCTACGACTCCTCACCACCGGCCAAGATAGTTGTCGCTACACCGGACAAGATAATTGTCGCCGCCCAACTCGGGGTTTTTGCGTTTCTGGCTCAGACCCCCGCGTCCGGGGTCACGTAACAGGGCCTACATGGGCTGGCAGACGCGAAAACATTGGGTCCACCCGGGGGGTCCCAAACCAAAGCCGGTAAGTCCAGATGTCGCTCGAAGTTTGAGCCGGTGCAAATCCGTGTCTGGTGGGCCGGCAGTGGTGGGCCAAAAAGGGAGGATGGGTAGGCTAGATACAGCCCGTCTGCTAAGACACCACGTGCATAAAGGGGCAACCTTTTCGCAAAGCCACATCCCCTCCTGCTCCAGATTCTGCTCTGGGGTAGGGGGCAACTATGGGGCCCTGCCTGTGCAGGTGTTCTCTGGATGGGTGTTCCGATGTTGGTTTTAGAGGGGTAAAAAGGGGTGAAAAGCACTCGGGCGCAAAATCGGCCCAAAATTTTTCGCCCAAAAATCGGCCCTCCCTGTGGATAACTTCACGCTCGACGCGTAAAGGCAAACGGCCCATCAAAGGGCCGTTTTTGCTGGGCACTACCTTTACTGGGCCTTTACGCGGCCGAAAGGCTGAGGTGCGGTCCTCAGTCGGGACCGCGTTGGCACGGGCGAATTTTCTTACACCATACGCGTGCGCACGGGGTCATCGTTTAAGGGTCCAATAGGCTACGCATCCAATGGTTGCGATCGACGCCAGCGCAATCACATATCGCGCGCCATCCAGGTTGCTTTGCAGTGTCACGCACAGAACGCCGATGGCCGAAACGGCCTTTGCAAATTCTTTGAGCATGGGTTCCTATCCCGATATGCCGGTGCTGCCGGCGATGAGTTCATGCTGGCATCCCGACTGCGGTCGTCGATTGGTCTTTTTCCGTTCCAACGCACGCCCAGGACATCACGGCACTAAACCGTCAAGCCAGCGCGGCTAGTTTCACGCGTGCGGAGCAATTCGAGGTCGGAGGTATAGGGGAGTTATCGACAGGACATAAAACCAGTCGGATGGTGCGACTGGTTTTATGCGTACAGGCTTGTGGAAATGAGTGCCGCCTGTGCGGGGCGGCACTTTTTTAAACCGCGCTCAGTAGGCGGGGCAAGACGTAAGCAAAAGGAATAGCAGCAGCACGAACCAGCGCATGCGGTCTCCGTGGTTTGGTTACGGGCGCGTCGCTTGTGACCTCCCTGTGCATCAGTAATGCAATCCGGTTTTAGCCATCCGCTGTCAGTCTGGGGCGTACGTGCCTTGACACGACTGAGAAGCGTGCAGCAGGGCCCGACCAGGAAGAGCATGGCCAGGCAGGTACGAAAACGAACGATTTCGTACGTCTCGAAAAGCGTGAGGCCGATAGGAGATGACGACTGATTAGCATGGAAGTTATGACGCCATCGGAACCATCGAGGAATCACTTCGGAACCATCCGATAAGCATCCAAGGTGCATGCCGGCGCGAACGTGGCGTGCAAGCGGCGTAGCCAGTGACGTACTCCCGAAGTACGACCGGCGTAGGAGCGACGTACTCCGTGACGTACTAGCGAAGTACGAGCGAATAGATCGAGACGTGTTTCGCAGCCGCAAAGCGGGCGCATCGTCAGCCGCAATACGTGCCGCAAAGCAGCCGTAACAGCGCCGCATATGTGGTGCAAAGCAGCTGCATTTGAGGCGCAAGGGTGTTGGGGAATCGTTCGATACGTGTTTCGCAGCCCGCAAACTGCCCTTAACGCGGACGGCCCGAATAGTTTTGGGGGGCGGGCACTGCCCTTAAATAGCCATACACCATACGCAAGTGCCTCCGGCACGTGCAAACCCACGCCCAGCAAGCGTTTCCGCATTTCTGCCGTTTTTTTGCGTCAAACAAGCGTTATACGTATTATCGGAAAAGCCTTGTCCGGCACAGGCCTAACGTACAACGCGAGTAAACATGCCATCAATAGCTGTCCGAATTTCGGACTACGAACTAACAAAGCTCAAGCACTTCTCCGAAGACAATGTTTCGAAGTACGTGCGCGACGCCATCGCCGCTTTCATCGATGCCAAGTGCCGCGCTGAGAGCCTTGAATGGCTCGAAAACCGGGTTGGGGAGCTGCTAGAAAATCAGGACGTTCTCTTGGCCACGGTCAGAGCCCTGGCTGCCGAAGTGAGCGAGCTGAAAGCCGCACCGCCCCCGCAAGCGCAGCCCATCGCAGCACCGGCCCAAGACAATTCCCGCCTCGAAGGAATGATGTTGGAATTGCTTCTCCTGCTGCGTGGGCGTGCCGCGAACACGGAGAGGCAACAGATACACGCAACGGTTGAGAGCGAGGGGCTGCCGGTTTGGGAAAGCTCGCGCCCACCAAGCAGTTCCATGGCCTCAAACGCGATCGAGCGACAGCCGCAGGCAGAGGTTGAGAGGCCGATCACCTCGCTGGCCAAAGAGGACCGGAGCTTCATTAGCAAGGCCAAAGGGTGGCTTGGGTAACACAGGGACCGGACTCGAACCGGCAAGCTGTTGCGGGGCGGCGCATCTGGTTTGGGATCAGAGGGTCGCACAGACGATTCTTTTCGCTCAGGACGGTTCATCATGGACGAGCCCACGCCGTTGATCTGTATCTGGTTCAGGTAGAAGCGAGCGAGGACAGCCGGACCGGATTGGTGGGATTGTCGGGATTCGGCTAGCCCACGATATGACCATTCCCAAACGGCGACCGCCCCGTGGAATATGACCTTTCAGCGGCTCATGTATCAAGTTCCCCCCTAGAATATGTCCATTCTCACGCGCGCCTCTCCCCTATACCCATAAATCTCTGTATAGCCCGTCTGGCAAAGATTTGCGCAAGAGAATCGGGCTATGGTGAGTGACCGTATGTGGGCACGGCGGCGTCATGTGATTGTCCCGGCTCTGACTGTTATCGGGATAAACATGCTCGAATATCAGGATAAGGTCGTGCAGGACGTTGCCGCCTGGCTACCAACGCTACCCTAGACCATGACCTTTGCTGATTGCGGGCGGAAAGGTTAAAGAATCCGGGGAGTTGTGGATAAATCGCGGTCATCCGGGCTGTAAGCCTTGCCCCTGTGGGGTTTCGACGGGTTCTCCTGTGCGCCAAAGGTTGAAGAATCCGGGGACGTTGTGGATAAGGCTCCCCTAGACCATGACCTTTCCCCGGATTCTCATACCTTTGGTTGGCAGCGGGGTATCGCAGAGGCGAACTACTAGCCGCGATTGACGGTCTCCCCCTGGAATATGTCCATTTGAATTGGCGAGTGTGAGAGTTATCAACAGGCGATTTGTTCTGCGTCTTTGTAGAGATATTTGTCCTTGTTTGTAAACCCCTTTGTAGGCTCGCGCTGAGCCAATACCAGCACGGGTTTCGGGGCTATGACTCTGACATTTTCCGGGGTAGCCTGCCATTTTCCGGGTTAGCCGGGCGTTTTCCGGGTTGTATCTGACAAATTTAGGGCTAGTCGGGCATTTTCCGGGGTGCTTGCTTGCTTTTTAGGCAATCAGGCTTGCTGCAAGATTTGGTTCTGACATAGAATAAGTGATGTCAGAATAACCCGGGAAATGTCAGAATGGGCGACCTTGCGGCGCTTCACGATCCCACCACGCGCGAGCGGAGCGTAACGATCAAGAATGAACTAGTGCGTCGCATCCAGCGCATGAAGCTGTCCGAAAGGCGGTTGCTCGCGCTCGCGATCGCCAAGTGCAATCCGAAGGCGAAAATCCTGAAAGACCGGGCGATGCGCCTTGATCCGACGACCGGCGAAGCGCCCGGCTGGACCATCCGCGTGACGGCTAAAGAGTTCATTGAAGCCTACCCGCACATCGAAGCCAAGCATGCCTATAGCGAGCTAAAAGAAGCCGCAGAGAACCTCTTTGAATGCCGCATTGAGTGGGACGAGGAAGTGGTGTCACGAGGCAAGAAGGAGACGAAACACCGGGCGGTGCGATGGATTTACGAGAAAGTTGACACGACCACTGCTGGTTGGGTTGACCTCAAATTTTCGCCGAGCATTGCACCGTACCTGTTGGGCATCGAAAGTGAATTTACGAAATACAAGCTGCGACATGCGGCCGATCTGCGGTCGATTTATTCGTGGAGGTTGCTTGAAATCATGGCGCAGTACCGTGACAAGGGCTTTGTTGCGATCGGTTACGACGAGTTTTGCCTTGCCATGGGTGCCCCGGATAGCTGCGTGAAGGACTCGGGCCAACTGCGCCGTCGCGTTATCGAGCCTGCCGTGAAAGAGCTACTGGAAAAAAACAGCCTTGCCATCGAATGGGAACCCGTTAAGCCAGCGGGCCGGAAGGTTACGGGCTTTCGTTTCAAGTTCAACCCGGACCCGCAGGGCCGTCTATTCTGACGCGCACAATTCACGTCAGACTAACCCGGAAAAAGTCAGAATTGATGAATCACACAAATGCCGCGCTTGCGTGAAGTGTTGCACGGTGGATACCCCATCGAGACTCCCTGACCGGCATCAGCGAAAGGGCGCAGAGGGTGAGCTTGCGTTCGATCATGATGATTCGTCCTCGGACGGCCAGACAGGATCGGTCGGGTTGTCGAGGCGACGAACCGAGCCGCGAAGCGATTTTAAGGAATCCGTTTTCTTCTCGTTGCGAGCCATCTCCCACTGCTCAGATGGCACGATGGTATGCAGGCCAAGCTGCTGCGCGGTTTCGACCGGCAGGCGCAGTAGCACGGTGCCTGCCTTGGCCCACGGGCTGTCGATCATCACCACATCAACCTGCACGCCTTCCAGCTCCAGATACACCACGCCCGCCTCGAACAATTCTTCGTAAAGATGCCAGGCCGGTTTGCCGTCTTCGGAATCGTGCTTTGCAAGAGTCGCTTTGGTGCTCATGGGTGCCTGCCTGTCGGGTATGGGGGCTACAGCGGCCAGTGTAGCGGGGTGTGGCCCCGAAGCGACCGACAACGGTGTCATCTTTTGGCAAGCGCCTTGATGACCTTTTCGTGCGTCGCGATGACGCGCTTTGCCGCACTCAAAACCACACGGGTTCCTTCGCTCCCTGTCAGCCGCATCTCGACAGGGCGCACTGGCCCGGCACGTTCCTTGATCGCGATACCGTAGGTTTTTTGGGTCATGGCCCGAACCGTCTGCTAACAGTCATTCGGTATCACGCTCGCGCTGCTCGTCCAGGTGGCGGCCGAGCAGCGTCACCATTGTCGGGCCGTCGATGAGCTCTGCACGGCGAAGTGCGATGACCAGCTTTTCGGTCTCGTCGGGTGCGGCCTCATCATCGGACAGCCGCGTAATGACCTCTGCCAATGCGCTGTAGCCGTCCCTCACATACGTCACGCCATGACGCTTCGCCAGATCAGTGATGAACTCGCGTAGACCGGTTGTCGGTATCTCAAGCGTCAAGGCAGGCTCCAGTGTTGGCGAAATCGACTGAGAACGAGTGCTACGCAAAATCCTCGGGGCGCAGGACGGGCTTGTTTAACGAATCGCGCATCCGGTCGAGAATCCCATGCCCCGTGTCATTGCTGTCTTCAGCGTCCCATTGCACAGACGCAGGCTGCTCCGAGTACGACGCTGGAACGCCCTCGCGGTAGTGGACCTCATGAATGGCCTGCCACCGTTCTTCGCCCTCGGAAAATTCCATGACCCGATAGTTCCAGCTCGATTCGGGGGCACGGTCGTCGCGATGACTGCCGGAGCGCAATTGATCGATGGAGCGCTCCAAATGATCGACGTTGGTCGGGGAGCGCAGCAAGTGCTCAGTCGCCATCAAGCCACCCTCGTAGTATTCAACGAGGATGCTCAATACCTCCAGTCTGTCGCCTTCCGGTGTGCCGGGTTCCGGGTCCTGATCGACAAGCGCCAACACCTCTGCCAGCGCGGCCCGATAGTCATCATCAGTATGCAGCGGTCGAATGTCCATTTTGGCCCACAGTTTTACAACGGCGTGTCGTCCCGACGAACGTCATCATAGGTACATCTTTTCGGGGGCGGGCAACACCCCGAAAACGTTCACCTATCCCCTGGAATATGACCTGACGCCCGACAACGTGTCGTCGGTGAAGTGGCGCAGATCCTCAACGTACTGCACACGCGGCAGCAATGGCCGTCCCGGAAGTAGTCACTTTTCGCCACGTGGTTTCCCCGGAAATAGCGCCCTTCTCCGTGGTTTCCCCGGAAGGAAGTAGTCACCTTTCCCCATGGGGGACGGCAGGTTTTATGTCAACATCATCGATGCGCCGTCTTTCTACAGATGGCGAGCATAGTCTGCTGGCGTTGTCGGTGCCGTTCGCTCCGTGTTTTTCGAGGAGATGATCTGTCCAAGTCCTAGGACCCGGTATCGCTTGCTCTTGTCGTGGTCGCGAGAATCATCCGCATCTGAAGCTCGCACGAGTTCGTGGGCGACCAGCAGAGAAAACGCTTCAGGAATGTCGGCTCGACGCATCCCCGTGTGTGCCATGATCGATTCGTACCCGATGGCTGTGGTATCGAACCGATGGTTCCGGTACGCCAGAAACAGCATGTAAAGCTTCATTGCGTTCAGGCAGGTCCGGGTATGCGTCGGCAAACGAATCAGGCGGCGCAGCTCGGCCTCCTTTCCGTCTAGCAGAAAGGCTTGGGGAACTTGGCAATAGCGCCCGTTCACGCTTACCTCTGTCAGCTCGTAGACGCTGGCACGCCCCACTTTGTGAATCTTTATCGCTCCCATGCTTTGGAGCAACATCAGCGCTTTTGAGATAGTCGCGCGCGCAAAGCCCGTCATCGTTTGCAGCTCGTCGTAGGTGACGGCGACCGATTCCGTCTGCTGTTCCAGCGGAACTTTGCGATGCGACAAATTCAACTTGATCGCGAGCGCTACCAGCAAAACAAGCGCAGCGGTGCCTTGTGTCCGATGTTCTCGCCAAGACAAGATATTCAGCGGACACGGTTTGGGGAAGCGCACCCACGCGCTTGGGAATCTTGCCCAGGTCATGTCAGCTCCGCTTAATGGCGGTCAACACAACGTAGAGCGCAAGGCCAATCAATGTGAATGCGCCAAAGGAAACCAAAGCTATCAAAGCGGCCGGATTGCCCTGCACTTGGGCGAGAGAATCAATGAATAGTTTGGGGACGGTTTGCATCGTGGAAGCTCCGCAGTCGATGTTCTGATTGCAATTTATATTGAATCGACATTGAGTTCTAGAAAGCGTTCCAGTCGTACCACAGGTTAAATCCGCAGAAACCTTTACTGGACAAGGGCTTATGCGATGAAAAATCAGTTCAGTAATTTCCCAAATCAGTTCATCTGGGCGGTCGTATTGCTAACCGTCCGTGAACTTTTGCTAACAATGAGGATGCCTGTAGCCCTGTCATCGATGATGCTTTAACCGGCACCGCTGCGTCCGTGAAAGATTCCGGAGACCGCCACGATCGCCACACTTGCCAAGTGCGAGCGTTTGAGCCGCGTCAGACCGCTGACTAGCGATCGTGCAAGCAAGGTTTCCAGTCATTCGATGGTCGACTCCACCGAGCGATTAGCTTGGGACCTCCGCGCACGCTTCCCAGGCCGTTGCGCCCTCAAATTGTGGTGATGAGCCGTGTGCCTGTAAACCCAGAGGGCGACGACAAGCAAGGCCGTCAATGCGAGTAAGAGGAGTGCCCCGCTGGGGTTGGTTTGGAAGATGACCACCAATTTGCAGATGGCATCGCAAATTGCGCAGATTGTCTTGCTTATGAGTTCCGCCGTCATGTCACGCCCCAAGGTCACCGTCCATGTGAAGACGGTAACGCGCTGGGGGAGTAGCTGAAAACGGTTGAGCCCGGCAGGCCCCTAGGTCTGCTTCGCAGACCCACTAATTTTCTTTTTCTCCGCCCGCGTTCTCCAGTGCGGAACAACGACAGCGCTTTGCTTGATCCAGCCGGATATCGTGTTGGGATCAACAATTTCACGATATTTGTCCAACATCGCTCTGACGAAGTCAGCCTTGCTTCGGTAGACCGGCCGGCCATCGGCTTTCATCGCCGCGGCATTCTTCTCGTATTCGGCTATTACTAGGTGTTTGATCTTTGCATGCTCAGAGTTGGCATGAAGAGCTTGCGCGCCTAGACGGGCTACCTTGCTCCGCTCCGCTCTGAGTGCGTTTTGGAGTGCCCATTCCATCGGAGTAACGTTGACGGTATTTTCGCCAGGCGTCTCGATAGCGTACGGTCCGATTTGCGAACGCCCCGCTTTTCCCGTTCGGAGGTCATCGTAAAACTGCAAAGCTTCAATGGCCTCTCTCAGAGCCGCGATGCGTGTCATGCCGCCGGCGTCGCTGATCGCGCGCACCGTTTTCTCGATTTCCGGCATCTCGTCGACCATCCGCAGCAGAGTCATCATGTCAAGCTCCTCGGTGTTCATGGTCAGCGAAGCTGGCTCGCCAGTACGCGGCGTTACACCACGCCGAGCTTCTACGGCCCCTGTTCTTTCAACGGAAGGCCGATTTGGGGTCACGCGTACCTGGGCAGGCCAACCAACTGCATGTCACCTCGAAAGGCCTGCAGCAGGAAGGTCACAAGACCTTGTACTCGACAAGTGTCCCGTCCTTGTCCTTCAGATAAAGACGGCGACCGGCGTCGTACTGGTCGATGATTGCTTCATATAGCCGAAGTGCATTCTTGAGCACTTCGGCATACGAAGAAGCCTCAGTCTTTTCCTTCATCAGCTGAAGTCGGTCATATGACTTCTGCTGCATTTCTAGCTGGACTCGCTTTGTTTTACCTTCTTCGGGTTGTTGCATCCTGAATGGCCGGTTATTGCCTCGGTTTCGCGAACCACGGCATCGGTAAATTTATCAAAGAGCGTGTAGTTACCTGAAACGACAGCTACGGCGCCTGACGCGTAGACGCCAATCGCAACCAGCACGCACGCGAACTTGATGACGCTCTTAGACTGCGTGACTGGCTTGAGTTCGCTTACCGGAAACTCTTTGCCAATTTTCACTTCGTACCGCTTTTTCATGCGAGCCTCTATGAGGTTTCGCAGAAACTTGAACACTCGCCGTACTGCTCTCCCATAACCGTTTCGCGTTTCTACGGTGGTTTAACACAGCATTGCGATGAGGCGAGTGCTGGTTACGGGAGCGGAATCCAAATCGCCGGCCTGTTGCCGCCAGCGTGTCGCAATAGACAACGTTGTTCGCGTCGTCAGTGCCACTATGAAAATTACGGTGGGTCACCAGGTTGCGGATCATGGATTCCGCCTCCTCGGAGCTGGCCGTGCCACTCGTTGCCACGAGGAGCTTGGACAGGTCTTTCAGAGACGCAGACGCAACCAGAGGAACCATATGTTTCGCGATGGTCATCGCGAAAAAAGCGCGATCAGACAACGCGACTGTGCAGAGATTGATCTCGGCACTTAAGCCGCTAGCAACAAAGTAGTGAGAGCGCTTCATATGTGTTTGCCTCCGGTTCAAGGAATGCCTCCAAGGGTGGGGGCACATCCTTGGATCCAGACTAGCACGGCGCCGAAAAAGAAGGAAGGGAATTTTGCTGTAATTTCACTCAAATTTTGAGTGTTGGTGGTTCGCCCACCGGCAGACGCCTTTGTGGTGCATTTGGCTTTCTATATGTGATAATGTCCTTTATCACATATATATGCGGGGGACTGCAATGGCGATTCCAGCGAGTGAAGCGGTCGTGAGTGCGTCCTCCATTTGGGTGAACGCCGGGGTGGCCGCCGCGATTGTGGCCGGCGCCGTTGGCATCGTGACGGCGTTTCTCACTGCGCTCGTGACGATCGGGGTTGCCGAGCGGAAGCTGCGGCGAGACTTTCGCCTCGAGTTTGCGGCGGAAGGCGTCGCCCACCAGTTGATGATGGACCCGGAGTGGCGCCTGCGTTCGTTTGACGTCATCAAACACCACCTCGGGGGCTTCGATGACGACGACCTGAGGCGGATTCTGGTACGTGCAGGGGCCATTCGATTTTCGTCTGCATCTGGGAAGGAACTGTGGGGGCTCCTTGAGCGAAATCGCCACCTACTTGGAGCCACAACCATCAATGAAGAGCCCGGCCATCGGCCGAGAGCTAACCCGATACGTCAGGGATGACCCAGAACATGAAGCGTGACATGGACCTGATCCGTGAGCTGATGCTGAAGCTCGAGGGGCTGTCTGTTCCCTTGACCGGAATCAAGGCGATTGACGGTCGGGAGCCGGTGGTGCAGGTCGATGGTTACACCACCGAGCAGATCGACTATCACCTGTTGCTGCTGGAACAGGCCGGCTTCATTTATGGTGGCGGGCTGGAAAACTTCGGCATGCGGTTCGGGCCCGGCATCGGTTTTCAGAGTCTGACGTGGGCCGGCCATGATTTTATCGATGCCATGCGCAGTCCGGACGTATGGGACCGGACGCGGCGGGCCGCATCGGCGGCCGGTGGTTTCACGGTGGACCTGCTCGTGTCTGCTGCGAAGGGCTATCTCGAAGCCAGGATCAAGGGGTTCATCGGTGGCTGATACTCGCCTCGTCGCCGCTGCTGGCGTGCCGATGCCGACGCTGGTTGTGTCGGCCGGCGAGCGCGCCGGTGTGCGGTTCCTCGAGTTCTTCGCGTCGGCGATCCGCAACCCGCACACGCGCCGCGCGTATGCGCGTGCGGCCGGGGATTTCCTCGCGTGGTGCGCGGGCGCCGGCGTCACGTCGATCACGGCGGTGCAGCCGCTGCACGTTGCCGCCTGGATCGAGCGGCAGACGCAGACCCACTCGGCACCCACCGTCAAGCAGCGGCTGGCGGCGATCCGCCACCTGTTCGACTGGCTCGTGACCGGCCAGATCGTCCCGCATAACCCTGCTGCGTCGGTGCGTGGGCCCAGTCACACCACGAAAAAGGGCAAAACGCCGGTGCTCGATGCGACCGAGGCGCGGCAGCTGCTGGACAGTATCGATGTGACGACCCCGATCGGTCTGCGTGACCGGGCGCTGATCGCGCTGATGGTGTTTTCGTTCGCGCGGGTGGGCGCCGCGCTCACGATGCGCGTCGACGACGTCTATGTGCAGCAGCGGCGCCTGTGGGTGCGTCTGCGCGAAAAGGGCGGCAAGCGTCATGAGATGCCGTGTCATCACACACTCGAGGCGTACCTGCACGCGTACCTGGACGGCACCGGCATCGGTGAAGATCCGAAGGGCCCACTGTTCCGCACGGTCCGCCGCGGCACTGGGCAGCTCAGCACGACGCCGTTGCCCCAGGCGAATGCGTACGCGATGGTGCGGCGCCGCGCACTCGCGGCCGGCATCGGCACGGCGATCGGCAACCACACGTTCCGCGCGACGGGCATCACCGCGTACCTGAAGAATGGCGGCACGCTCGAGAACGCCGCGGCGATGGCGAACCACGCGTCGACGCGCACCACGCAACTGTACGACCGGCGACACGACACCATCAGCCTGGACGAGGTGGAGCGGATCCGCGTATAGCGAATGCTTGCACTCCCCTGCCCGGTTGACGGCGCGCCCTGGTCACGACGATCTCGGGGGGCGTGGCCCCGACAACCGGACGACCACGACAACGAGCATCACCATGGCGAGGCAGCAGACGAAGATGGCGCCACCTGTCGGGTGGGCGTCAAGCTGCGCCACCAGGTTGCTGCATGCGTTGATGATGTCAGTTGCTTCTTTTTTCATGTCGGCTTCCTAATCAAAATTCCGGGCGAAAAAAAAGCCCGTTGGCTTGGGCTTCAAAAAACAGTGCGTTAACGCAAAAACCCGCAGGTTTTCACGATGCGGGTTTTGTCCGGGCGAGCGCTTCCACTAAGGTGGGTGAGCCGCTTTCCCTGGGCTCCAGTAATCTGTACTCTGCCGATGCCGCGATTTCCCGGCTGGGAACGTGGCCTGCGTGCAAGACGCGATCAGCATTCTGACCATCTACTCGGGGCGCAATTTGCCCCACAACGTCATTTTACTGAAGCACTGTTTTTTTGTACAGTATTTCCTGTCGCGACGACAGCTCTCCCTGGCGTGTCCCAGAACGTCCCAACCTGGGACGGCCCTATTCTGCCGCCCGCGAAGCAATTCGATGTCTATTTAGGAATCGGACGAAAACGTACGCTACGCGCCCCGATCCGCAAACGATCTCGGTCTATATCCGGTACACGATCGCCGGATCGGGAGCGCCTGCGACTTTGAGCTTTAATGTCAATGCATAGGACCGTCTGGAGTTATCTCTACGCAGCATCATTATGGGAGTAATGATGCGCACCGCTATAACCTATGGGCTTGATTGGATCGAGCAGGCGGGGAAGTCTGCGACGTCTCGTAACAGCCCGTGTTCGGCTAATCAGGGTTGTCGTTAGATTGATTGCTACTCCTACTCGGGGGTGATTCCTCCCGCCTAGATGGTTGAGCTTCGTTGAGCGTGCGATCGACGTGAGGGTTAGCCGCTGGCGCGGCCTTATGGGCCATCTCTCTGGTGCTGTTTGCCATTCCGTTCATTGTGTCATCCGCGGAATCGGCTCTGCTACTCAAAGGCACGTTCAGCAACAGCAAGGAAAAGCCGACCCAAAGCAGTTTTTTCATAAAAGCCTCCTATGAAAGCAAATAGAAAACCTCCCCGCCTGGAGCCGCAGATGTTCTTCTGACTATAGGATGTAATGGCTTTCATAGGATGTACAAACCGCGGGGGGACTTAACGTGGTCTGCACTGTCGATTACGCGGAGGATCTATGCGCCCCTTGTTCCGCCTTCACGAATGGCTGGCCGATCGCTTTAGCTGGGTGCAGTACCCGAAACCGCAGGTGCGCAGCCTGAGCGGTCATGCATATGGCTGGCCGGGCAAGATGGCAGACCAGGCCGCCAATGAATCGCGCGCTGGCGCTCTGCCTGCCGACGCTCATGCTGTTCGTGCCACATGTCGGCGTACCTAGCGATCGGCGCCGTGATATTCCTGTTCGCCTATTTCAGGCGTTGAGGCCGATGCCGCAGCTATCCGGACCGTCTCCGCAAAATATCCGGGATGGCAGGCGAGTACCGGAATGGGTTGGCGTTACCGATGGTCCGCTGCTATCGTTGGCGGGGGTTGATATGGCCCTTGACCAACGAAGAAGAATGGCGCCGGGGCGCTCCAGCGAGAGGACCATGAAAATAGGATTGATAGCGTGCGCCGTCGCGCTTCCGGCGCTGCTCGGCTGCCAGCAAAAACCAGATCAAGAGGCAATGGCTGAGTGTTGGGCCCAGCCCGCCAAAGACATGCTGGTGAAGATGGCTAGGCAGAATCTTGAGGGAAAGATTTATGCCTTGATTAAGGCCGCCGGCGATCCGCTAACCGACGACATGAAAAAACGGGTGTCCGACTCCCTGGATGTGACGGCTTCTAATTTTTTCGTCGTGTCGGTGGACCGCGTAGCAGATGGCGTCCACTGCGGTGCCCAACTTGCAATGAAGTACACGAAGGCGGATGGGAAGATCATGACTGCCGATGGCGCAAATGTCGACTTTGACATCTACCACGGTGAGACCGGCAAGATGTATTCAATCCCGAACACGGGCCCGCTGATGCAACTTGTCACCGACGCCACAGGGTCGATTTGATGGCGAACCCCGGAGCGCGGAGCGCCGTCCAGCCGTTCGAGTGGAACATAAAGAGTGTGTTACGACGCAGCCATATTTTGGCCGCTCGCCCTTGCTGGTGGCGGCTTTTGGCGTAATACGTTCAGCCTAGATTTCGCCCGTGTGTGCCGCAATTTGTAATACGCAGCCAAAACACCGGATGCACACGGAATGCCCCCATTTTGCACACGCGAAGCCCTCGTTTTGCACCCGGGCGAAAGTGTCATTGAATGACGAACTGTCAGGCTAGGGTTAAAGAGTCTTCATGATTGGTGTCAGTCAGAACGGGAAACCACCCTATTCTGACGCGCGGCGACATACTGCCTGACAGTCAGGAATGGGTTACCCCAGTCTGACATGAGGTGCCATCACCGTATTTGACAGAGTATCGGTTGCCTGAAGTCGTGACATGATATAGAATCATTTATGAGCGCATAACAACTCAACAATGAAGCCCAACTATAAGCCGCCCTTCGTTTCCTTCGTCAAGAAACAGCACAAGCCGCTGCAGCTAGCCATTGAGGACGCAGTGGAGATGATTTGTGATGATCCGAGCGTAGGCGACGGTAAGACCGGCGACTTGGCGGGTATTTCGGTCTACAAATTCAAGCACAAGCGTCAGGAATATCTGGTTGCCTATAGGCCCCCAACTGACGAGGAAATGAAGGCTGAAGGGGTAGACGTCGAGTTGCTGCTGATTGATTTCTATCAGGTCGGATCGCACGAGAATTTCTACGCGACCCTTAAAAAGTACCTGAAATCGTAGGATAGGAGTGATTGCAATGAACCAGCACACCGCCGAGAGCGTTTTCCAGGATCTGAAGAAACTGCCCAGCTCCGAACAGATGCGTTTTTTTGCCATTCTGGGTCGGCAGGCTGTGCAGTCCACGCAAGACAACTTCAGCCACGAAGAGGTGTTCGGTCATTTGGCTGACGATGAATTTACGTCAACCGAAGCAGCGGAATATCTTGATGTTTCGATGTCGACTTTCCGTCGCTACGTGAGCAGCGGAAAGTTGAGGGCGGCCAGCGAAATGGGCCGGAATCAGCTGTTCGCGACCAAAGATCTGAAGGCGTTTAAACGATCGCTGCAAGAGGTCAAAGGCGGCTGACGGCACCTGGCGCCGAGAGCGGCAATGATCAAAAAAAGGCCCGCTGTTAAGCGGGCCAGTAACCTTACCGCGCACCAGAGGGCCGCCAGGAGAAGCAGACCTCTCTTTGAGCCTCGGCACACGCGGCCAAGGTTCAAAGAGAGGAGAAGGAACGCCCGTCCCTTCCCCGTTCATGCTGAACGCTTAGACCTTCACACCGCTGAGGAGACTGCCAACGGCGTCAATCGACTTCGTGATGTTCGTCACATCGACGTTGGTATGCGTCGATGCGTCGAGTGCGACAACCGGGTTCACGATGGTTTGCGGGCTGGCGAACGAGAAGCCGCCGTTGTAGTTCGTGTTGATGCCGCCGAACGCCGCGGCGTTACCGCCAACGATAGCGCCCATTTCAGCGCGGTTGAGTTCTTTGCTAACGGCGAGGTTTTCGATCTTCAGCATGATAAAACTCCTAATTACTCGGTTGGTTGGAATGAGCACTAATCGTTGCGCTCACACCTACATATGCATGAGGTATGCCAACCGGACATCAATGGTTTGATGTGTTGATTTAAGTTGTTGAAAACAAAGAAAAAAATTAATTATATATGTGATTTCTATCGATTTAATGATCATCGAATCAAAGTGCACTGTTTGATCTATTCAAACAGATCATCGAAATGTGTTTGGATATAACAAACGACGTAATCGAATGGCTATTACGCCGCGCCGGCCGTTGACGTTGGGGCGGACGGATTAAAAGCCCGCTGCCCGAAAAAAAGCCCACCTCAATGGGCGGGCTTAATCCATGTGGAGACATGGAGGAGACGGGATAAGTATAAACCCTAATCTGAAGTCGCGTTCGAAACGCGAAAACCGCCCCTCCTGAGAGCACACACATGACGCACGCCCACAAAACGCGTGAAAACCGCCGCAAACGCCGGCCGGCGTTGGGTTTGGAGTGGCAGACAAAAATTCTTGAACGTCAAACGAAAAACAGGCGCTAATCGCCAAAACCCAATACTAGCAACGGTTTCGGCGTGTCAGACAAACGCTGCCACGGTCTTTTCGTCGCGCGTCTATCGCGCCACCGCCTCGAGTGATCGGTCAGGGTATTGTTGGGAGCGTGAAACGCACGGCCGACACTAGCCCAATCCTGGGCTCATTCGGCAGCGTGCAGAGGGGCAGAGTCAAGTCTGACGGGGCTTCCGAGAAACGAAGGGTTGCATTCTGCCGGTTATCCAGCCCTTCGTTTCAGGGTTTTTCTGTTAAGTAAATGGGATAATTACTCAAAAACTCATTTGGGTGCTTCCACCTCAATGAGATCCGGATAAATGCCGCTGTCATAGGCTTTCTGCTCGACGTCCTGGGAAGACTCACAGCCGGCGATGCCGCCGATCTCCTCGCCTGTCGAGTCAACCAGCTTTCCAGACCATTGACCGCTAGGCGCGCGGTAGATCCGCAGGGTGATGGCGTCGCTCATTTCGTTTCCTCAATATCGAGCCGTTGCTGGCCTTGCTTCTCGAGCTCTGCTGCCTTCGCTTGGTTCGAACTGCGGCGCCGATATTCGCGGATGAACATCACGCGATCGCCCTTGAAGAACAGTGCCGGATTGACCCAGTACACATTTGGGAGCTTTGGAGCGAGGAAGCCTTTCCCTAGCAGCTCGCGCAGACCACGCTGGAACGTCTTCTCGCTCATGCCTACGTCTTTCCCCGACAGCCCGTCTCCGAACCAGCTGAGGTACACGGCATCAGCAAAGCCGCCCTGCATTGGCGTGCCTTGGTACTCCCCTAGCACCGCTTGGAAAACCCGCTGGCCGGTGCGTGTCAGGTCGTAGCTGGCTGCAACGCCGGCGGCGAATACCTTCACGAACTCGGCATCATCCTTTTCCTCGATGTTGCGGATCACCGCGGCTGCCTGTACAACCCCGTCTGAGTCCATCAGTTCGCGCCGTACGCCGCTGTCGACGTAGCGCCGCTTGATAGCTATGGCGCGCGTCTCCATGAGCGGATTGACGTTAGGTGAAAACTCCAGATACCTTAGATTTGGCTTCTCGTCGGACATTTTGGCAATGAATTTTGTCTTTCACGCGTCAGAGGATGATCCAACGAAAGACAAAAAACAAGGTAAATTTGTCTATCGAGGTCCGTTGACTGTCTTTCGAGCCTCCAAATCTGTCTGTTGATCGCCCTAAGTTGTCGTTGCGATCTAGGCGCGACAAGGGTTTGCGGGACGCTCCTTCTCACTCTACATTAGTAGGGTATTAACTCCACGCCCCCTGAGGGGGCAGAATCGCGGCTTTGCCGCTTGACGGCCCCCGAACACCGCGGGGCTCTGCCCCACACCCCGGTCTCGCTTGCGACGCGGCGGGAGCAGGGGTTAAAAGCGCTCCCCTGCCCCTTGCTCGGAGCGTGTGTCGCTCCGGTCAGCATCAAGGCCAAGCCGCTACGCGGTCGCTTCGCGAGCCTTGACCCTGCCCTACACTCGAGGAACTTGAAAAACGCTCTATAGTTAATAGATTCGAGACGACGAAAGGCCACGAGGTTTTTGCCTCGTAGCCTTCGCCGAAACGAACGACGGTCGAGCAACGGACCGTCAAATTACGGTTAGTTCAAATGCTTCCACATCTCGATGACGTAAAGCACCGCCATCGTTGCGTGGCCAAACGCGAAACCCACCGCAATGATCAAATTGGCCATGATTTGCCTCCGTTAGGCTGGTCAAGTTGATGCCTCAGTTGCGCAGCCCTAGTGTCGGCAAGGACACTAGGGCTACTTCCCTTGGCGAGATAACGCTCAGAAGGAACGCTGGTTGAGCGTTACTCGATAGGTGAGTCCCAACCCCTGATTTGCAGGGGCACCTGCGGTTTTTAAAGGCATATTTTTTTCTATCACTTGGGCAAGCCCGATAGGGCGCGTCAGGCTCAAGTGTGGGTAACTCGCGAACCCGTCAGGGCCGTACACAGCCTTGTGCTGTGTGCGGGCGAGTTATCCATACGGGGAACGACTGCAGGCCGTTGCGCTCCACCCTCAAATGATGCAATGATGCTTTGAGTAAATGAGACTGGGGAACCCTATGCGCGTTATCGCAGTACTGAATCAGAAGGGCGGCGCCGGTAAGACGACGATCGCCACACACCTGGCCAGAGCGCTGCAGCTCGCCGGCCGAGACGTGCTACTGGTCGACTCAGACCCGCAAGGGAGCGCGAGAGACTGGGCGGCGGTGCGCGACGATCAACCGGTACCCGTGGTCGGGATCGACCGGCCTACGATCGACCGGGATCTGAAGAACATCACGAAGAAAGAGTTTGTGGTGATCGATGGCGCGCCCCAGGCGGCGGACCTTGCCGTGTCTGCCATCAAGGCGGCCGATTTCATCCTGATTCCGGTTCAGCCATCGCCATACGACATTTGGGCGACGTCCGACCTGGTCGACTTGGTAAAGCAGCGCATCGAGGTAACGGACGGAAAGCTGCAGGTGGCTTTCGTGGTCTCACGCGCGATCAAGGGCACCAAGATAGGTGATGAGATTACTGGCGCCTTGGAAGGGTACGGCCTGCCCATCCTGACGGCCAGGGTTACGCAGCGTGTCAGCTACCCGACCACCGCGGCGAGCGGCACGACGGTATTGGACACCGAACCTCAGGGCGACGCGGCGGCGGAGATCCGCGCGTTGCTCGATGAAATCACACAAAAGCTCAATTGAGTAAGGGAGTAATTGAGTATGGCAACCAAGACGACAGGGCTGGGCAAGATGCCGGCGGGCCGCCCAAGCCGGACCAAGGAAGCGACGTCGATCAACGTCTTCGCGGAGAAGGAAAAGATGGTGCGCGTCAATTTCGAGGTGACGCGCGACGAACACACGAAACTGAAGGTGCACGCGGCGAAGTCGGGCCGCAGCATATCGGACGTGCTGCGCGAGTTCGTTGCTCAATTGAGTGATTGAGATTTTGAGTTATTACTCATACCGTATCTTGAGGTCTGATGTTTATTCGACCCAAGATATGGTATGGCGTCATTTTTCCTCGTATAATAGGGCTGTCTGGCTTGGCAGCCGTGACACGCGAGAATGAATGGACGCACCGATCCACCCCGAGAATGTTTTGCTGGGGCTTGTGTTGGTTGCTTGATCTAGGGTTCCCTTCCCCTTCCCCTTCCCCTTCCCCTTCCCCTTCCCCTTCCCCTTCGCGGATCAAGCTGCCAGGCTCGCCAGGCCCGCGCCCCAGCAAAGCGTTACTCGGTGGTTAACGTCAACTATCTTTTCCGGCCGCGCGACAACTATCTTGTCCGGTCGACGGGGGTAATTGTCGCGGGTCAGGTGCTCATAGCTGTCGC
>NZ_JBNPVS010000084.1:0-20851 GCF_050434225.1 Paraburkholderia sp. GAS32 | reverse complement strand
CACAGCCTGGTGGCAGTTTACAAGCGCTGAATAGTTACGCGGCGGCAAAGAAAGTAAGTGCCGCCCCGCACAGGGGCAACGCTAATAGACCACTAGCAAATCAAGGAAAGGCACCACCCCAAGGCGCCCCACCAAAACGCGCGCCCTGCGAGGAAAAAAGCCCCCAATCTAATGCCGTTTCTTCCCCGCCGAAGGCACTTCATCCACAGCCGAGTGCCGCGGCTCACTCATATCGACTGCAATCGGATCACTAGCAGGAAAGCTTTCTTCAAGAGCCTCATCGAGACGGCTATCGGCTGACTCAGCGGGCGGCTGCACCGCTTCCTTGTGATGAGTTGCGTGTTGCTTCTGCTTGGTCATGACGTGCTCCACTGGAAGACACTCGACAACTCAGCATAGCGCAAAGCAACCCCGGGCAGAGCATCAGCCGAACAACCCAATCCCCCGCACCGTAAGCATTTCCTTCAAACCCCAAAAAAACTGAAATCAGAAAACAACAAGCAAAAAAACAAAACTTAAAACCAACCCGCATCAAGTCGTTCTCCGAGTGTTGCCTGACAACAAAAAGCATCCGCCGGCCACACAGCCCGGCAAAAAAACACGGCATACCGTGAACGGACAACGTCCAAGCTCGGGAGGGGAGCAACCAGAAGCAGCGAACAACAAGGCAGCGAACGACATGGACCGAAAAAACCCGGCGCGCGCGCAGCGCTTCAACGCATCACACGTGGTGGAAGCCGAACTGGAGCATCTGGATTGGGCGACACGGCAACCGGCGCTGCGCATGCTGGACGCCGTGTACTGGCGCCGCCGCGTGCTGGCGGTCAAATGCGGATTCGAGCTGACGGACTTGCAGGTGATGCGGCTGGAGAAAATCTTGCAGCGGCTCGGCTATCCGTCGGAGTAGCCGGCCGCCAAGGCGGCGTTTTATTCGTTGCCACCGCTGGTGCCACCGCCGGTGCCACCATTACCACCATGATTGCCGCCGCCATGGTTGCCACCGTCGCCGCCGCCCGTGCCGAACAGACGCCGGCGGCGTGTCACGACCACCGGACCGTCGGACGTGCTGTTGCTACGATCGGGCGCAGGGCGATCCGAAGACGGCGCGCCATACGACTCGCGCGGTTCACGGTGATCGCGCGGTTCACGCGAGCCGTGCGGGCCACGCGTGGTGTGCTCGCCGTGCGAAGGCCGCCCCCCGGCGCGCGGCGCCGGACGCGTGCCGGTGTCGAGCTGGATCGTCGAGATCGCGCGCTTGTAAATGCCTTGCAGGCCGACAGGCGTGCGCAGCATCACCAGATACTGATCGAACGACTCGATGCACCCTGTCAGGCGAATGCCGTTGACAAGATAGATCTCGACGCGCTTTCGTTCTTTGCGCGCAGCGTTCATGAAGTCGTTTTGCGGATGCGATTCTGCGGAAGCCATGGACAATTCAGGTTAGGAAGACGGTTGTTCGCCGCGATTCTACCCTGTGTGGGGGCAGAACGCGTCGGCGGGCGAACTGCGTCCACTATAACGGCTTGCGCGGACATAAGCATCTGATAACTATTAGCTGTAACGTTGAGTTACGAATCTGCCGACGAATAGCGCTTTCTTCGGCCACGTTCGAGCACGCCAGATCGGGGTGGCGGAAAAAGATGGTGCGTGTCGCTGCCGTACGTGGAATAAATCACAGCCCGCTCACGTTAATTCAGACATGGCAGCGTTGCATTTCGCACGTGGCCGATCGGATCCCCGGCTCGCAGGCGCCGGCCGGGCGCTCATCAGGAGACTCACCATGAAAGTATCCCGCATTCTTTCCGCCACCTTCGTGCTGCTGGCGCTCGCGCTGGGCTCGCTCGCAACGAGCGGCTGCACCACCGACAGCGGCGCTTCGGGCGCCAGCGGTAACAGTAGCAGCGGCGGCGGCTACTGATCGTTGCCACGCCGGGTGAGTTTCGAAGCTGAAGTGATTTCGTGGCTCCCGCAGTTGCGCCGCTACGCGCGCGCACTGACGGGCGACCGCGCCTGGGCCGACGACCTCGTGCAGGATACGGCGGAGCGCGCGCTCGCGCGCTGGTCGGCGTTCCGTCCGAACAGCAACCTGCGTGCGTGGCTCCTGACGATCCTGCGGCATCTTTACATCGATCAGTTGCGCGGCCGCCGCGAGATTGCCGTCGACGATGAAAGCGCGCCGTGGCGCAATCTCGAAGCGCCGCATGGCGAGGTCGACGGTCTGGTGTTACGTGATTTGCAGCGGGCGCTATATTGCCTGCCGGTCGAGCAGCGGGAAGTGCTGCTGCTCGTTTGCGTGGAGGAACTGTCTTATCAGGAAGCGTCGAAAGCGCTCGGCGTGCCGATCGGCACGGTGATGTCGCGGCTGTCGCGCGCGCGGGAACACATGCGCGTGCTGATGACGGAGGGGCCGCTTGAAGGGGGCGCTGTGGGGTTGGCGCGCAAAGTCCCGCCGCTGAAAGTAGTGAGAAATCCGTGATGAATAACGAGCACGATTCCAGCTTGCCTGAGGGGCCCGATCCGCGGGCGCTGTCGGCGTTTGTCGACGGCGAATTGCCGCCTGAGGAGCGCGCCGCGATCGAGGCGCAACTGGCGCAGCAGCCGCAGGCTGCCGCGAGAGTGGCGGCATGGCGCGCGCAGAAAGCGGCGCTGCAGGCGCTGTGCGGCGCGCCGCAGGGCAGCGAACGCAGCGAGAGCGTCGGACAGAGCGACGCGGACGACGAACCGGCCTTCATCGTGGTGCGGCGGCCGACGCCGTGGTGGCAACGCGTCGGCCTCGCGGCGTGCTGGCTCGCGGCCGGCGCGGGTCTCGCGCTCGCCTTGGGGCCGCTCGCCCCGCGTCTGACGGGCGGCGCGTGGAACGGGCTGGGCGGCCAGCCGCCGAGCTTTGCCGAGCGCGCCGATATCGCCTATGCGGTGTACACGCCCGAGCGGCGTCATCCCGTCGAAGTCGCCGCGAACGAGGAAGAGCATCTGATCAACTGGCTGTCCAAACGCCTGAACCGGCCGCTGTCGGTGCCGTCGTTGCAGGAGTACGGTTACTCGCTGGTGGGAGGGCGTCTGTTGCCGGGCGAAGCAGGACCGGCCGCGCAGTTCATGTACGAAAATACCAGCGGCGCGCGCCTCACGCTGTACATCACCGGAATTGCTCGCGACGAAACCGCATTCCGCCTGTTCCGCGACGGTAACCGCCGAACCTTCTACTGGGTCAGCGACCGCATGGGCTACGCGTTATCCGGGCCGATTTCGGAAGACAAGCTGCGCTCGATTGCTATCGAAGTGTGCAGCGCGCTAGGCGGCAAGCCGGAGGCCTGGCAGTAGCGCTGCAAGCGCGGCGAGCACCCGGACCAGGCAAAACGCTGATCGTCGGATTCCGTTGCAACACGTGGTAACAGAAACCGCCGTGCGCGCGCGTGTGCCGTCGGAATAGCGTCGCGCGGCGCCACGTTTACTCGCTGCAGGATCATGCTGTCCCGCCTTGCAAGCGCGTTGGGACGGCATGGTCTCGTGCGAGGCAAACCGACGGGGTCTTTACGGTGTCGACACGCTTTTTGCGAGTCGCAACGCCGGCACGTCGAGGCAGCGAAATCATGCTTACTTTTCATCAGTTCGGCACGGGGCTGCGTTTCGGCGTAGCGTGTCTGTGCCTGTGCGCCGTTTACGCGGCGCCGGTCGAAGCGCAATCGGATGCGAATGCGCCGCCGACGGACGCGTCGACCTGCCGCTTCGTGGTGGGTCAGGCGGAAATCGACGGCGTCATGCAGCAGGTCAGCGGTCGCGCGTGCCTGCAGCCCGACGGCAGTTGGCAGATCGTCGAAGACGATGCCGCCGCGCAGGCCATGGCGCCGGCGCCGGTGTATTACTACGATCCATGGTACTGGGGGCCGCCGGTGGCATTCGCTGGCGTGTCGGTCATTTTCGTCGACCGCTTTCATCATTTTCATCACATGGATCATGTGCGTTATGGACACGGATCGTATGGAATGGGTGGGCGCGGCGGCTGGCACGGCGGCGGGTCGACGCACATGTGGGGCGGCATGTCGCACGGCATGTCGCACGGCGGTGGTGGCGGTGGGATGCACCGCTAGCTTGGCGCCGCACACACGTATCGCCGCAAAGGAGATGCCTTGACGCGTAGCTTGCCGCCGAAAGTTTCCGCCGCCGGGTTCGATCGCGCGCTCGCCGGCTGGCGCGCGATCGTCGGCGAGTCGCACGTGGTGACCTCGGCCGCCGGGCTCGCCGCGTACCTTGATCCGTTCGCGCCCGGCGAGCGCGAAGCGTTCTCCGCGTCGGCCGCGTTGCTGCCCGCGTCGGTCGACGAGATTCGCGCGGTGTTGCGGATTGCCAATCAATTTCGCATTCCGTTATGGACGGTCTCGACCGGCCGCAACTTCGCGTACGGTGGCGCCGCACCGCGGCTGGCGGGTTCAGTCGTGCTCGATCTGCAGCGGATGAATCGCATCATTGAAGTGAACGAGACGCTCGCTTACGCGTTGGTCGAGCCGGGCGTCAGCTACTTCGATCTCTACGCGCATCTTCGCGAAAAAGGCTACAAGCTCTGGGTCGATCCGCCCGCGGCGGGTTGGGGCAGCGTGGTCGGCAATACGCTCGAGCGCGGCTTCGGCTATACCGCGTACGGCGATCACGCGGCGACGCAGTGCGGCATGGAAGTGGTGCTCGCCAACGGCGACGTGTTGCGAACCGGGATGGGCGGAATCGAAATCGGCACCGCGTGGCAACTGTATCAACCGGGCTTTGGGCCTTCCTTCGATGCGATGTTCATGCAGTCGAACTACGGCATCGTCACCAAGCTCGGTGTCTGGCTGATGCCCGCGCCGCCCGCGTATCTGCTCGGCGAAATCCAGTTCCGGCACGAAGAGGATCTCGAAACGATCGTCGATATTTTGCGGCCATTGCGGCTCGATGAAACGATCCGCAACAATGCGGTGATCGAAGGCGGTTTGCGCCGGGCCGCGGGTCTGTCGGCCCGTCAGCAGTGGTACGAAGGCAAAGGCGCCATGCCTGAAAGTGCGGTGGCGGCCATGCTCGACAAGCTGAACGTGGGCCGCTGGAATCTTCATTTCGCGCTGTACGGGACGCCTGAATTGATCGACGCGCGTTATGCGATCGTGCAGCGCGCGTTCTCCCGCGTGCCACAGGCGAAACTTTCGGCGGTTCGTTATACGGGCGATGCGCAACCCACCGCGGGCGGCGATCGCAACCTGGCCGGCATCCCCGCGATGAGCGCGTTTCGCATGCTCGACTGGCGCGGCGGCGCGGGCGCGCATGTGGACTTCGCGCCGGTGTGCCCAGCGACCGGCCGCGACGCGCTGCGTCAATATACGATGGTCAAGGCGCGCGCGGCGGAATACGGCTTCGATTACTACGGTGGCTTTACTGCGGGTGTGCGTCATCTGCATCACATCTTCGCGGCAATCTTCGACCGCGACGACGCGAATCAGGTCGAGCAGGCGGGCGCTTTATTGCGTTCGCTGATGAGCGATGCGCGCGCGGCGGGTTACGGCGAATATCGCGCGCATCTCGCGTATATGGATTTCGCGGCGGCGCAGTACAGTTTCAACGACGGCGCGTTGCTGCGGCTTTCGGAAACGATCAAGGACGCCCTCGACCCGAACGGCATTCTCGCGCCGGGCAAGCAGGGGATCTGGCCGGCAGCGTGGCGCGACCGGCGGGGTTATACGTGAGGCGCGTGAGTGAGTTAGTGAGTCAGTGAGCGAGGTGAACAGGCAATGGACCGACGCGCTTTCATGATGACCGGCGCATGGCTCTCGACCGCGGCAGGGGGCGCATGGCCGTGGCTCGCCGATGCCGCCGCTCGCCGCGACACGCTCGCCGTGATCGATTCCACCCTCGCGGGCGGCCCCGCATTCGCCGACTACGTCGCACGCATGAAGCTGCCCGTATTCGAAGCCGGTGACGACATCGGCGCCCTCTGGTACACGACACTTGCGCCGCGTTTCAGGCAGACACCCACGCAAACACCGGCGTCGCTGATCGGCCTCACACGCGCATCCGATTACTTCGTGCTCAGGGAACTTGCCACCCGCGTAGGCCAACTGGTCGAGCACAGCCACGAGCAGGGTGCGGGGCTCGTCGCGCATGTCGCTTTCGCGTTGACGCCGCGTCTTATCCGCTAGAACCCTAGAACTTATAAGCTTTGTTCTTTGGATCGAAGGTGGAATCGTCGAGCGTTTTCGGCGTGATGCTTTCGAAGACGATCTTCTCGAAGATCTTGCCGTCGTTGTCATAAGACTCGACAGTGCGGAAATACGGATGCCGCAGATCCAGCCCGAGCGTTTCTTTCTTCGCATAGAACTGCGGCGGGCCGTTCGGTGTTTCGAAGGTGAAGGCGACCACGCGCACGCCGTCGATCGTTTTCACTTCCACCTGATTCGAGCGCGGTATGCCGGCCTCAATGTATTTTTTGCATTCAGAGAGGTACTGACCGGCAATGTACTCGGTGCCGAGATCGCGCACCTGGTGGTTCGATTGCGCACGAGCGAGGGCGCCGTTCAACGCGGTCCACAGCGGCATCACATTCATGATGCCGCCAAGGTGGCCGTACATTTCGTCGGTGCGCTTGGACTCGTCGTAGATGATTTCCTGGCCGGCGTGCGCGCCGTCGGGCAGCCACTTTGCGTAGATTCGCAGCGGATCGTGGGCGATGCGCACCAGCATGTGATCGGGCTTGTCGGGCCACTGGCCATGAATGCGTTCCGAGCGCGACATGGTGAACTCGTATGACGGAAAACCGTTCGGCCCTTCCTTGATGTAGCGCGGTAACGCAAGCGGATCGAGCGACTGGAACAGCGCGACCAGTTGCGCGTCGTCGAGCTTCTCCATGGCGCCGCTCTGTTGCGCGGCGCGCAGCCACTTGACCTGCTGGTCGAGCGTGAGCTTGCCGACCTGCGAGGACGGCGTGGTGGGCGCCTTGACGGCGCTGTTGGTGTCGAGCGCGGGCGGCGTGTCGTCGTTCTGTGCGAATGCCGGCGGCGTTGCCAGCGCGGCGACGCTGGCCACTAGCGCGCCGATCAGAAGTCCCCGTGACGAAACCGCACGCAATGAAGCGGCTAGGGACGCGCCCAACGTGGCGGTCTCCGACGAAAGACGGGCGAGGCGCATGAAGGCCGGCGAGCGGCTCGAACTACGCGAGCGGCTCAAGCTACTCGAGCGGCGTGAGCGTGCGGACATGCTGTGCTCCATGAATCTCTCCGAAAGGACGGCGCAAGGCGTGGTGCCAGGCGCCTTGCCTGTCAGGCAGGTTTTTGCTTCGCGAGTTCCTCGTCGCGCAGCGCGCGGCGCAGAATCTTGCCGACGTTGGTTTGCGGCAGCTCGTCGCGGAACTCGACGAGCTTCGGCACCTTGTACCCCGTGAGGTTCTTGCGGCAGTGGGCGATCACCTGTTCCGCGGTCAGCGACGGATTGCGCTTGACGATGAACACCTTCACGCGCTCGCCCTGCGCCGCATCGGGCACGCCGATTGCGGCGACTTCGCGCACGTCCGGAAGCATCGCGATCACGTCTTCGATTTCATTCGGATAGACGTTGAAGCCCGACACCAGGATCATGTCTTTCTTCCGGTCGATCAGGCGAATGAAGCCGCGCGAATCCATTACGCCGATGTCGCCGGTGGCGAGCCAGCCGGCGTCGTCGATCGTCTTGGCGGTTTCTTCCGGACGATTCCAGTAGCCTTTCATCACCTGCGGACCCTTCACGCACAGTTCGCCGGCCTCACCGATGTTTGCCCACGACCCATCGTCTTTCCTGAAGCGTACTTGCGTGGACGGTGCGGGCAGACCGATCGAGCCTTCGAAGTCGCGAAGATTGGTCAGGTCCACTGGATTCATCGACACGATCGGCGAGCACTCGGTCAGCCCATAGCCTTCGATGATCGGCTTGCCGGTGACCGCCTTGAAGCGATCGGCGACCGATTTCTGCGTGGCCATGCCGCCGGCCATCGCGAGTTTCAGGTTCGAGAAGTCGCGCTTGCAGAATTCTTCGTTGTCGAGGAACGCGTTGTAGAGCGTATTCACCGCGGTGATGCCGGTAAATTTCTCGTGACGGATGATCATCATCACGCGCTTCATGTCGCGCGGATTGGCAATCAGGATGTTGCGTCCGCCGAGGCCCATGAAGATCAGCGCGTTCACCGTCAGCGAATAGATGTGATAGAGCGGCAGCGGCGTGAGCACCGTTTCGATGTCGCCGCTCAACTGCCCCTCGGACCAGACCTTCGCCTGCAGCAGGTTGGCGATAATGTTCCTGTGCGTGAGCATCGCGCCTTTGGCCACGCCCGTGGTGCCGCCGGTGTATTGCAGGAACGCGATGTCGTTGTGCGTGGGACGTACGGGCGTCAGCGGCCGCGTGTAACCGATCGAGAGCGCGTCGAGCAGCGGCACCGCTTTCGGCAGCTTGTATTCCGGCACCATCTTCTTCACATGGCGCAGCATGAAATTGAGCAGACGTCCCTTCAGATTCAGGCCGTCGGCGAGCAGATCGCCGAGACCCGTCACGATGACGTTCTGTATTTTGGTGCCGGGCAGTGCGTCTTCGACGGTCTTCGCAAAGTTCTCGAACACGATGATGGTTTGCGCGCCACTGTCCTTCAACTGGTGCGCGAGCTCGCGCACCGTGTAGAGCGGATTCACGTTGACCACTACGCCGCCCGCCTTGAGTACGCCGAACAGAGACACCGGATACTGGAACGTATTCGGCAGCATGATCGCGACGCGCTCGCCGGGCTTCACACCGATGCTTTGCAGATACGCGGCGAATGCGGCGGCCTTGCGGCCGAGCTCGCCATACGTCATGTTCGCGCCGACGCTCACATACGCGACGCGCTCGCGGAACTTCGCGATGCATTCGTCGAAGAACTGCACGAGCGATTCGTACTGGTTGACGTCGATCTCATGCGGAACGTCTGCCGGATACGACGCGTACCAGATGCCGTCGGTGTTGGGCGCGCGATTCGCCGCCTGACTGGGCACCGGGTCCGCTGCATTCGCAAGCGGTGTGGATCCGGCGGCGGGCGAGAGCGGGACTTGCGTGGGCTGGGTCATCGGTCGTCTCCTGAAGCAGTCGCTTCATCGGTTTGTATGCTGGTCTTGCAGCCAGTCATTGAAGTCATCAAGGCGGCAATCAAAGCGGTCATTGCTGCAGCCTTCGAAACAAGGCATTCATTGAAACACGCGCTGAGGCAAGCGCGACGCCTAGCGTTCCAGAATTGCCACTACGCCCTGGCCGCCCGCCGCGCAGATCGAGATCAGTCCGCGCGCGGTGCCGGCCGGCTTGTCGAGTTGCGCGAGCATCTTCGCGAGTCCGGCGACGATACGGCCGCCCGTGGCGGCAAACGGATGGCCGGTGGCGAGCGAGCTGCCATTCACGTTCAATTTTGCCCGATCGATCGCACCGAGCGGCCCAGGCAACCCGAGCTGCGTGCGGCAATACTCGTCATCCTGCCACGCCGCGAGCGTGCACAACACTTGCGCCGCGAAGGCTTCGTGAATTTCGTATAGATCGAAGTCCTGCAAGGTGAGCCCGGCACGCGCGAGCATGCGCGGCACGGCGTAGGCGGGCGCCATCAGCAGGCCCTCCTTCTTGTCGAAAAAGTCGACGGCGGCGGTTTCGGACCAGCTCAGATACGCCAGCACTGGCAGGCCATGTTTGGCTGCCCATTCCTCGCTTGCGAGCAGCACGGCGGACGCGCCGTCAGTCAGTGGCGTCGAATTGCCTGCGGTCAGCGTACCCGCGTCGCGATCGAATACCGGCTTCAGACCGGAGAGTTTTTCGAGCGTCAGGTCGGAACGCAGATTGTTGTCGCGCGCAAGGCCACGATACGGGGTCATCAGATCGTTGACGAAGCCGCGCGCATACGCCTCGGTGAGCTTGCGATGGCTGTCGTAAGCGAGCACGTCCTGCGCTTCGCGCGAGATGTTCCAGCGCTTGGCCATCAGCTCGCAATGCTCGCCCATCGAAAGTCCGGTGCGCGGCTCGCCGTTGCGCGGCAAAAGCGGTTTGAAGAACATACCCGGCCGCAGTTTGGCGAGAGCACCGACACGTTGGCCGGTGCTCTTGCCGCGATTCGCTTCGAGCAGGATCTTGCGCATGCGCTCGTTGACGCCGATCGGTGCGTCGGAGGTCGTATCGACGCCACCCGCGATCCCCACTTCGATCTGCCCAAGAGCGATCTTGTTGGCGACGAGAATGGCCGCCTCCAGCCCGGTGCCGCAGGCCTGCTGCACGTCGTAGGCGGGCGTTTCCTTGGCGAGCGTGGTGGACAGCACGGATTCACGCGTCAGGTTGAAGTCGCGCGAATGCTTGATGACGGCGCCGGCCGCCACTTCGCCAAGACGTTCGCCGTGCAGGTTGTAGCGGTCGATCAGGCCTTGCAGCGTGAAGGTCAGCATGTCCTGGTTCGACGCGGTCGCGTAAGCGGTGTTCGAGCGGGCAAACGGAATCCGGTTGCCGCCGATGATGGCGACGCGGCGCACGGCGGGCAGCGGGTTGGACATGCTTGGCTCCTTTGGGTCGTTCCCTGGTTATTGAACGGTGCGAACGGTGCAAATGATACGAACGGCGAGTAAGGCTGCTTTGCGTTGGTGTGTCTGCAAGCTCAGCAACGATTTGCAGGCGGCTTCAATTCCATGCGGTGACGAAAGCATGCGCGTGCCTGTGGGTGTCTGCCGGTGCCTCATAGCAGCTTCCACTGCATACGGCCACGCAAATGCGGTTTTTCTCCGGTAATGTCGCGCACCTCGATGTCGCGCTCGATCAGCGAAGGCGATGCGCTCCACAGCGACGCCTCGCCCGGCAGCAGCATCGGCAATTTGAATTCGGCACTCAATGTAGCCTCGGCGAGCGGTTTCGGCGGTTGCAGCGCGGCGGCGGCGCGCGCCAGCGTCCACATGCCATGTGCAATCGCACGCGGAAAGCCGAATGCCTTCGCGGACAGCGCGCTCAGGTGGATCGGGTTGTAGTCGCCGGATACGCGCGCGTAGTCGCGGCCCAGTTGCGGCGGCAGTTGCCAGCGCGAGATGCGTTCCAGCGCGACGTGCCCGAGCTCCAGCGGATCGAGCGAACTGCCGCTCGCCGGCACACCGCGTTTCAGATAGACGCTGTCGCCATCCCAAACCGCTTCGCCACGGCGGTACATGCGGGTATGCAGCACGAACGCCTGGCCCTTGTCGTGACGCAGCAGCGCGCCGAATTCCACCTCGACGCGCAACATGTCCTTGTAATTGAGCGGCCGGCGCAGCCGCACGTGGTTCGCCAGATGCACGAGGCCGAGCGCGGGCCAGGGAAACGCCGGGTCGGTGAGCATCAGCAGATGCAGCGGGAAGGCCAGCAGATGCGGATACGTGAGCGGCACGCCATGCTCGGGGATGAAGCCGCAGACCCGCGAATAACGCCAGATCGGCCCCGGGTCGAGGGCGACTGCCGGGCGCACGAGGCGCAACGCCGGCAGGTGTGTGTCGCGCCCGCGTTTGACGATGCCGGACAACGCGCGCCCATACAGTTTCGCCGGCGCAGGCAACTGCTCGATGAAGACGGTCTTCGGACGGGCCGCGCCCGCTGCGTGACCACCCCGGAACGGATCACCCGGTTCACTCATGCTCACGCTCCAATCAGGCTTTGTCCGCACGCGCGCACGATCTGGCCGCTCACGCCCGCCGATCCCGGATGCGCGAGCCACGCTATGGCCTGCGCGACATCCACCGGCTGGCCACCCTGGCTCATCGAGTTCATCCGGCGGCCGGCCTCGCGGATGGTCAACGGAATCTTCGCGGTCATCTGCGTTTCGATAAAGCCGGGCGCCACCGCGTTGATCGTGATGCCGCGCGCGCGCAGATGCGGCGCCATGCTTTGCACCCGGCCGATCACGCCGGCTTTCGATGTGGCGTAATTGGTCTGGCCGAGATTGCCGGCAATGCCGCTGATCGACGACACGCCGATGATGCGGCCACCGTCGCGCAGAATGCCCGCCGCGAGCAGGGCGTCATCGATCCGTTCCTGCGCGGACAGGTTGATGTCGATTACGCTTTGCCACGCGGCGTCGGTCATCTTTGCGATGGTTTTGTCTTTCGTGATGCCCGCGTTGTGCACGACGATGTTCACGCCCTGTTCGTCGAGCGCCGCGGCGATCTGCGCGGGCGCTTCGGGCGCGGCGATGTCGAAGGCGAGGGCGGTGCCGTTCAACTGGCGCATGGTCGAGTCGAGCGCCTCGCGCGCCGTGGGAATGTCGATGCCGATCACGTGTGCGCCTTCCGCGGCGAGCACGCTCGCAATCGATGCACCGATGCCACGCGCGGCGCCGGTGACCACGGCACGCCGGCCTGCGAGCGGTTGAATCCAGTCGAATGCCGGGAGGGCATCGGCACCGGTGTGTACGCCGATGCGCACCACCTGGCCCGACACATACGCGGAGCGCGGCGATAGAAAGAATCGCAACGTCGCCTCGATGCCGTGCTCGGCGCCTTGCTCCACGTAGATGAGATTCGCGGTAATGCCGCGCCGTGCCTCCTTGCCGAGCGAACGCGTGAGGCCCTCGAGCGCGCGCTGCGCGGTCCATTGGCGCGGGCTCGCGCAGGCTTCCGGCGGCCGCCCCAGTACGATGATGCGGCCGCACTTGCCGAGCGAGCGCAGCGTATCGTGGAAAAAGCTGTGCGGCGGTTCGAGCTGGCTGCTGTCTTCGATACCGCTCGCATCGAACAGCAGGGCGGCGAGCTTGCCGTGCGAACCGGACTCCGCCGGTTCGAAACGGCCCGTCATCAAACCATGGCGATTCGCGAGCGGCACCCATAGCCCCGCGCTTTCATGGGCCACGCTGGTCATGCCGATGCTCGTCACGAGATTCGCGAGCGCATCGAGCAGACGCGGTTCGCGGCCCGCCCCGATCGCGATCAGTCCGTCGAACTCAGGCCGGTCCGCGCGATAACGGTGCAGCACCTCGGGCTTCGGTAAGCCTAACGAGCGCGCGAGGCGCGCGCCGAATGGCGAGTTGACGAAGTTCAGGTAAGAGTCTTTCATATTATTGATTGCTCCGCTGGCCACGCTCCGAAGGAAGTCCCATCGGGGACTTCAAACGTGTGTCAGTGTGCACCCAGTTTGGGGCATCTGGGTGAGCCCCGCCTGGATGTTTTTTTCAAGGCGCTCAGGCCGCGAACTCCCGCGCTTTTTCGAGCGCGTCCTTGCGCTTTTGCAGATTGGCGAGCATGTCGAAGTCGGGCGGGAAGTCGTCGACCTTCACGACTTGCGCGCCATACCGCGCATAGTCCTCGAGCACGCGGCGATCGTCGGCGTCGATCAGGCCTTTCTGTTGCGCCGTCTCGGTCCACGCGGCCAGTTGCGGCAGGCTCTGCGGCATCGGTTCGAGCAGGCCTTGTTTGACTGCGTCGCGCAGTTTCTGGTCGATCTGCGTGAAGCGCGGGTTCAACTCGAACACCAGCTCGCCGTAGCCGAGCGCGTCGACATCCGGATGCGGCACGTACGAGTCGGACACGAGGCGGTTGCGTGCCGCGCCCGGCGTTTGCATCAGCTCCGCGATCTCCGTGCCGAGGCGATCGGACGGCTCGCGATACGGCAGGCCGAATGGGAATGCCAGCACGCGCACGAGACCCGCGGCGAGGCGGTTCGGGTAATTCGCGAGCACACCGTCGAGCGCGTGCTGCGCTTTGTACAGCGAATCTTCGACGCCCCAGCGCACCAGTGGCAGGTCTTCTTCCTGACGGCCTTCGTCTTCGAAACGCTTGAGCGTTGCCGAGATCAGGTAGAGCTGCGAGAGCACATCGCCGAGGCGCCCAGAGATGCGTTCGCGCCGTTTCAGATCGCCGCCGAGCACGAACATGGAGACGTCGGCGAGCAACGCGAAAGCCGTCGAGATGCGAGTGGCCGCGCGGTAGTACGACAGCAGCGGGGCGTACGCCGTGCGCGGTTTGGTGATGAACGCGCCGCCCGTGACGCCATAAACGAAACTGCGCACCACATTGGAGAGCGTGAAGCTGACGTGACCGAAGAAGGCCGCATCGAAATCGCGCAGCGCCTTGCTGCGATCCGTTTCGCGCGTGGCCTCCATTTCCTTCAGCACATACGGATGACAGCGAATCGCTCCCTGGCCGAAGATGATCAGGCAACGCGTGAGAATGTTCGCGCCTTCCACGGTGATCGCGATCGGCACCTGCTGATAGGCGCGCGCGAGGAAGTTCGACGGCCCCATGCAGATGCCCTTGCCGGCGGCGACGTCCATGCCGTCGTTGATGACCATGCGGGCGCGTTCGGTGATGTGGTACTTCGCGATCGCCGAAATCACCGAGGGTTTTTCGCCGAGGTCCACCGCCTGCGCGGACAGGCGGCGCGCGGCGTCCATCACGTAGAGATTGCCGCCCATGCGGCCGAGCGCTTCCTGCACGCCCTCGAACTTGCCGACGGGCGTGCGGAACTGGCGGCGTATCGCGGCATAGGCACCGGTGCCGCGCACGGCGATCTTCGCCATCCCCACATTCGACGACGGCAGCGAAATCGCGCGGCCCGCGGCGAGACACTCCATCAGCATGCGCCAGCCGTTGCCGACTTGCGCGCGGCCGCCGATCACCCAGTCGAGCGGAATGAAGACGTCCTTGCCCGAGTTCGGACCGTTCTGGAACACCGCGTTTAGCGGCCAGTGACGGCGGCCGATGTTGACGCCCGGATGGTCGGTCGGAATCAGCGCGCAGGTGATGCCGGGCTCTTCGTCCGAGCCAAGCAGATGGTCCGGATCGAGCGCGCGGAATGCAAGGCCGAGTACGGTCGCGATCGGTCCCAGCGTGATGTAGCGCTTGTCCCACGTGACGCGAAAACCGAGTGTCTCGCGGCCTTCGAACGTGCCCTTGCAGACGATACCGACATCGGGAATCGCCGCCGCATCGGAACCCGCGTAAGGGCTCGTCAACGCGAAGCAGGGGATATCGTCGCCGCGAGCGAGGCGCGGCAGATAGTGGTTCTTCTGCTCTTCGGTGCCGTAGTGCATCAGCAATTCAGCCGGGCCGAGCGAGTTCGGCACCATCACCGAAACGGCGGCGGCCGAGCAGCGCGTGGAGAGCTTCATGATGACCTGCGAATGCGCGTAAGCGGAGAACTGTTTGCCGCCGTACTGCTTTGGAATGATCATGCCCAGAAAGCCGCGCTCCTTGATGTACTGCCAGGTTTCCGGCGACAGGTCCTGCCACACCATGGTGGTTTCCCAGTCGTTTGCGAGATCGCAGAGATGCTCGCATTCGACATCGAGAAACGCCTGTTCTTCGGCGGAGAGCGTGGCCGGACCGTAGCCGAGCAGCGTGTCCCAATGCGGGCGTCCGGAGAACAGTTGGGCGTCCCACCAGACGGTGCCGGCTTCGATTGCGTCGCGCTCGGTCGGCGACATCTCCGGCAGGATTTTGCGGAAAATGTCGAGCACCGGTTTCGTGAGCCATGTACGGCGCAGCGGTTTGATCGTGAGGACGAGGGCGGGGAACACGAAGACGATCGCGAGCAACGTTGTCGCCGCCGGCCCCGCTGCTCCGCTGACATGCGCGGCCGCCACCCAGACGATCATGAAGGCAAGCCACCATGAAGCGCGCGCCTGAACGTAGACGAGCGCGAGAGCGGCAATGACGAGTACCAGGGTGAACCACGACATAACGTTTCCTCCTGTTTCGATGGTGCGTGCGAACGCATCCACGGGTCGCGGACGGCTCGCGTTCTGTTGGTCTTCTGACTGGCGGTGTTACTGCCGCGTCGCGCGCTCGGGGCGCTTTTGCGTTGCGCCCCTGCTGCGTTCTTCGTGTCGTTTTTTCAATTCGACAGCGTGATGTTGTTTAGGTGCGGGACTTAGACGTGCTGCTCGGATATGCGGTATTCATTCATGTTTTTGCACGCGGACGGCCCATCGCAGCACCGCCCGCATCAGCTTCAGTTCCGATCAAGCCGTGCCGTGCAACGCGGGCTGAAACGGACTCGCCTCCATGCTGCCGCCGCGTTGTTCGCCGTCCGAGACTGCGGGTCCCGACGATTCAAATCCGCCTGAGGCCTGCTGTGTACCCGCTGCCGGGTTCGCGCATTCCATCTGGCCTTCGGCGCCGCCTTCGGTGGCGTCGCCCAGCACGGCGGCAAACGTGGCCAGTTGCGAGCCGTCGGGCAAGGGCGCTTTCAGCGCGGCCACCATCAGCGATGCAAGACGCGCGATCAGTTGCAGGTCGTTCATCGACTTGCCTTGCGAGAACTCCGAGATCAGGCTGTCCGTATCGGTGCCGGCCAGCACCCCGGATAGCGCGCCGATCGCGAAGTGCAGACGCCAGCCGAGTTCTTCACGCGGCAGATGCGGCAGCGCACGCTGGAACGCATCGAAAAAGCGAATCGCAACGGACTCGTAATGCGCATTGAGAAAGTCGCGAATGAACGACGACGGATCGGTATAGGCACGCCCCAGCAGGCGCAAAAACGCCTTGCCGCCGATGCGCGGATCGCGCGACAGCCGCAGCGCCGGAATGAACATGGCGCCGAGCACGTGCTCGCAGGTCAGACGCGCGCCGAGCATTTCGTCGAAGCGGTCGAGCAGCTTGAGCCGCTCCTGGTTGAGCCGGTCGAGCCGGCGCGACAGCATCGAGTGAATCAGCGATTCCTTGCTGCCGAAGTGGTAGTTGACTGCCGCGAGATTCACTTCGGCCCGCGAAGTAATCTGGCGCAGGGACATGGCCTCATAGCCGCATTCGATGAACAGTGTTTCGGCGGCGTCGAGGATGCGGGACTTCGTGTCGCCGGCATGCCGGCCTGTTGTGCGAACTGCCATTTTGCGTCTCCCAGTTGCCGGGCATCCGGCCCGCAAACAAGCGATTCAAATGACTATTTGAAACAGCCGTTTTTTTTCAGGATAAAGAAGGATCGGGACTGCGATCAAGGGCTCGGTGTGGACTAACTCCTCTAGAAGACCTGACGAAGGTCCGTTTTTCCAATGCGCGCGGGCGCGTCAAGCCGCGCGGAAATAAAAAAGGCCGTTCCGATCGAAATCGGAACGGCCTCGTATTGCTTGCTACCTGTGTTTGGCCTTGCGTTTGTTTTCTGACGCCGGGTTCGCGCGTTCCTGCTTTGCGTTTGCCCGGCGCCTGCATTGCTGCTTGCGCTGCATTGTGGCGGTTCGAGCCGCCTTTGTAGCTATTGTGCCCGATAACGCGCCGGCGAAATAGCTGTTTAGTTCGAACGCTTGAAGCTGTGCCGCGAGGCGGCTTCCTTAGGTGCTTGCCGCGACCTCTTTCGCCGATTGTGTCATGTCGATGCCGCGGCGTTCGCGGCTGAACGGAATCAGCGCGGCGATCACCACCACCACGATACCGATCACGACGGCCATGACCAGTGCGTAGTTGTTGCCGTGTGCTTCGGCAGCGCTCGCCTGCAGAGGGCCGTTCACCGACGCGATCAGATTGCCGAGCTGGTACACGAGGCCCGGGAACGTCGCGCGAATTTCATCGGGCGAGATTTCGTTCAGGTGCACCGGAATTACACCCCATGCCCCTTGTACGGAGATCTGCATCAGGAAGGCACCGGCCGCGAGCAGCACAGGCGTGGTGGAGAAAGCCCACAGCGGCAACACCGGCAACGCGATTAAGGCGGCGATGAAGATCGCGCGCTTGCGGCCGATCTTCTCCGAGAACCAGCCGAAGAACAGGCCGCCGCAAATCGCGCCGATGTTTAGCGTGATCGTGATCCACGACACCGTATGCGCGTCGAATCCATGCTGCACGCGCAGGAAGGTCGGATACAGATCCTGCGAACCGTGCGAGAAGAAGTTGAACGCGGTCATCAGCACGATCGAGTAGAGCGACAGGCCGATGTTCTGCTTCAACGTGGCGACGAGACCCGGGCGCACTTTCTTCTCGAGCGTCTTGAAGGCCGGCGACTCCGGCACGTGTGCTCGCACGTACAGCACGAGCAACGCCGGCAGCACGCCGACGAAGAACATGCCGCGCCAGCCGATGTATTGATAGAAGACGCCGAACACGACGGAGGCGAGCAGGTAGCCGCTCGGATAGCCGGCCTGCAGGAGGCCCGAGACGATGCCGCGCGACTTGGGCGGCACGGTTTCCATCGTCAGTGCGCCGCCCACGCCCCATTCGCCGCCCATCGCGATACCGAACAGGGCGCGCAGCACGAGCAGGGTGGTCAGGTTAGGCGAAAAGCCGGACAGCAATTCCAGCAGCGAGAAGCACGCGATGTTGACCATCAGCGTCGGACGGCGACCGTACTTGTCGGCGAGCCAGCCGAAAATCAATGCGCCGACTGGACGCATTATCAGGGTCAGCATAATGCCGAAGGCAACCGTCGGGATGTTTGTATTGAATTCCGCCGCGATATCTTTCAATACGAACACCATTAGAAAGAAATCGAATGCGTCGAGAGTCCAGCCCAGATAGGCGGCGATCGTGACGTTTCTCTGTTCCCGTGTCCAGCTCATTGATTGTTCTCCTGAGTCTCCAATAACCCGTGTTTGACGACGGGCGGCTCTGCAGCCCCGTGCGACCCGTGGTGCGGGCTTCGAGCGAGTGTACGCCGAGCGTTAAGCGCTTGCATGGTTGATGCCGCGTTTATCCGTATTAATCCCTGGAGCGAATTCCGGTGCGAATCTCAATGCATGGCGGATGTCGGCTTAATGTAATTATTGTATTAACCGCGTTTGATAAATTGTTTGTTATTCGTAATGTATTTTCCGTGTCGGTGAACTGAGGTAACGAGCGGTGGTGGGCCGACAGATGCATGCGTCGTCCGCTCTCATGATCCGGACGGGCTCAAGTGCTTACGTTTCTGTTGCAGGAAGCGGATGCGTGCCACCTATGCGCATGACGCATCAGTCGAGTAGAAAAAGCAATTTGATTCATGTTGCGACGCGGAATAAGATGATCGCTATCCCATTAATTCCGCCTCTGTCGACGCACCATGTCAGTCAAATCAATTACTTCGGAGCCACGGCGCCGCGCGCGCAATCCACTTGCAGCATTGGCCGTCGTCACGTTGCTGACGGGGATCGGCGCCGGTCTCGGCGGCATGTTGCTCGCCTTGCTGCTGCACGGCATTCAGCACCTCGCATATGGCTACAGCGTGACGCACGTCATCAGCAGCGAGAGTTTCCTGGAAGGTGTCACCGATGCGACGCCTGAGCGGCGTGTGCTCGTCCTGACGATGTGCGGACTGGTGGCCGGGCTCGGCTGGTGGTTGCTGTATCGCTTCGGGCGGCCGCTCGTCAGCATTCGCCAGGCCGTCAAATCCGACGATCCGCGTATGCCTGTGGTGAGCACCACCGTGCATGCGCTGCTGCAGATCGTGACGGTGGCGCTCGGCTCGCCGCTCGGACGCGAAGTCGCGCCGCGCGAGATCGGTTCGGCGCTGGCCGGCTGGCTCTCGCGCCGCGCGGGCTTATCGGTCGAGCAAAGCCGGATCATGGTCGCGTGCGGTGCCGGCGCGGGTCTGGCCGCTGTCTACAACGTGCCGCTCGGTGGCGCGGTGTTCGTGCTCGAGGTTCTGTTGGGCACGTTTGGCTCGAAGGCCTTGGTGCCTGCCGTGGTGACATCGGCCGTCGCGGCGCTGGTCGCGCAATTCGGTCTGGGCAACGAGCATCAATATCTGGTGCCGTCGTTGACGGTGAGTACGTCGCTGGTCGTCTGGTCTGTGGTGTGCGGTCCGATTTTCGGTGCTGCTGCGTGGGGCTTTACGGAGCTGACGAAACGCGCGCGTGCAGAGGCGCCCAGGGATTGGCGTTTGCCCGTGTTGTCGCTGTTGAACTTCGCAATCATCGGCGTACTGGCGATGCACTTTCCGCAGTTGCTCGGCAATGGCAAAGGGCCTGCGGGCCTGGCGTTCGACGGCAACCTGACGATGGCGCTCGCGGCCATGCTGCTGGTGCTGAAGGTGGTGATCACCGCGAGTAGTTTGCGTGCGGGTGCTGAAGGCGGCTTGTTGACGCCCGGGCTTGCGAATGGCGCGTTGTTGGCGATCGTGCTCGGCGGGGCCTGGAGTCTGTTCTGGCCGGGCGCTTCTTCAGGCGCGTTTGCCGTTGTCGGCGCGACGGCGTTTCTGGCTGCTTCGATGCAGATGCCGGTTACGGCTGTGGTGCTCGTTTTTGAATTTACCCGGGTGAGCCACGACTTTCTGATTCCAGTTTTGTTTGCCGTCGGCGGCGCTGCGTTGAGTTTTCAGGCATGCGCGAAGTGGGCGCCGGCGCTGCAGTTCAGTTCTGGTTTCAACTGGGGTGGGGCGGGCAAAGCGCGATAGGTTTTTTTGCCTTTGCCGTCTTGCCCGCCAGTCGTGGCTGACGGCTTGGCGTGGTTTAAATTCCGTTATCTGAAGCTGCCCCAAAATCGGGGATGCTTTATCACCAGGTGTATTTCGCGTTGGCTAGCACGGTTCGCTCGTTGCCGAACGCGCAGACCGAGTACGATTGGCAGCCGCTGATGTAGTGACGGTCGAACAGATTCGCCACGTTCAGTGCGAGACGCCAATTGCGGGTGTGATAGTGCAGTGCCGCGTCGTACAGCGTATAGCTTGCGACCGTCAGCGAGTTGTCCGGCGCACCCGCGGACGCGCTCTGGTAGCGGATCCCACCACCGATCCCGAAGCCGGCGAGCGCTCCTGTATGCCATGTCCAGTCGGTCCACAACGATGCCATCTGGCGAGGGCGAGGGACGTCGACCGGCCAGTTGTTCAGCGACGCGTCGTTTGCCTTTACGTTCTTCACATCCTGATAGTCTTACTGTGTCATATATCCTGAGGACCACTGCTTCGATGAATGGTGCAAGCGTTGCGTGAGCCGTAGTCCGAGCAAGATGCGCAACGTAGT
>NZ_JBNPVS010000083.1:0-20912 GCF_050434225.1 Paraburkholderia sp. GAS32 | reverse complement strand
GACGCTTAATGCTGTGCGCGAGCGGAGTGCGGTGAAAGTCGCACGCTCCGTTCTTCGGGGGCCCTGTGTCCGGGAGGACATGGGGCTACCCTCTTCCGAAGACAGGAAGGCAACCGCAGCCGCAATCTCGTCGGGGCGCGCTACTCGCCCAAACGGAATCATTGCCGCGATCGCCGACTGGTCTGCCTCAGGAAGCCCGCGGAACATGGGCGTATCAGTTGGACCTGGCATAACCGCGTTCACTCGGATGTTTAGCGATGCGAGCTCGAGCGCCGCGTTTTTCGTCATACCTCGAACAGCCCACTTAGACGCTGCGTAAGCGAACTGCCCGGGCACGCCGCGCGTCGCGAGGCAGGATGAGATATTCACGATCGCACCATGGCGGTTGCTCGTAAATGCGTCGACAACCGCTCTCATGCCGAGGAACGTGCCCAGTTGATTGACGCGGAACAGTGCCTCCATCGAGGCGACTGTTGTATCGGTCATCACACCGTGCCGATGAATTCCTGCGGCGTTAACCAGGACGTCGATCTTTCCGAATCTACCTAGCGCCTGCTCTACGACCTCGCTCCAGGCCTGTTCCTGCGAGACGTCATGCTTGAGGAAAATTGCTCGCTTGCCCAGCGACGCCAGTTGCTCGCCTGATTGTGCGAGATCGGTGAGTACGATCAATGCGCCGTCGGCCAAAAATTGTTGTGCGATCGCAGAGCCGATACCACCGTTCGCTCCGGTCACAATGGCTACCTTTCCTTCGAGAGAAGGGCGGGTCGAACGGTTCTCTTCAAATATCGCTTGCATAGCTAGATGTCTCCTGTTTAATAGTTGAGCACGCCAGTTGTTATCGGCTGGCATCGCTCAGCGGTAAAGGCCGAACAGTTGTGGCCCACATGAACGGTCCGTCGACACCTACCGTTGAAAATCCGCTTAGTACACAAACAGTGAAGGAACGCACTTGCCCGCTGCGCACACGTTGGGCCAGCATCTGAGGTTTCTCGATCCGCTTCTCAAAACACGACATTGACGGTCGAGATCATAGCGAGTGCCCGCGAGTGATCGATGAAGCGCATTTCATCTGGCTGTACTACTGCGAAATAGTGGTCGTCGGTATAGTACTTAACGAGGTCGTCGACGTTGTCGAACCACAGTTCCGCGATTCCATCAAGATGATGGTCTGGAAGATCAATGCCGGGGATCGTCGTGCCGGTGTTGTGCGCCTGCTCGTACCGCTTTACCAGCGATCTCGTGAACTCGTCTCCGCGAAGCAACGCCGCATGAATCTCTCGATGGTAGTTCACAAACTCCTCCCGAGTCATCGAAGCATTCCTCGGCAGCAATACAGTTAGTTTGATCAAAGCGCGTCTCCAATCATCTCTAAATCGCTGGACTGTTTCACACAGGAAACAGGTTCTCTTTGCCGGCGCATACTGATGGGGTGCGCTCCGATGGCACTTGAGCGTGCAGCCGGCGCTCCCACTTTGCTAGCTATCCCGCCGCCCCGGATAACTCTGAACGTAGTTGAGAACTTCGATGTTCCGCTCCTCCCGCAGAGCGCTGGCAATCTCGGTTTCGTACGTCTTCCGATAGGGCTTGCTAAACAGGTTCTCCATGAAATAGTCGATGTCGCAGGACCAGGCTTCGTAGATCACTAGCGATGTCGGATCGTCCTTCGAATGATGCACCCATGCGTGAACGAACTCCTTCTCCGCGCTCATTGCATCCCCAACGTCCGAGAGCAAAGCCTTGATCCTGTCGAGTTTCTCAGGCTTGATCTTCAGGTGAACCACAGCGGCGAAACCGTCTTTCATCTCCATCTCCTTGAATCATAGAACTCACAAAAAATCTGTTCTCGTCGCCACGAATGTTCACCGCAGTGACGATCCTTTCGCGACAGGAACGTGCGCCACAAGCCGACCTGTATTCCTAGGCGTTAAACCCTCCGTCAATCGTCAGGCTGGCACCTGTAACAAACGCGGCCTCGGGGCTCGCGAGCCAGGCAACCATTCCGGCAATTTCGTCCACGTGAGCAAACCTCGGTAGTGCAAGCATCTGCCTGAAGGTCGGCGCATAAGGGCCGTCGGACGGATTCAGATCGGTATCCGTGGGACCGGGTTGAACGTTGTTGACTGTGATCCCCCTCGCACCAAGATCACGAGCCAGTCCACGGGTGAACCCGGCTACAGCTGCCTTCGTCAATGCGTACACACTACCCCCTTCAAACGGCATTCTGTCGGCGTTACAGCTTCCGATGGTGATGATGCGCGCCCCTTCCTTCATATGTCGTGCCGCAGCTTGCGAGGCCACGAACACACCGCGGACGTTGATTGCCAGCATGCGATTGAAATCTTCGGCCGAGAACTCATCGATATGCGACACAACGATGATGCCAGCGTTGTTCACGAGAATATCCATGCCGCCCCTTTCCCGCGCCACCTGATCGACCGCGGCGGTTACTGCTTCAGGCACTGCGCTGTCCGCTTCGATTGCCCACGCCTTGCCACCCTCGTCCTTAATCGCACGCAGCACGTTATCGGGCCCGTCGAACGCGCCCGGATAGGTGATCGTGACGTGCGCGCCTTCTCTGGCAAGACGCTGGGCGATGCCTGCGCCAATCCCGCGCGCGCCTCCGGTTACTAGCGCGACCTTTCCTGTTAGCTGTTTCATCAAATGTCTCCGTTCCGTTCGTCAAAAAATATGTCTTACTTATGATCGATATGGCTGGGTCGTCACCAACCATATAGATATGCATTCCTTAATTTAAACGAGACGTTATCCGCTCGATATATTCAGTCTTTTGCGGCAACCTTTTAGTTGCCTTTCAAGCGCCAGTGCGAATCGAGAGGCTGCAAAAATGGCTGGATCGCTTCGAGAAACGCACCGGGTGCTTCCTCGGGAATAAAATGTCCGCAGTCTGCGATCACCAGGCCGGCCACGTTGTCGGCAATGAGTCTCGCCGTGTGTTCGACATACTCACCCAAAGCACGCGACGCACCCACCGCGAGAATCGGCATCGGCAGACGCGCCTTCACACGCTCCTTGTTCCGCTCCATATTGACGTCGATGGCACGGTAATACTCGAAGCTCGCACGCAGCGCTTCGCTGTTTGTTACAGCGTCGACGTAGACCCCGACCGCATAATCCGGAATGGCGTTTGGCGAGCCTGCCTTGCTCGCAAACTGGTGACCGAAGTAAATGTCCTCGCGCCCTTGCACCATACGTTCATTGATGCCGTAGGCGCGGTTGAATCCGACGTGCCAGAGGTTATCACTCAGTTGCCGGACGTCGAACACCGGCGGCGACGGCGTCACACCCGGGAAAATGCTTTCCACCATCACCCAACGCTCAATCCGATCCGGCCTCGCAGCCGCCATCGCATAACCGGTCCAGTTGCCGATGTTGAACCCCATTAGCGCGAAGCGTTCATGACCGAGGACCGTCATTACCCCAAGCAGATCGGTTGCAAGCGTGTCGGAGTCATACCCGGTAGCGGCTTTTTCGGAGAGCCCAACGCCACGTGGCTCGACAGCGATAACGGTGAACTGCTGTGCGAGGCGTGGCATAACGTAGCGCCACGCATACCAGGTCTGGGGCCAACCGCACACCAGCAGCAGCGGCGGTCCCCCGCCACCGATCACGGCATGCAGACGAAGGCCGCCAACGTCGATGTAGCAGCTCTCGAACGTCTTCGCAAAGCCATCCGGCAATTCTGGGACCCCAGATACCGATCCCGCTCCGGTAGCTCGTTCGATATGAACGGAGCCCTCTCGTAATGCGGCGTCAGACATCATTGTCTCCTTGAGTGTCAACCTCTGTGTACCTGACCTTGACCTGGAACTAGAAGGAATAGGTGATCCCGACATTGGCTCCGAAAGTCCCTCCGGATGGCAAATACACGGGTCCATCGTTGGAAAGACCCTTGTTCATCTTTCCGCTATTGTTCACATAGCCGAATTGCGTATACAGCATCGTCCGCGTCGAGAGGAAATACCGCGCACCGGCAGCGGCGAGGATCGAATGATTGCTCGAGTCGTTGCCGTCCCGAGTCAGCCACGCACCGGCGTCGAGAATTAGCGCAGGCGTCGCGGTATAACTTACCCCGCCCCCAAACACACGACTATCGAAGGATCCTGCAACGTTGAAATTCACGAACACCGCTTTGAGTGTCAAATTGTCAAATGTATAGCCCACCCCAATGGTGCGTCCCGTGAAAGCTATCGTCGAGATTGCTGGAGCAGCAGTGTTTGCGTCTCCTGCGTTCCCGCTGTAGAAGGCCGCGTCAGCGAAGAAGCCGTTCAGGTTATAGGTCAAGCTTCCCGAGTACTGCCTTGCAGCCCGGAACTTGCCCGGCTCTCCACCGAGGGCAACCATGACACTTCCTTGCAGTCCGGCAAAAGTCGGACTCGAGTAGGTAATCGCATTGGAGTTAAATAGCCCGGTCGTGATGACACTGTCCACGTATATCGGCGCTAGCGACCCAAAATCCGATGCACCTCGCGCATCCGACTCGATTAACGCGAGGACGAATGGAGAAAATTGCACACCTGCCGTGACAGAGCCGAAATTGCCAGCTAGCTGGACCCATGCCTGCCGGCCGAACAGGTTTCCATTCGAGTTGCCGAGACCGCCATTTGCGGTGTTAAGGCCACTCTCGAGTTTGAAAGATGCCTTAATTCCTCCCCCTAAATCCTCGACACCCGTCATACCAAATCTCGACCCAAAAACCTGGCCATCAATCATTGCGATTTGATGACCTCCGTCTCGGCCTGTCGATGGATTCAAGGTCTTGCTTGAATAAGACAATGCGTCATCGATTATTCCGTACAGCGTCACGCTGCTCTGCGCGTACGCGCAGCCTATCGATCCGGCGAACAACGCTGGAGCGACTGCACCGCGCAGACCCATCTTTATGCGGTTGTTTCTCCTCACCCTCTGTCTCCTTTTTTATCCCCTTATTTATATAGGTATACTGATTACATGAGTTCGACGCAGTTGCCTGTTCGATGACGCAACTCCGATATTTGAAGAAGGGATCGCCAGGCAATGGAACCGTACAGGATCACGCATACAGGAATCGTGGAAGCAGATTAGCGTTCGCGCGATTCTCGTAGTTCATCGGTCTATGAACGCGTACAGTTCGAGAAGCTTTCCGTCTCGTGTAACCGCAATGTCGACGCCCGTTACGGCTGTTCGATTGCCTTCGGGCCCAAATCCCCATGCGAGGCGCCCGATTCCATGCATGGTTTCAATGGGCCCGCGCTCGATAAAGTCGAAATCGGGGAATCTTGCCCGTAGCTGGGCAACCTTGCGATTGATGGCGTCGAGTCCAACGTGTCGGCCATCGGGATCGACGAAGCAGCCCTCCGGCAGCCAGATGGTTTCCAGTTCCTTCATGCGCGCTGCAGAATCCCGCTCGCCAAAAATGGCGAGCAGGTTTCGGCTCAGAAGCTCATTCACCGAGAAATGCATCGTGGACTCCTTTGAGTAATCGGGGATCAGGTTGAGCGATAGTGCCGCTGGCATACGATCCTTTGTGTTGAAGGTTGCCGGACCAGTTAATGTCGGGCGGCCAGCGATACGGCGAAGCTGTCTTCCAGCAGCAGGAAGCTTGCGATCTTCGCGCCGGCGAACGTGAGCACGATTGCAAACTCGCTATCGATCAATTTTCCGGTGGCTTTGATCCGCGATTGCACGTGACCAAGAATGACAGCGCGATCGTCGCTTGCGAGAACCTCCCTGATATCGAAGCCGATGCCTTCGACCATCATTCGCGCATCGCGAACAAAATGCGAGACTGCCTCGCGCCCTGTCTTGCGCCCGATCCAGGGTAGGGCGCCTGGGTCGCCCGGAACATTCCAGTCGAGATCGGATGTACACAATGACGCAATCTCATCAGGCGCCGCACCCGAGCGCAGTCTTTCAAGAAACTGCTGAGCGAGACGAAATTTTTCTTGCGAGCCCATCGTATTTCTCCTCCTGATGCCGCACCCACATTCAGTTGAGCGCGGCGTCGAAAGATCAGACCTGCGCGAGTCCACCATCGACGAACAGCTCGGCGCCCGTTACAAAACCGGCGTCGTCGGATGCCAGGAAAGAGACCGCCTTGGCGATCTCGTCGGGAGTGCCAACCCTGCCAAGCGGAGTCGTCCCGGAGACGTCCTTGGAATACGCGTCAATCTGCTCATCACTCATTCCGAGTTCGGTCTTGTAGGCAGGCGTAATGATGACGCCGGGGGCGACCACGTTGACGCGGATGTCACGGCCTTTGAGATCGTTTGCCCAGGAGCGCGTGAAGGCCCGCAAAGCCGCTTTGGTGGCGGCATAGACACTGAACGCGGGTATGCCCTTTACGGCTGCGATCGATCCTGTGATAACGATCGCACTACCGGCGGGCATGAATGGCAATGCGTTTTGGACTGTGAACAACGTGCCCTTCATGTTGATGCCGACATATTTGTCGAATTGCGCTTCGGTGATCTCGCCAAGGGGCACGAATTCGCCGCCGCCCGCGTTGGCATAGAGGATGTCGATTCTTTGGTGAGCCTCCGACACGGTCTCCACAATGCGTCCAAGGTCGGCCGCAGAAGAGATGTCGCCGCGAATCGCTCGCGCGCCGTGGCCGATTTCCAGTACTGCGGCATCCAGTTCCGCCTGGCGTCGCCCGGTGATGAACACCGTGGCTCCTTCTAGCGCAAGGCGCTTGGCGGTGGCCAGGCCAATTCCGGTGCTGCCGCCGGTCACAAGCGCAACCTTGCCCGCATGCTTGGTTGAATGAATGTTGTCGTAGAGTGAGGCTGTCATTTCAGGGCTCCTTGGTTACCTGCATGGACGAATGACCTCAGCTTACATTGCGTACGCGTGTAGATAAATACGTGTATTGTGGGAACTCTGCGCACAAACGTGGATAATTGGAGGCGGCTCGATGGACCATTTGCAGGCAATTCGTGTTTTTGTCCGCGTTGTTGAGACAGGAGGCTTTGGGCGGGCTGCCCTTTCTCTGAATATGCCCAACACCACGGCAAGCAAATGGGTCAAATCGCTGGAAGCGCATCTTGGTGTAAAGCTGCTTGAGCGCAATACGCGGCGGGTCAGTGTGACGAGCGATGGCACTGCTTACTTTGAGCGCGCGAGGCAACTGCTCAGTGAACTCGATGATCTCGAGGCCACACTCGGTCGGGAACAGGCGAGCCCACGCGGGGTGCTGAGAGTCGACGTTGGAGGATCGACCGCAAGCTGTATCCTCATTCCCCAATTGCCGGCCTTTCTTGCGCGCTATCCCACGATGCGGATTCAGCTTAGCGTCACTGACCGCACTGCGGATCTCGTCGCAGAGAACATAGACTGTGCAATTCGAAGCACCTCCGATGACCCGGACGTCGTCGCGCATTCGATCGGCACGGCTGCATGGACGACATGTGCAAGTCCCGCCTATCTCGCGAAGTACGGCAGACCGAAACATCCGCAGGAGATCGTGGATAAGGACATGCCTGTTGTTGGATATTTCTCTGCAAGTACGGGTGTGACGCAGCCTCTTGCCTTTCGCCGCGGCGGAGAGACGATAACGCTCGATCGCGTACGCAATGACGTTCTTGTCAGCGAGAGCAATGCACACCATGCAGCCGCACTGGCTGGTCTGGGGATCGTCCACACCATGGACTTCATGGTTCGCTCGTCCATTGAGCAAAAACGGCTCGTGCCCATTCTCGCGCAATGGCGGCCGGATCCGCTCGAGGTGTATATCGCATATCCGCCTAGCCGACGATATAGCACCAAGGTCAGGGTGTTTGCGGATTGGGCAGCTTCATTGTTCGCGTCTGCGTGAATTGGCAGACAACCATCAACCGATCGCGGGCGCTACGACGCCAATCTCTCTGAATGCGCTAGCCCGGCACGGCGGCGAGGTCCGTCGCGTTCAATTCACACCACCGATTGGGCGTGACACCTTCCCAGTCCCTGAACGCGCGATAGAAAGAGCTCGTATCCTGATAGCCGAGCAGACACGCAACCTCGTCGATGCTCAAAGCGGAATCGGCCAGCAGCCGTCGCCAAAGTTCATGCCGTGCTTCGGCGAACACCTCCCGGAAGGTTGAGCCTTCCTCGGTGATGCGGCGCTGTAGCATGCGCTCGCTCATTCCGAGTTCGCGCGCGACATCCTAGCGCATCTGGCTCGTGATCACTCGATCGAATACGCGGTCGCCGAGCCAGGCCGGCGTGCGCAGGCGGCAGGGCGGCGCCTTTGGCCAGGCATCAGCCAGGCATCGAGGACAAACCCGGGCGACGTGCGGACAGGTGCCGGGGATGGGCCGCCTCGCGCTACACGCGTACCACGGCGCCGCTGAAAAGCAGCGGGGGTCCCTTCATCCCACGAATTCTCCTACCAGCGAGGAACTTCAAATGACAGTGCACGCGATTACCGCGGTCCGGCTTGAGCAGGATTCGCAAAGGGTCACCCACGTACTCTGGGGGCAGGTTTCCGTGAGCGGCGAACAGTTTAAGGTCGCGCCGCACGAATCGCCGGTGATTGAAGTGGTCGACGCGCTGGCCAGAGGCGATACCGTGGTGACCGTCTTTCCGGTGGATGGACAACGCGTCGCGGGTCCGCAGGTCCGGCGCGTTGTGGATGAGGCGGGTCGCGAAGGGATTGAAACGGCCGCTGATTCCGGGCCCGGCCCAACGCTTGCGGACCTGCCACGGGTTGACCACGAGTAAACGGGGCGCCGCGCCCGCCCCGGAAAGCCCTCTGACGCCCTGGTGGCACGAGCGATTGCCTTCGGGAGTCGATTCTTGTGCTCAAACGCAACGCGGCGCCCGGGGTGGACGGTGTGACGTGGCGGAACTACGAGGCAGGACCGGAACAACATCTCCAACGTCTGCGCGAAAGTACAGAGCGGAGCATATCGGGCACTGCCCGCTCGGTGGCATTACCTGCCAAAGCCGGACGAACCGGGGCGCCGTACGTCGCCCGGCAGCACGCGAGCTGCCGTGGCACCGGTCAGCGCGGTCATAGGGGACGACGCGCGCGCTGATACCTCGCCCGCGAACAGTGCGCTGTCCGCATGTATCCGCGTGCGATCAACTGCCTGCAGGCGCCAGTGCCAAGCAGTCTGGGCATATGAAGCTTCGTGCGACAACGTCACGATACCGTCCGCACAGCTTACTTCCGCACGACGGTTCAGGCGTAGACCATGCAGGACGCAGAGCGGCTCCGCGGATCTACAGAGGACCGTCGTATCGCCGCTGTAATGTATTTCGCCCCACTCTGGCAGATCGATGCCGGCATGGGCCTCGCGGGACCAGAGTTGCTCGCCTGTGTCGAGCCACAGCACCGCGTAGTCATGGTTGACGGTGGGATCAGGGCCATTTATCAGAATTGTCAGGCGCATAGCAGTCGCGTCCGGAGACGCCCGATAGAGTCGCGGTAGTTGGGATATTCAGTCTAGTACGGAAAAGCCGCTCCGCAAGTGAATATCCCAAATAGTGGATATCGGACGATCTGCGACTGCGGAAGTTGGGGACGTGACCCCTACGCTCGGAGGCCTGAACGAACTTCTTCGGGCGCAAAGCGGTTGATTGAGCGGGCCGCACCATCGGTCGGGGATCGGGGAGACCCGTCCACTGTACCTGTCGCTACTTTGCCGTCGAAGTCAGGCGAGCGTGCAAATCAACACCTAAACGGCCATTTCCCAGTCAGCAATTTGGCCCACAACCGCTATTCAATATCGCAACGAAGGGGGCGTCGAAGGTAGTACGCCGCTTGAAAGTTTGGGAAGTCTTAGGTGCCAGGAACAGCGTCCGGTGATTTCGCGACCGCGCCCGGACGCCGCAGCATCTTGTCGACCTCCCCAGCATGCAGCTCTTCTATATGGATCAGCTCCCGCGCATATTCTTCGAGCGCGACCGATTGATCCTGCACCAGCTTCAACAGGTCGCGGTAAAGGCTCAGGGCAACTTTCTCGGCTTCCAACGATTCGCGGAGGATGGAGCCAATGTCAAACGTGTGGGAATCGAGCAACGGCCCAATTTTGAGGGATGGGTACGCCCCTAGGGTTGTAATCCATTCGCCGGCCTGCTGCGCATGAAGCAGTGACTCGTCGGCCTGCTCTCTTAGCCAGGAAACGATCGGAATGCGGCCGAACCCGAATACGAGGAATGAATAGTGTGTGTAACGAACAACGCCGGCAAGTTCTGACTCGAGGATCTGGTTTAGCACCTCGACGACCCTCTTCTGATCGAGCTCGGACATGTTTCCCTCCACATGCGCGCAAAGATTTGGCGGGGGATGCGGCCAGCACCTTCCATAGTGCGCCTCAAGGATTAAACCGATCAAGCAGACTACTTTCTGCGGCGCAACATGCAGCGAAGAGCTACGCCGTGGAGAAGCAATGCAGGGTTCACTGGTCACGCCCGCGCTCGTTCCTCTCGACACGCTGAGGGAGCAGATCGCACAGGCCGTCGCCGCAGCGAAGGCCTATAACGTCCCCGGACGCGTGTATCTGCCTGGGGATTCAGCAGGCCGTCGAAGAGGGCGATGCGCAGGACGAAATCTGGAAGGAGTCGCCGCTCCGCCAACACAACGGTTTGGGCTATTGGGCCGCTGTGAGTTTGGGGCTTGTCCTCAATGCCTGCCAGCCCGTCTGCGGCTCCTTTCGCTGATCGCTTACCTGCTCGATGCCGCCTTTCAACACCGCTTCACAAAAGGCCAGACGGGCTCGGTAGTAATCTGCGTGCATCTGCGCGTCAAGGATGCGTTGTTCAGCCTGGAAGAGTTCCAGACGCAATTCCCGCAACGCTTTTTCGGCCTGCTTCTCCGGAGTAAGTGCGTTGCGTACAGCCCAGCTGGCTATCCACCGCAGCATGATGAACTCCTCTCATCGTCAGGTGACATTCCGCCGGCTTCAAATCGGACTTTCACGCCGGGGGCACAAAACGCCACTGTCCCGACCACTTCTTCATACAGCCACTGGTGAGTCAGCGCTATCAATAATCAGGGAGTACCTGTGCGTCACACTGCGCGGTAGATCACGTTGTTGCGAAAAAATTTCCCGCCGCCCATGCAACCGGCTTTTCCGCGTCTGCGGCGAGATCATATGGATACACCGTAACATGCACCTGGAGCAGCCACACATCACTTGTGCGTGGTGACGTCACTCCCTCGAGATGACGCGTGAGCAATCGACGAACGTATGCGCGCGCCCCTCTGCGTAACGCACTGCCTCGTCAGTGGACAAAAATTCAACCGGCTCGGCAAAACGTGCAATCACGTTTGCCTGGATGAAGGGCTCCCGCTTATACACGTACCACGCGACTGCGTAACGCCGCTCGGTACCGTTGAACGACACGGATTGATTCTCCGTTACCTCGACGTAAACGCCGTGCCCCCGATACGGTTCGCAGGAAGGGCCGTACATATTTCCTCCCCAGCGTCTGCGCACTGGACAAGTTAGGTTATGCAACAAGCATTCCAGGACGTTCGTTCTTTACAGAATGCGCACCTCGTGCTGCCCGCAACGAGGTGAGGACTTACGCGCCATGATCGGTCGGATAAGCTACTTCAGTTTGCCGTGGTCGGACGGCGCCTGCGTGAACCACTTCATCGCGTCGATTCGTTCAGTACCGCGCCGATCGGCGGAATGCTCTGGCCTTGATTGGAGTTTGCAATCAGGTGCTGGGCAAAGAAAAAGCCGCTCGAAAGCGGCCCGTCGTGCCTTACCTCCTGCCGCCGTCGATCGTTATGCGTACGGGTTGCTGGGCACGCGATGGAATTCTTCGATCATGCGCTTTTTTGCATCCGCGAGCTCCTGGTCCAGGCACGCCAGCGTACGCCGCGCCTTCGTCGCGTCGATTCGCTCCTTTGCCCTGGCGACTTCGATGGTCAGCCCCCGACCCCAAGCGGTCCGATGAACTGCTCGAAAGGAGACATTTGCGTACCGTTGCGAGTCAACTTGCGCCTAGTGGCTCAGCGTCGCGAGTAGCCAGACATCATGCCGCGCACGCCCGCGTTCCAATTTTCGGATCACCCCACGGAATCTCTCTCGGCATAGTGCTTTCCTCACTCTGGATTGCTTCCCTCGCTCGATGCTGTTAGCCGAAGACGCGTAGCTAGCCAGATGAGTCGGTGAAACGCGTACTTCCGCATTTTGAAGCAAGCGGACTGCTGAAAATAGCGAAATTCGTAGGTATCGGCGCTCAGCAGTCCTATGGATTCGCACGATGTGGCTGCATTCCGTTCGCCAACGGCCGTTTCCTTGGTTACGATTCATGCGTGGCGTGGCCCGAGGTGAGCTGTCCCTGTCGGAAATCAACAAGGAGAGAACTATGTCGGATATCAAATCCATCCTCGCGGACGCTGAAGACCTGCTGAAACAGGCTGCGAACGCCACGAGCGAGCGCGCTTCAGAACTGCATGAAACGGCGCTGGCGCGCCTGCAGCAGGCCAAAGAAAAAGCCGCCGGCGTGCAGGTCATCGTGGTCGAGAAAAGCAGGAAAGCCGCGCATGCGACAGATGACTACGTTCATGGGCATCCGTGGACGTTCATCGGCATTGCTGCAGGCGTTGGCGTGCTGGTCGGACTGCTGGCCAGTCGCAAGTAGAATGCAGCGGTGGTTGCCGGACACAACCGCCGGTTTGCCGCTGACGTGAGCGAGCCGGCGCGCGCCAGGCCGGCCCGCTTCCTCTGGCGCGTCGTAACCGCGCAGCGAACGTTGCTCACCGCAGCGAATGACCGTTGTCGGGCGCTAGCGAACGCCTCTTGCCGACCCCTATGCAGCCGGTGGCTAGGGGACCTGCACCACACGGAGACGGTGGCGGAAACGCCGCATCATGAGAAGGCGGCCTGATAGACCTTCGGCGTCACGCCAGTCTGCTGCTTGAACACGCGCGTGAAGTGCGATTGGTCGGCAAAACCCATTAGCGCGCCCACCTCCGCAATGGGCCTGCCGGCTCTCAACAACGGCATTGCGCTGCGCACACGCTCCTGCTGCTGGAAGGCATGCGGGCTCAATCCCGTGTCGCGCACAAAGGCACGCAGCAGCACGAAAGGCGTCACGCCAAACTCGCACGCAAGCGTCGACAAGGTTAGGTGTGCGTGCAGTTCGTCGCGAAGGCGGGACTTGATCGCGCGCACCAGCGCAGGCTCGCTGCGCACCACGGGCAGGGCGGCAGACCGACCCGCGTGTCGGGCATGCAAACCGATGACGGCGCGGGCCAGCGTTTCACTGCGCTTGAAGCAGTCCTCGTCCACCTCGGAACACCAGTTTACGCCGTACAGCTGCTGTGACAGTTCAGCGTCGACGACGAACGGACTCAGCATGTCGAACCGCTCGCGTCGGGGAATGCCGAGCCTCTCGCAGTAGGCGGCGAGAGCTGCGGGTTGCACATGTGCCACGCGCATCTTCCATTGCCCATCGCCGGCGGCCGAACCGGCGTGCACCACGTCGGCATCAATGACGATCACGTCGCCACGGCGGCACAAGCGTCGCTGGTCCTGAACTTCGACCGCCAGCGCCCCACCCGTAATCACCGCGAGGCAATGCGTGTCGTGCGTGTGCGGCGGATAGCGGTGGCCGACGAACTGGCCCCTGAGCATGACGGCGTCCATGACGTCCGGCGCGTGCCAGAGCTTGATCGACTTCGTCGGTCCAGTGGTGTTCATAGTGAGACTGCCCCTGGAAGTGGCTGGAAGATTTCATCATATTCCTCTAGCCGCGGCATCGGCATGCCCGGCTGCTCGTCGAGGCGGGCGACGAAGTCGCCCCAACGCTTGAGCGTGTCGACTCGCTGAGCGTGCGAACAGTAAGGAATGTGCCAGGCAAAGAACGGCTCGAGCACTTCATAACCGACGTAACCCAGGGTCCCCTGTAGCAGGTGACGCAGCATGCCGCCCGCAAGCTCTCCATGTATGCCCTGCGACCCGAACATGTGTTCCCGGCCGCCCAGGCTTACCCCGACCACCGCGCGCTTGCCGACCATGCCGCCGCGACCATAGATGCGCTTGCCGCCGTATAGCGCGCCGGACAGGAAGCAGCGGTCGATCCATCCCTTGATAAGCGCAGGCACCGAAAACCAGTAGAGCGGAAACACCAGCACCAGCGTATCGCTGGCCAGCAGCGCGTCGACTTCCCGCTGGATGTCGGGCGCAAGGGCGTTGCGCTCGAGCGCGTGGCGCTGTTCCCTGGAGTAGACGAGGTACTCGCTGTTGGCGCGCTCGGCGAAATCGCTAGCGCGCACCACGGGATCGAAGTTGAGCGCGTAGAGGTCCGAAAAACTCACATCGTCGCCGCGCAACTCCAGCAGGTGTCGGGCTTCATGGGCCATGGCCGTGCAGAAGGAGCGCGGCTCCGGGTGGGCATGGACGATGTGAACTTTATGCATGAGGGATCGAGCGCCAGGTAACGGCAGGAATGAAGGCGTTCAGGTGGGGAAGCTCGCGCTGGATGGCTTCGCTGGCTGGCAGCGTGGCGCCGTCCAGCAACAGGTTCCGCATACTTTGCAACGCTGTCGGCGGCTTGGCGGATAGCAGTGCGCAGTATTCGTCGGCAGTTGCGCGCACATCCGCGTCTGGCACGACGCGCGAAACGAAGCCCCGCTGCAATGCCTCCGCGGCCGTTATCGGCCGGCCGCTCATGAGCCAGTCGCGTGCGCACAAATCGCCCACCCGGCGGGCCAGCAATGCGGTTGCGCCGGCTTCAGGCACGATACCGAGATCGGCAAACGGAAAGCGGAACATGGCGCCCTCGCCGGCGACCACCCAATCGGCGTGCAGAAGCAATGTGGCACCAAACCCGACTGCCGCGCCATTGACAGCTGCCACGAGCGGCTTGGGCTGGTCCGCAAAGGCCTCGATGCAGCGCGCGACCGCGCCGTCGGCTGCCTGCGGCCACAAGGAACCGAACTCGGCCTTGTCGTGGCCCGAGCAAAAACATTCGCTGGTTCCTTGCAGCAGCACGCAATGAACGCGCACGTCCCCTTGTGCAAGGCGCAAGGTGTTTGCCAACGCTTCGAACAGAGGGCCGTTCAGTGCGTTGCGCTTTTCCGGACGGTCTATGCTCACAGACCAGACCTGGCCGTGGAGCTCCGCGGTGAGGTTCGCGCCCATCATGCGAGCAGGGCGAAGCCGCCGACCAGTTTGCCGACCTTCTTCCTTGGCCCGACCAGTCCGACTGCCAGATACTGGAGGGACTCGCCCGGCAGCGCGCGCACCGCGTGTAGAAAGGCTTCGTAGTCGACGGTGGCCTGTCCTTGCACAGGAAAGTCGACGACGTCGCAGTGCACCAGCGATTTCTGGCGCAGCGCGTTCAACTGATCAGCCGTGGCTTTGAGAACCGGGATGCCAATGGGAATGAGACCAGGATGCGCCGTGCCGTCCTGCTCTTGCAAGGGCTCGCCGACGAGATGGCTGTGGCGCTGGCCCAGCGTGAACGCCACCACTGCAGCGGCGTTCGAGGCTTTGCCGGGCGGCAGCGCTTCGTCCACGACGATGACACAACGCTCCGGCTCGGGCGGGGCTTCAATGGCGTTAGCGCCGTCTGGTTCGTTTTGTAATAACAAAGCATCTCTCCAGAAAAATAAGCGTTGGAGGGAATGCTAGGTAGATTCAGGCCAAAAGTATTGAACGATCTTGCAACTAGCCGAGGTCGTGTCGGCGACGATGACACGCTCGAACCTCCACCTCATTTGTGGCGGACAACCCAACGCCAGTAGCATTTGAGGTAGGTCGACACCGACGAGCGGGGGGCAAGCGACTTCAGCGATCGTCTCGTGCCGGCCCGGTAACAGACGGTCGCAAATCGTGCACGAACGGCTCTTGATGGCCGATGAACTCGGCCCGACACCTGATCGGCTCAGGACGACCCGCAACGGACCGTCGGACAGATGCGATCAGATCGGCTTTTGAAGGGTCGCGTCTGCCGCAGCTCCGATTGGCCGAGCGCGCCGCTGCGCCAGCGAAAGCCGGGCGCCGGGCGGCCTGCGCACCAAAGCGGCAAGCGTCGACGTACCGATGTCGCTGCCACCTTTCCCCTGAAGCCGTGTCCCGTCCGCCTAACGGAATCCGTAGGCGAGCACCTTTTTGCCCTCGAAACTGATTTGCACCGCTTCGGAGCATGGGTTCCCACACGTGCCATCGACGGTGGGAGGCGCAGCAGCGAAGGGGACCGTCTCACTGGTCATCTCGCCGATCACCAGTGTCGCATCCGACGAGATAACGATATTCACGACGAGCACCACGCCTGCGGGACTCGCTTTCGTGCCGTAGTTGATCGTCATCGTTCCCGTGCAATCGCTGTTCACGTTGTAGGTGCCGAACTGAACGGAATTGAAGGCGCCGCCCGATTTTGGCAAGCCGCCGATATTGCCCGCATCGTTTCGCGTGAAGTTGCCGTTGGCGTCGAAGTTGACGACGGCGACATCGTTGAGCAGCAGCCGAGACTTTGCGTAGTGAACCGCACCATCCGTTCCGATGATGCCGAGTATTTCGCCTTGAGCGCTGAATCCATACAGGCCTCTCAGCGTTTCGTTGGAACAGGTGGGGCCTTTGGCATGCGCCGCACCGCTCAACGACAGAAGGGTGGCCGCAACGGCCGCCGCGCAGGTCAAACTTTTGCTTTTCATGTTCATCTCCTTGTCACCGACCACGGGCGCTTCGCAGGGTGTGCGTGATGTCAAGGCGCTTGCACAGGCACAAAGCGTCCGGCAGAGGCTGGCCAGCGGCGGCGCGCCGCGCCGCTCACGTTGACCTGTTTCATTGTGGTCAGAAGCGCGAGCCTGTGCCATCGACAGAACATGAAGAAATCGTTAACCATGCGTCGACGGTATGTGGCAAAAGTCACGCGAAACACGCAGGGCGGCGCACATCGCCCTAGTCGCCCGCGCCAGCCCCCGACCCGCGAGTGAGGCGCGCGTGGAGACGATGGAACGCGCTTCGTCAGGTACCGGACCTGCTCGCTTGGCGGCAGCACTCGTAAGTGGCCGTCATGTTTCCGCTCGACCTCAGCCTCGTAGACGATGCGCAAGTTTGTTCGAACATTTGGAATAGACGCGGTATCGGACGCTCGCGCTGATAATTCGAAAGGCTTATCGTGGGCCATCCCGCCTGACGCGGTCGGCCGTAGCCGACCCATCTCTGCCCTTGCATGTCCCGGAACCCGAACGGCAGCTATAGAAGTACAGCTGACCTACGATGGGCTTAGTAAGAGATCGATGATCTCCCCCACGTCGTGGATGCCGAGAAAACCTGTGATGCCCCACAAATAACGTTCGTATTCGCACATAGTCGTCTGACTACACATGATATTTCTGCAACGACTAGTTGCTCGCGACGAGATCTTCCTTCTTTCCAAGCTGATATTGCGCACACTCACGCGCGCTTTTGACATTGGGAAATCATGATTAGACAATCGATCTTGATGTTGATTATCGGTCTATCGATGGCCCAGCATGCAGCGTGCGAATCAGGCCGACTGGAGGCATTTCGACTTGTTCGGGAAGTAGTACTCGAGAAGGGATCGCTTCCGGATCCGAGGGTCATTGAGCGCGTGAACGACGGTGGCTTTGTGATTGCGGGGCGAATGGAAAAAGACAAGGCCGCCTGGGCGATAAAGGTTGACGCAGCCGGCACCGTTCGTTGGCGATACTTGTTGGCGTCCCCGAATCCGGATGTGGGAGGCGTTTATCCGGATTTCTCAGGGGCGGTCGCAACCCCAGGAGGGGACGTTCTCCTGTGCGGCACAATCGATCTCGGTCGGCCTAGGAAGCCTGAAATCAACGGGCTGCTGGTTCGCCTGGACAACGAAGGCAAACTCATAACAGAGCAGTTCATCACGCCGCAGGAAACCGAAAACGAATACTCGCACATCGCATATCTGGACGGGTGCATCGCATGGAACGGGGGAGCAGTACTAGTGGGGCGAGTTACCCGCTACTGGCCCGGCGGTGGTCAACGTGGCGATTATCACTGGATTGTTGCAGTGAATTTCGACGGTACCGTCAGATGGCAAAAACTGATCCCGTCAAAAGGTGGCGGTGTTCGAGGTCAGGTTCGAATGATGTCGGATGGCAGTTTGATCATTTCCGATACCGAGACGATCCGCGTCGATGCGCAAGGGGAAATTCAGGCACGATCTGCCGCCACTGGACTTCTTCGACTGGTCCAACCGCTCGATCCGCAGGCAGACCCTCAACTTTTGGACTGCTATGGTGGAAAAAGTCGCGGTCGTCTCTTTCAGCTCACTGACGATCTCCAAGTTTCGAAGGAGATTGCCCTACCGGCTTCGGATGGTTTTATGTGTGGTCCATCTCAGTACGCGACGCAAGTATTCAGCCTGACGGACGGATCAATCGTCCTATTCGGCTATCGCTATGACGATGGGCTCTATACCCCAGGGGCGGTCAAATGGAATTTTCCGCTCAAGTCTTCGGCAGCGAGATCGTTCGCTGCTCCGCCTGCGCCGTGGTTCAACGCCGCAACGCCAAGCGGCAAACCGGATGAATTCGCGACGGTACGTGTGACCGGTGCCCCCACAGCTGCCAATCGCGAACGCGCACTGTACTTGTCTTTTGTCGATGCCGGATTCGACGTACATGCGCGTGGCGAAGAGCCGCGCGACGCGGCTACCACGCCGTCGATGTCGGAAAGTACCCAACCTGGTGTTCCCAGAGCGACTGCTTCGCAGCTTCAGCGATTGCTCGTCATTCAGCAATCGCAATCGAACACGCCCTCCGGCATCGGCGCGGATGCCAATGTATGCGTCGAGCGCAATCTGCGCCAAATCGATCTAGGCGACCGGGCCTGGAACCCGAACAATCCGCGTTGGGCCCCGATGAGGGCGGCCATTGCCGAGGATTGTGCAGCGGAGGCCGATCGCATCAAGCGTAGCGATGCGCCCGTGCTTGAAAAGACCTATCTTGATGCGCTCCGCCAGAGTTATGGGAACCACCTGAGCAGTGCGGAAGCGGATACGTTGATCCGGTTCTACGAGTCAGATGCAGGCCACAGATATCGCGCGTTTCAGGCGCGCCTAGCAACGGTGGCCGCACAGGGCATGGGCCGACTCTTCGGTGACAAGGCGAGTCTGGAATCTCGAGCCTTGGCACCTGGCGGCATCGAAGCAAGAATGAAGGTGCTTCGACTATCGACGATGTCCTCAACGCTGATCGTGGCGACCGAAGATGATCGCCGCGCAGGACGGGCTGCGAACGGCGCTCCCGCTATCGGCATCATGATGAGCGTAGCGGCCACCAGTCAGGGGGACGCACTCGATCAAATCGTCCGCGAATATTCAGCGGATCTGCGCGGTTTTGCTGCGTTTGCCGAATCGCCCGCCGAAATGGATGAGTTGCGTGCGCTTCATGAGGTAAGTGCCGCGGCGACCGCAGTAGCGGGGACGTTCGTCACGGAACTCAGCCCAGAGCTGAACGGAGACTTGAAGAGATGGCGCGATCTCTACAATTCGTTGCCGCGGGACAAGACGACGGCCCCGATCAAGTAAACATGCGAAGACGGAATGCTGAGGGCGGCCGATCTGCGGGTGCTTGCCGACGGTACGGCGCATCGCGGCGGATGCCCTGATGTATGGGCAACAGTCTTGTCCATGGGTCAGGGACGCGGTATCCGTTGGCACGGCATCGTATTATGGGTGCCCGGTTCTAGCCGACGGGCGCCGCAGAAGCAGACGCGTAGATGCATGAGCGGCGGTCGAACGACAGCTTCGGCCGATGACGCTACGAGTGCGATTGACAGGCGAATGCCCGTTGTCTGGCACAAAGCCGATGTTTCAATGTCCGTCTACGAGTGCCGGCCAGCGGCCGTAGATGGCCGAAGAACAACCCTTAACGAACTGAGCTAAACACTTAACGAACCCAGCCAAATACTCGCCTCGCAGCATGAACAGACCCGGCGAGTCGACTCGGTCAAGTCCGCCACCCTGTGCGCTATCATGGTGGACTTCAGGAACGCGTACATATGTACCTGCGAAGCCCGCCAGAACGACACTCGTTGTGCACGAATCGGGATGTCGTAACCGACATGCGAAACGCGCCATACATCAAAATCCGATTGCTGATCGTCGCGGCATTCGCGTTGCCCGCGCTCGTGTTCATCAACGGATGTAAGTCGACGTCGACGCCGTCCGTGACCACACCCGGCGAGACCGCCACTGACGACGCTGCGGTCGCCGCCCGGGTGAAACAGGCACTCGGCGCGGACCCGGGGCTGAGATCTTTGCCGATGAGCGTCGCGACGTATCGAGGCGTCGTGCAGTTGTCAGGATACGTGGATTCAGAGGCACAGATCCAGAAGGCGCTTGCGGTGACGCGCGGCGTGCCGGGGGTGCAATCCGTGAGCAGCGAACTGCACCTCAGGCCGCAATGACGCGCCTTCACCGGAAAACGAGCAACGCTGGCGACCATTCCTCTGCGCTCTATCATGGCCACCGGTCTCGGGGCTGACCGTGATCGTTAAGGGTTGTTCGACGCCTGCCATCGTCCGCAGGAATGTGAGTGCGCCACCGTGCGTTGCTGGCAGGCGTCGAACGAGCCTCGATGGAGGAAACCGCGGAGTGCCCCGATACGGTCGGAGTCTTGGAGGCTATGGCGATTGATAGGCCGGGATGGCCAGCAATGTTGATGGACGGGTGGTGCGGTGGGATTCTGGATGCGCGCCGACGCAGTGATGAAGCGGTGCAGTGGCGCGATTGTGGCGGTGAAGCGGACGTCCGGGGGACTGCGCGAGGCGACAGGCGCAGACGTCCGCTCGTGGGCCGCGTTGCCGCAAAGCCGACGGTCGGGTTGCACGTCCGGGAAGCGTTACGTTCATGTCTCGGCTCGTCGCATGGGTGGTGCGCGAATGGGCGCAGTGCGTTCCAGTATCTCAATGACGATCATCGGCGCACCACAGTGCCGGCAGACGAAGACCGGAGGGACG
>NZ_JBNPVS010000082.1:0-22079 GCF_050434225.1 Paraburkholderia sp. GAS32 | reverse complement strand
ATGCAAACCAATCGATTTGAAATTCGTCCAGGTCAGGCGAATCAGCTCAAGATGATGAGTCGCGTGGCGCCTGGATTTATTTTGAAACAAATGAGTCGATCGGTCGATCGTATGCTCAGAACACAGAATTAATTCGAAGTATTCGAAGCTCGTTTCGGTCCGTTCTTTCCCGGCAAAATTCCGGTCGAAGGATGGAAAATTGGACAAGCCTACAAACGCGCTATCTTGGGGGCGTAGACCGGCCGTGTTCCTGTGGCCGACGGCAGGCATCGAATAACCCTTAACGACATGTGCCCGTTGCAAACAGTCGTTATGACGCCGTCTCAGTTGTTCGTAATTCACCGACGAGAACGTCCGCGAACCGTCATCGGACGCACAGCGCAATCCATGTTTGTGACGTCAAGGATGCCCGGGCGCGCTATTTCCTTGGGCCGAAGTCATCAACGGTCAGCACGATACGCTCGCCCGGTCGCGCGCGAGCCTTTCGTTCCGCCAAAGCCACAATGCGCCCGCGGCCTTCGGAGAAGGCCTTGAGAACGCGCGCATCAGTTGCGCCAGGTTGCACCCAGAAATGCTGCTCGAGTGTCTCGCGCGTGACGACGCACGCGATGTCGCGCCCACCAAGTGATAGCGGAAATACGACGCCGTCTGTTGAAACACGGGGTTCTAGTTCAAGGGCTTCCACGATAGGGTCTCGAAAGATTGTTTCCACGTGTCGCCTTATAGTACGGGCGAGACGGCAGAAATTTCAACAAAACCTGAACGGCGCCCGTCGCGTTTGCCCAATATCGAGCTTTACGAGAGCGTAGGTGGAATGCAGACAACGTCCCGCCGGAAGAAACAAACCGGCAAGTCGAGAATGGAGAAATTGCGGCGTCGCGTTCGACGGACAGCGTCGGATACTCTGCAGGAAAAGTCGCTAGTGTTGCTTGCTGTCTCGCGAAGACTGAAACAAAGCGGTGATGTTCATCTCTTCGTCCAGTTCCGGCCAGTACAACTGCTGGCGGTCCAAAGAGATTGCAAAATGCCCGCGCTCCGCTTTTGTAGCTGCCCGCAGGACAGGGAACCGGTCCAGTGGAAACTGGACAGCCCGACCGTCAGCCAGGTCGAGAAACAGGTGCCGGCTGTCGAAATGCACACTTACCACCCCGCAGTCCATGGCCGTCTCCTGTACGAGAGCTACTTTAAGATAGGCCCCCGTACGGCACCATACAAGAAAGAATGCTAGAAAGCAGCACTGCGTGCGGCTCGGGACTGAAGTGATGCGTTTCCTTAATTTCAACGCGATGTCGCTGGTCAGCAGTTTGCCGGTTTAGCAGGTAAAGTTACGCCAAAGGGACGGTGACGGGATATCTCATCGCTTGAGCGCATGAGCCGGCGCGCCTGAATCGCACCCCCTCAGCAGAGTGCAAATGACCTCTGTTAGTCGAGCGATGGGTGTGGGTTTCGGCAAAAGAACATCCCACAGCGGCTCCACCGGAGGAGGCGGTGACGCGGCTGACAGCATGACCACTGGAATGTCGGCGGTTGCCGCGTCGTCCCTGAGCTCCCGGCACAGTCCAACACCATCAAGGCGCGGCATCATCCAGTCGGTCACGATGAGATTCGGACTCTCGACGACAGCCGCAGCCAGCGCGGCTTGCCCGTCTGGCGCGGTGAGCACGCTGTATCCTTCCCGCTCAAGCAGTAGTCTAAGCGGGCGCAGAATATTCGGGTCGTCATCTACAAGCAGTATCGTCGCCAATCCAGGGAACCCTGTTCGCCCGAGAGGGCAACCAGTAGCATCGCAATTGGCGTTCCTACCCCGGCTTTGTCGCTGACGCAGGCAGCGTCGGTATTACCGCCATGACTCTTAAGTTGTGGGGGCTACAATTCATCCAGCACGGCAATTTTTTCCGTGCATCCTTAATACAAATTACAACCGTGGAGCGCATATGGCCGGACCGGACGCGTCACCCGCAGCGGACCGCGCATGGCGTGCGGGCACGTTAATCACAACGGCTTTAGACGAACGCCCCCAACGCGCGCCCGACTTCGCTGCCGAGAGCAACGCGTTGCACCGCCTGGCACAAGCGCTCACTTCGTCGGACGGCGCAGTGCTGCAGACGCTGGCCGATATGGCGCTGAATCTGTGCGGTGCCGATAGCGCCGGTATCGGTCTGCTGGAACGCGGTGCCGATGGCGCAATGGCGTTGCGCTGGTCCGCGCTTGCGGGCCACGGCACCGCCCTCGCGGGCACCGTTACGGCGGTTGAAGACAGTCCAAGTGGTATCGCGCTCGAGCTTGGTGCGGCGCAACTGTTTTCATTTCCCCGACGCCACTTTGCGCACCTGGAACGCCTTAGTCCCAAAGCTGTTGAAGAACTGGTGGTGCCGATTCCGGGCGAACCCGAGCCGTGGGGCACGCTCTGGGTGATGTCTCATGACGAGCATCATCGCTTCGACGCCGAGCACCGTCGAATCCTCACCAGTCTGGCGAACTTCACGTGCGCTGCGCTCACCATCGCGCGGACGAAGGCCGACGCGGAAGCCCGGGCGGCAGAAGCGGAGGCGGCGAGGAACGCCCTGGCAGCAGCTGAAACACGCAAGGACGACTTTATTGCGATGCTCGGCCACGAACTGCGTAATCCCATTGCGCCCATTGACAGCGCACTGACGGCAGCGCGGAAACTTTCCTCGGGACAGCCCGCGGTGCTGTCTGCCCTGGCCATCGCGGAACGGCAGACACGACTACTGAAGCGACTGGTCAGCGACCTGCTCGATGCGTCGCGGATAAGGCACGGCAAACTCTCAGTCCGTCCTTCGTATGGCTCGCTGCAGGACATCGTGGCCGACGCGGTGGCTGCGGTGAAGGCCGACGTCAGCAACGGTCAGCACCGACTGCAGGTCACGGTTCCGACGTATCCGGTTCGCGTTCATGCGGACCTCGCCCGTCTCACCCAGGTCGTGGCGAATCTGTTATCGAACGCCGTGAAATACACGCCCTCCGACGGCAACATCGCGCTGGTGGTCGACGCACCGGATGTGAGCATTGAGTCGATGCACAACGCTTCGCCTCGCAACGCTGTTATCACGGTGAGGGACAACGGCACGGGCATTTCAGCTTCCGTGCTGCCACACGTCTTTGATATGTTCGTCCAGTCGCCTTCAGCACGGAAGCGTGCGGAAGGGGGACTGGGAATCGGACTGGCTGTCGTGAAGTATCTGGTGAGCGCACACAACGGCACTATCGCTATTGCGAGCGCTGGCGAAGGTCAGGGTACGGAGGTTACCGTGCGATTGCCGATTGTCTGCGAAGGTTCGGACGAGCCCACCGCGGCCACGATGCTCAGGGGGGCACCGGTTCGTATCCTTCTGGTGGACGACAACGCGGACACCACGGAGGCACTGACCACGTTACTGGAACTGGAAGGTCACGAAGTGAGGCGGGCGCAAAGCGGGCCTGAAGCGCTCGCGATTGTAGAATCGTTCACCCCCGATGTTGCCCTGCTTGATATCAGCATGCCCGACATGGATGGCCTTGAGCTTGCCCGCCTTCTCAGACAACGCGCGCAATGTTCTCTCACGAAGATGGTAGCAGTGACGGGTTATGCCCATGACGCCAGCAGACTTCAGAGAGACGAACGCGTGTTTGACTTTTACCTCACCAAACCATTGTCGCTGGACGACCTCGCGGATGTCCTGTTGTGCTCGTAGAGAATATGGACCAGGAAGTGCGCAGTCGTATGTGAGGGCAAATATCATTGCTCCGACATCGGCGACGTGCGTGAAGCTTCGAAAAAACCGGTAGGTCTGGTCGACGACCGATATCCCGATTGTGCTGGCGTGCGTCAGTTCGAGTATCTCGTCAGCCACGCGCCGCATTGGTTCCCTGACCACTCAACTCGTTGTCCCCGTCCGCTAGGTCGCCGAAGTAGACAGCACAGACGTCCGTACGGAAGTCTGATTGCCGCGATTCACATACATGAGGCAAAGCTGCTGGTCGGGCGGAGCCGGCTCGCACGATTTTTCGCCCGCTCCGCCCGAGGCTGCGTTAGTGGTCGTGACGCCAATCACCTCGCGCCCATTCGTGATGGCGCTCCTCCCACTCTCGACGCGCCCAATAACGATGTCCGTCATAGTACCTGTCACCGTACCAGCCCGGTGTCACGACAACAACGCCTGGAGGTTGTGCATACTCCGGTTGCGGTTCGACGGCTGTGCCGGCGCGTACGTTGGCGCGGGTTGTCACGGATCGGCGTAATCGAGCCGGGGATGATCGGCATAATGAGGCCACCAGAAGTGGCCCCGAAACGCGATTTCGAAGGGACTCAAGAATGCTGTTTTTTGCCGGATTTTGCAACGGCGGTTTCGCTATTTTCAGGCATTGGTTTGGGCTTGCGGAAGCTCTCGCCCTCGATCACCACCCGATAGGCGCCGTGGCGTAGCCGGTCAAGCGTGGCGGCGCCAAGAATGCGGTTATCGGGGAACGCGTCGCCCCATTCGCTGAAGTCGAGATTTGAAGTCAAGACCGTCGCGGCTTTCTCATACCTGGCGGCGATCAGATCGTGGAAGTCTTCGTCGTGGGGCGGATGCAGGGGTTTGAGCGCGAAGTCGTCAATGATCAGCAGGGGCGAGCGCACGAACTGCTGGAACTTGCGTTCGTAAAGGCCTGTGGCGCGCGCCGCGTGCAGCTTCTTGAGCAGGTCAGTCTGCGTGATGAACAACACGTCGCGCCCCTGGCGGGCAGCGCAGTGGCCCAGGGCCTGAGCCAGGTGCGACTTGCCGACGCCCGTTTGGCCGACCATCAGAATGCAGACCTTCTCGTCGATGTAGCGGCCCGTGGCCAGATCGTGAATGTGCGCTCGATTGAGCTTGGGCAGCAGGTCGAAGTTGAAGCTCTCGAGCGTCTTGCCTAGCGCGAAACCGGCGCGGGCGAGCCGCGCGCCGAGCTTCTTCTGGTCGCGCCGCGCGACCTCGTCATGCAGCAGCATGGCGAGGAACTCGGTGTAGGCGAGCTGCCCGTCGATGGCCTGGCGGTTGCGCTGCTCGAGCGAGTCGAGGATGCCCGACAGGCGCAGTTGCTTGAGGATGGAATTCAGTTCTGGACTCGGATTCATGGTGTTCAATGCAGCAGGATAGATTGGAGATCGCGGCCGAAGCGGCCGCCGTTCAGATAGGTGTCGGCGGGCGCCGGCGTTTGCGCCAGGGCCCCCGCAGGCTGGCTGTCCAGCCCCTTGTCGAGAATGGTCTTGATGGTGCGGTACTTCGGGCTGGAGAACGTGAGCGCGCGTTCGCAGGCGGCGTTCAGTCGTGCATCGCCGTACTTCTCTCGCATACGCACGATGCCCTGCGCGCCGCGCAGGTTCACGAGCACCGTGTTGTTGAACAGCGCGAGAATCACCGCATGGCAGGCTGGCCCGATCTCTTTGGCCCGGGCCAGACACCACTGGGGGTCGTGCTCAAGCCAGGCCTGCGCTTCAGGGGGCTGGTGGTCCCGTACTGTCGAGCGATCGCCGGGCTTGCGCTTGCGAGCGTGTGTCGCGACGAGCTCATGCCGGTGGAACACCTGCACCACCGTGTCGGTCGCTTTCAGCCACAATTGCTTGCCGACCAGCGTGAACGGCACGGAGTACAGCACCTTCTTGTAGACGACGTGCCCATCCGTATGCACCTTGACCTCGCTCCACACGGCGAGCACCGGCGGCACATCGGGCAGTGCCGTGAGCAGGGGCTTCTCGATGGCGAAGCGCGCCAGCGGCTGTTCACGTGTTGTGCCGTGATCGCGTACACCGGCCTGCTGCATCACCCAGTCACGCAACTGCCGGTTGGCATCGGCCAGATCGCGGAACTCGCGCAGCGGCACGAAGGATCGTTTGACGTATTTGACGCCCGATTCAACGATTCCTTTTTTCTGCGGATCCCGTGGCGGACATGCGTCAATCCGGAAACTGTACGCTTCGGCGGCCGAAGCATACGAGCGCTGTACCTCGGGATCGTACATGCAGGCCTTCGTGATCGCGCACTTCGCGTTGTCGATGATGACGCGACCTGGGCAGCCACCGAACCATTCGAACGCACGCCGATGGCAGGCCAGCCATGTCTCGACCGTCTGGTCGAGCACAATCTCGGCGTACTGATGCCGCGACCAGCACAGGGTCATGACGAAGAACCACGTCTTGAGCGCAATGCCGGACTCGTGTGTGAGCACCGGCCCGGCGCCGAAGTCCACCTGCACGGCGTCAGCTGGCGCCCACTCAAGGATCGTCGTCGCGGTGACGCCTCGCTCGGCCTTCAGGTGCAGCAGGAAGCGGCGTACCGCCGAGTAGCTGCCGGTGTAACCGTGGTTGCGTTGCAGCGCGCTGAAGATCGTCGTGCCTTGTACGTCGGCATCGAACCAGCCCCGCAACAGATCGCGAAACGGCTCAAGCGTGGAGACGCAACTGCGAGGCAGCTTCGGATTGCGGCCGAAGATGCCAGCGAGTTCGGCGTCGTCTGGCAAAGGGCGCCCGGGATCGAGCCAGCCCTGGTTAAGCGCGACCTGCCGTACAGTCTTCAGCTTGCTGCGCCCCATCAGGCGCGCGCTGGCAATGTCGCGGTCGGAATCGCCCTGACGCATGCGCGCCAGGACCTGTCGATACTCAAACACTTCGAACCTCCTTCTACTCATCGGCCCTCCGGGCAAAGAATCCGAAGGTACCGGGTTGCGGAAATTCGAAATGCGTTTCGGGCTGCAGCCCGACATAACAACGAGCCGGTCAAGTGGCCCGATTACGCCGATCCTGAGGTGGCTCCTATACGCCGATCATCGAGTGGCTCCAATACGCCGATCCTGCACTGGCTCGATTACGGCGATCATCTGGTGGCTCGATTACGCCGATCCCGGAATGGCCTCATTACGCCGATCCGTGACACGGGCACTCCGATACCGACGCCAACGTCGACGTGCGCGAGTGCGACGGACGATACGCCGATGCCAAGACCCGTAACGAGCGTTATGGCGAAGAGACGACTGGATGTGATGTTCATTCTGTCCTCCTTTCCAATAGGTATAGGCAGGTCAGTGCGGCTGGTTCAACGCCGCCCCAGCTTCCGTTAGTAGCGGTCGTAATCGTGATGGTGATGATATTCGCCGCCTTCGGGAACGACGATGCAGCCGCTCAACGCGCTTCCCATACATATGGCAACTAGCGTCAACACAAGGATTCTCTTCATACAATGCCCCACTCGTTGTTCTTCAAACCACACTATCGGGAGAGGGAATTACCGATGTACTTGTGTGTAACGAAACGTGTCGTATGAGCTTGCGGCCTCGTCGGCTTAGAGCAATCAGACCGGACGCATTTCAGCAGGGTGCAATATGCATGCTCGGTCTAGCGGTCGAGGGGGAACACTACTGACGTTCTTCACTCAAATCCCGGAACACTGCACATATGCAGCGCATAGAATGGCAACGTGTTTTGAGACGTGCGCGATTGTGAGTGGAAATGAAGCAGGAGGCCCCAATGAATTGTGTCGATGGGTGCGTCATTTCTTCCTACTAGTACTCTTGAAACAGTCGGTTTCAGAACTCACAAACCCGCGGCGCAAGCATGACCATGGTCGTGAGGGTCCACCGTAGCGTCGACCAATTAGGTCAGATAAGGCGAAAATTTGGCCGTCAGCAACTCGGTTCAAGGGAAGCCGGCCTCGCTTTGCCAGAATGGCGCAAAACGCGACACCTGATCTCTCCCGGTGACTACTTGGTTGTTCCGGGCGTGACCGATATCGCAACCGCTTCGGTATGCACAATTTCAACCTGATCACCCTCGCGAATGTTCTTCAGCTGCTCGGGGTCCACCAACACATCCACCGTGCCCTGCGGTCCCTTTATTGTGACGTGCTTCCCCTTTGCATCAACGGCAACGACATCGCCCACTACCGTCACCTCACGACTGATAGTGCCGCCCGGTTTGGTCCCGGACCCGGCTGGCTGTAAGATCTGCCGCTCCCTGGCAGACCGCGGGCCGCTTGTTTTTGTGAGACTCAGGGACCTCGCTTCCCGGTACTCGGTGGTGACCACATCGCCAACCGTGAGCTGATCAAAGTTGCGCACTTCCTCGCCCGCCTCAAGTTCTTCGACCCGGCCGTTCTTGTCCTTGAGCGTGACCGTCCGGGTAGCGGGATCAATGGCGACGACCGTAGCAACTACCGTTGCCGTTCCTGTCACGGTGGTCTTGTCGGTTCCGTTTTTGATCTCCACAGACGTCTGTGGCTGGGCAAATGCCGGGCAAGTCATCATGGCTACGGCGGCCGCCACAAGGAAATACTGGATCTTCATTGCCGTGCTCCTTTGATCGGCTCCGGAAAGATTCAATTGGACTTTCTCTCATATCCCGCTACGGCGCGCATAGGGACATGTCCCTAGCAGAAAGTGCCTAACACCTTCCAGGCAGCACGCCAGGCCGGGGCTTCCGCCTGCTGTTAGCGCATTGTCTGGCTTCTCAGGCGACGCATCGTGCAAGCAAAACGTGTCGCGGGGCGCTCGACACTCAGCGCGCGAGCGATCCATTTCAAGGCGTAACGCACGCGGCCACGCAGGTGCGCCGCGCGCATACGGCACCAGAAGCGCTGCGGCACGAATCCGGCATAACGGGCTTCTTTCTCAAGCAACGCCTTACCGCCCGGCAGGTGGATGAACGAACAGCCGCGAAACCACCGCAAGTCGCGATAATTATTGCCGGGCCAATGGCGGCCTACCGCCTGGTAAGCGCCGACCTCGACAATTCCCTGTCCTTCATCGGCCAGTGCGTTCAGTGTCGCCGAGATAAACGCCTCGTCACCGTGATGCCCCAACCGATCAATTTCATCGACATATCGCGTGTAAGTGCTGCGCGCGCGCAGCACCAGCCGGCGCAACGCCGCGGGGGTACCCAGCAGAAACTCACCGCCGTACCAGCGTGGATTCCTTAAGCGCCGGCCCGCGACGATTTCCAGATCGGCGACGACCTTTTCGCTCCCATACGCCGGAAATACCTGATCGGAGATGTCGAACGCGCCGAGACCTGCTTCAGCGCATCGTTCGATCAGCTTCTGCTCGAGCGGGCGCATCGCTACCATATCCGTGTCGAGCAGCAGCAGCATGGCGTCGGCGGGTAACGCGCCAGCGACCTGATCCAGCAGATCCAGTTTGAAATGCGCCGCGTAGAACGGCGTGTCCTTCGACAACTCGATGGTCGCGTTCAACCTCATCAGCGCGGGACGATTCTCCGGCGCCATGCTGTCGAGCCGTCGCGCGACCTCGGCGGGCGCGTTGCTCATGATGGTCAGCGTGGGCATGCCCACCTGTCGCAAACTGTTGTTCAGGCAGATCGCCTGACTCACGTACGACAGAGGGTCGCGATTCGTTGCATTGGGACCGGGGCGTGCATCGAGATCCACATAAACCAGCGTGCAGGGAAAAAAGTTCATGTTGCTCCTGAAGGTTCAACACTGCTCTTCTATCCATCTGGCAGACTCCCGGCTTTTCCGGGCGCTGCCTTCGCTGTCCGGTCGTCGGAGCGCGATTACGCGTCACCGCAGCGTCTCACTCTCCTCCCCCGGTACTCTTTGAGGCAACCCGTCAATCAGGATCTCCAGATTGATCAGGCGTCGTCAATGGAAAAACCCGTAAGGGCTGTCATGGAACGAACCACGCATCGAGCACCCATGACTGCGCCGCAAGATGGTCGACCATCGCGGGTAACGCTTCGCCAGGCGTTCCGGCAAAGACCAGACTGAGTTCCTCGAAACCCGCCTTGCGGTCGCAACGTGCGCGGGTCGGTATCAGGTGCGAGATGTACGGCCTAATCAACTGCCACAGCGTGGCGATCCGGAGCTGTCCTGTCGGGCAACGAACTGACAGGGCCCAAAGTCCGTCCGCAAAGCCACCCGGATCGCGGAGGACGCCAGGCACAACGATCAATGCCTGACGATGTCGTGAGGCTGGAGTGTGGTTCATTGCTGGCAGTAACAAATACAAGGATTCGTGGAATCGGAACTTCCCCGGATCGGTGGACGCTTCATGTTTGTCCGCATCCGCAGTATCTGGCCGTCAACGGTCGCGCACTCTACGTTCACTCAGTTTGTTCACGTGCGCAACAACCATGCCTGTGACACGTCGAGCGAAGCGGATATTTGACCGTTTTGTGGTGGACCGCATCGGTTCTCGCATGGTGCCTCCCAGGAAACCATGAAAGCAGCAGAGTCCTGCGCCGCCAAACGGTGCACGGGTGTGGCTGATATGCGTGCCGGTCGATGTCCCGACTTTCCACGGGTCCACCCGGCACCCTGCGGATTGGTTCGCGAAATTACAGCGCTACGCTGAGCTGCAAGCGCAGGTCCTGGCGAACTGCGCGCGCAGCTTCGGGACTCCGCCTTTCCTCGAGGCGACGAGCGAGGAGTTCAACGAACACAGAAAAATCCTGCGCGCCGTGGCACTCCATAAATTCACTAAACGATTCGGCGATCGCTTCCCGTTGCGTGGCGAATGACAGCGTACTGGCAATGTACGAACTGGCCCGCGCCAGTTCAACGAAATATTCAATCTGGCAACGCACCAGATCTACAGCGGCGGGATGTTTTGCTCCGGATGGCATGACTTTCTCCCACGTTTCGGTAGCCGGCAGCCCGGGCCTCTTTTCAGGCTTGCGGCACATCGCGAACCACCCAAGTACCCGGGAATCTCATTCGTCGTAGGCAGCCATGACCAGCCACATGTCGTGGTCGCCGTCGCGGATTTCAGCTGCCAATGCGTACGGGTCCCGCGGATCGCACACCTGCGTGAGCACGATGTGCGCCACTTCACCATTACCGAACGCGCTGTCCGACAGCGGACGGACTTCCTCTTTGCCTTCGAACATCGGCTGGCTCTGGCGATACACGAGCGGTTGTCGCTTCCATTCGAAAAAACAGTCCCTGACGTGCTGAAAATCGCCACCGCAGATGTTGGTCTGATAGCTGAATCTGGATATCATGATGCGATCTCCTCTTTCCAGCCGGGGAGACCGCAATTCCTCCGCTTGTCGGTCTCCCGGAGATGTCGTGTAGAACTGCGGGATACAGCCCTGGCACCGTGCTGTGAGTGACGCTTCCGGGCGCCTCCCAGTTGCCCTGTCACTGGCTTGAACCCGACGCTGCTGCCGCGCTACCCGGGCTCATGGCTCCGGCGGCTGCGGGGTTGTTCATCGTTGCGCTAGCCCCGGTCGCTGCGGCGCCGGCGTCGGTGCTGTTATCCGCCCGTTTGCATCCAGAAGCCAGGGTTGTTTGTCCCCGGCTTCAAACAGTCGAGACGTGACCGATTGCGTTTGAAAAAACCGGCGCTCATCTCCACAGCGGCCATGAAGGGTGATTTGCTTACTGCCCCATCGTGCCTGACGCTTCGGGTTTCACGCCCGTTGCATCGCTGCCCTTTTTCATCTTGTTGTGTTTCGTCTTGCCCTTCTTCATCGTGTCTTTTGACATCGGCTCCTTAGCCATCGTGCCGCTCGCCATCTCGCTGCTCGACATCGCGCCGCTTGCCTGCGCGAATGCAGCCGTGGTGGCAAGGGTGAGCGCCGTAGCAAGCGCTGCAACGATTACTTTCTTCATGATTTGTCTCCTTTGTTGACAGAGGATCAAAAACCCGCAGTTCCTGCGGCATGATTCAAACAACGGATACCCGCGAAGGACGGTTGACCGTGTTGATGGATTTTTCGATCGTGGTGTGCGCACGAATCGATCCGCTGGCGCAGCTGCCCGAGGGTGAGCCTCGGGGCTCGGTCAGTGCTTACCGGCTTCAGCTTGATCAGACGGCTTATGTGCATTTTTTTCCGTTCGGTTAATCACCAGACGCCTAGCGGTACCCTGTGCACCGAAAACAAGGAGACCACGATATGCATGCGTTGGCATGTGTTTTGCGCCACCGAATTGTCGCCAGCCAAAATTGAGAGGTGGGTTCATGACGCAGCGAGCACGGGATCTTTATCGGAGTTCCAATGGCGATCGTTGGTGGCTGGTTCGGGACCTGGATTCAGGACGCGTGTTCATTCGACATGAGCCCAACATGTCATCGGGCGGCCATACATCCGAAACAGCCGTCGGCGATTTCCTCGTGTGTGACGCACACGGACCAGAGCATGCCGAGTTGTTGCGGCTTATCGGAACACTTGTCGATCCCGCCTACCCATAACCGCACAACAAACATTCTTGAGCGTGAGTGCCGAGCGACGACTCAGACACTGCACGAGGACTCGTCAGTGTTGCTGAACGAAATGCATTCAATAGGTGATAAGGTGCACGGCGAACTCCCCGGTTGACGTGGCAACCGGACGAACACGGATGCCCCGATGCCCTGGATGGTTCGGAGAGCGCGTGGGTCACGCGGCCCGGCGACGACCCTCAGGAAGCATTCCCTTCCGAGCGGCTCCGCACTCCAGCGCGCTCGCGCTCGAAGCGGGCCGAGGCCGCCGCTCGCGAGAATGGGGAAGCATCCGCGGGCAACCGGATTCCCAGGCATTCCTCGATGCGTGACACATATTCCTGCGCATCACTTCGGGATAGCCATGGCGCGTTCGCGTCGCTAAAGAAGCAGTCCGGCATACCGTCCATTGCGCCATAGGCAGGCCGTAACAGCATGGACACACTCGCTGTGGCCAACCCGGGCGCATCGAATTCGACAGGTCTGAATGAATCGTCCGCGCCAATCGGCTTGTCATAGCTGTTCAACAGCAGGACCAGGCCGTCCGCCCTTCGATAAACGGTAAGCGGCAGCACCTTTGAAGGACCCGCACAGCGGCCTTCGAACGATGTTTGAGACACAACATCGCACCCCAGGTGACCAGATTCCTGACGTACTGGTCTTCGTATGAGTGATGAAGCATGACTGATTGCCTCTGGCGGAGCCGGTCGTGCGGCAATTCAGCATCTGGCATGCGGTCATGCTCGCGCACCGCGTGGCTGCGGACATGGGCCGGCTGGCTTTTCAGGCGACCAACCTCGGCGGCGATTTCGGCGCCAAGCAACAGCACTGCTGCCGAGAAGTACAGCCACATCATGAGCGCCGCAAGTGAGCCGGCTGCACCAAATGCGTTGGCTGTTCCGGCTTGAGCAAGATAGAGGGCGAACAGCTTGCGTCCACCCGAAAACAGCAACGCCGACACGACCGCGCCCGACCATGCGGTCCGCCAGCGCACGGGCGCGTCAGGCAACATTTTGATCAACGCTGCGAAGGCCGCGCTCAACACGGCCAGGCCAAAAAAAAGTGTGCGATCCCGCCGACGACAATCAGCGGCGAGCTGCCGAACAGCCTTGCGCCGATAAAGCTGATGGTCGTGTCCAGTACGAGCGAAACCACCAGCAGGAAGGCGACCCCCATGACGAGCCCGAACGAGATGAGCCGCACCTTGACCAGCAGGGCAATACTGCTTACCGCGCCGAACCGCACTGCGGCTGGAAACACCACGTTCAACGCGGTATTCAGCGAGGCAAAGGTTGCCGATGCGCCGAACGCGAGGAGGGCAGCCGAAAGGAGGGCGGCTGGACCCGCCGTACTGGGGTGTCGGGCATGCTCCACGATCGTCTGGACGGCCGCGGCGGCCTCGTTGCCCAGCAGCCCATTGATCTGGCCAAACAGCTGGCCGCGCGCCGCGTCGGCGCCGAAAAACCACCCGGCGACAGCCAGCACGATCAGAAGGGTCGGCGCCAGCGAAAAGGCGCAGTAGAACGCAATGCTCGCGGCCATCATGGTGCACCGGTCCGTGCTGAACCGTTGACCCACGCCAATGGCCAGTGAGAGGAACGAAGGTATCGCGGTAACCGGCAGTCGCCGACCATGTATGAGCGTCATCTACGTCTCCGCCACGGAGGATCGCCCTGAACGTCAGGCACGCAAGTACCGCGCCTGCCTCCAGTTGACTTCGCGATAAGCGCGGGCGGCGGCCCCCCAGCCCAACGTCATCCGTTCCGGTACCCTGCCTGCGGACGTTGCCTCGGAGCCCTGCTGATAAGCCCAGCGCCTTCAGGTCGTTGATCGAAAGGCGCTCATCGCCCGTTAGTGCGAAAAGCGCGTCGCGCATCACATTCAGGCTCAACGTCCCCGGTACTGCGCCTCGCTGGCTGCCGCTGGACCCGCAGGTGCCGTCTTCCTTGCCGCCTGTGCGCGCGCGGAGCCGCCCGGACTATCCTCTGCCGGACCCGCTGTGCCCGACGCCAGGTACGCCGGTGCCGCCTTCTCACGCTGCTTCTGCCCCGCCGGCGGTGCGCTCGGCGCCGCGCGCATGTCGGCGAGCATCTGCGCACATGGCAGCGGCTTGTTGTTGCTCGGCGCGATCAGCGGAATCAGCGTCGCAAACGGATTGACCAGCCCGAGCACCACCACCGCCCCGCCACGCACGGCCAGCGCGGCGGCATTCACACCGACGTGCGGGTTCTTGAACGTCCCCTTCACATATAGCGGCGAGCGCAGCGTAACTACCCTGAAGCCCTTGGTATGCGGATGGATCCCGAGATCCATCTGCTCGGTCCGCAGATCGATGTGACCATCCATGTTGATCACGGCGTCGTCAGTATCGAGGGCGAACACGCGCGATTCCAGCACGCCGTTCGTCACCACGAAGTCCGCCGCCGCACAGTTGATCTTCACGTCGCGCTTGCCGAAGAGCTTCTCGTAGACCACGTTCGCCACATTCAGCCCCGCCGCTTCCATGTACAGGCGACTGATTGTGCCATCGGTGACGAGTGCCTTCACTTCGCCATTCGACGTCGCCGCCAGCGCCGCGGGAGAATTTCCCGTTGCCGACAACGCCGCGTCGCCATTCACTTCGCCGAGCGCCGACTGCATCGTCTTCACGGTCGGGAAAAGTTGCTTGAGCTTCAGGTGCCGCGCCTGCGTCGCAAAGCGTCCCTTGAGCGGCGCCGTGCTGCCATCGAGGTGAATGTTCGATGCCAGCGTCCCGCCCGCCACGCCGAACTTGAGCGGCTCGAACGTCAGCACGCCGTCGGTCAGGATCACGTGGGTGTAGAGATCGGTGATCGGCAGAGCCGGGTCCTTGATGATGCGGCGGCCGGTGAACTTCACGTCGGCATCGAGGGCCTTCCAGCGATCCGTCCTGAATTCCTCGACCGGCAACGCCCTGTTCGCCGGCTGCCTGGTTTCCTCGCCGCGCTTCGCCTTGCTCGCGTTGGTGTCGGCGCCGATGATCGGAGCGAGATCGGAAAATTGCAGCAGGTTGGACACGACTTCACCCGACAGCATCGGCCGCGGCTTCTTACCCACGTAAACCGTCGAGCCGTTCAGGTCGCTGCCGCCGACGCGACCCGTGAAGTTCTCATATTTGAAGACATTGCCGTCTTTCGCGAACTCTCCGACGAGCCGCCCTTCGGTCGCGTACGGCGGGGTTTCGGGCAATGGCACGCCAGCGATCGGATAGAGATGCGCCATGCTGACGCCCTGCAGCCACAGCTGCAGGTCGAGCGCGGCGAGGTGCGCCGGGGCGGTCACGGTACCGGCCAGCGCGATATGCGTATCGCCGATCTTCACATCAGCCTGCACGGGGAACGGCCGCGTCGTGTCCTGCAGCGCGAGCACGCCTCCCACCTTGCCGCTGCCCGACACAGCCGTCTTCCTGTAGGTGCCCCTGACCGTCCAGCCGAGACCATAAGGCGGCACCGAAGGCTTCGACTTCTGCTGACTGGTCGTGCCGGTATTCGCCGACGTGCTCGCCGGACTCGCCGGGCCGCTGCTCGCGGCCGCGGCAGAGGACGCCTCCGATGCCGCCGACGCTTCGACCTGCCTGGTTTCGACCTGCTTGTGGAGCTGGGTCGCGCCGCTCTTGCCGACCACCTGCGCCGACGATTCGCGCGACGCCTGCTCCTGCTGCTTCATGACGTCACCGATCGGTACGGGCTGACCGAGGGTATCGACGACGACCTGCATGTCGGCCTGGTTGATCTGGTCGGCGTACGCAACGTGACCCGTCGCAAACGCGATGTCGTGCAGGTTGAGATGCCACGTGGACGGCCCGGTCGGTTGGTTGAACCTGAACGTCCAGTTGTTGCGGTTATCTTTGAGGCGTTCGAGATCGATCGACGGGTTGACCAGGTTGATCGTCGGAATCACGATGTCGCGTGCCAGCAGCGGGAGAACCTCAACCTGAAAATCGATCTCGTCGAGGGTGGCGAATTGCGGGTGTCTGGCCCAGTCCGGATTCGCGATCGTGATGTTCTGTGCGGAAAAGCGTGGCCACGGCACCCAGCGCCGCCAGCCGGTTTCGCTCGGCGGACGCTGCCAGCCGATCTTCAGGTCGCCGGTGATGAGGAACTGCCGGCCGATCGCCTGCGTGACCTTGTCGTCGATCCACGGCCGCGCGCGGTTCCAGTCGAAAGTCAGGAAAAACACGACGAGTGCCGCAATCAGTACCGCCAGCACGGCAACAAACCATGCAGCAATTCTTCCGACTGGCAGGCGCTGCGCCATGACGGCTCCATCATTTTTCCTGTTTCGCTTCGAGCAGCACGTAGTATGCCCGGTGGCCGCAAGTGCCCGGCCAGCCGATTTCCTCAGGATGACGGATCCGGTCCGCCCTGCCGAGCCTGCGTGCCCCGGATTCCGCACACGGTAATTGCCAATCGAAGGTCGCGGATTCTCCCTTTTAAGGCGGCACAGGGGCCCCGAAAGTCGGAGGATAACGGTTCCAACCGTCATGACAGTCACTTGAAGACCTGAGCTGGCAAACACGGCTTTTGGTTGCTGACGGTACCGGATGTGGAAAGCGGGTTCCGGGGACATTTCCGAACCCGCAAGGAACGGGGTGGGAATGCGGCAGGTGCGTACCTTACCTGCAGGGTGCCCGAAGCGGAGTCTACGACTCTTGATCGTCTGTGCCGTTCAGCAAGATATCGATCGCTTCAGGCGGCGGCAAATGCCCATTCGGCACCAACCATCGTTTTTATCGGTCAGTCATGGGTCGTACTGTCCGGCCAGCGAATGCGCTTACCGTTCTCGTGACCCAGGCGGTCAGGGCTGCCCGTATCGCGATGCCAAATAATCGTCTCGGTCCGATGACGACCGAACCGGCGACGAGCGCGGCGATCACGGCGGTGTTTGACGTTTGCAATACCGTTCGGGCTATGCCGGTGACGCGGTACTTTGCCGATGTTCTTGCGGATGCGGGCACCTGCAATGCGCGGGCGCCGGAAAGGAATTCGGTGCGCGCTGCGTCCATGCGCGCGAGGACAGCGGCCTGCGCGTCCGCATGTTGCCGAAGTCGCCGGTTCATTTCGTTGCCTCCCTGATCGCCTCCAGATCCCGCTGGAGCTCCGATCGGAAGGTCTGGAACGGTTGGGCCAGGTGCCGCGTGCGCACGACGAGAAAAGCGGCCACGGTCACGATAGCCCAGGTGCCTGCGACGCCCCAGACCACAGCAAGGAAATAGGACGTCCCGATCGCTGAGACGATGATGGCAATGCACAGAAAGGAAAGCGTGAAGAGCGTGCCGACCGCAAGCGCTACCAACGCAACGACTTCATGCAACAGCCGGGACTTCGTCTCGGCGAGCTCGATTCCGAAAAGCTCGCCGTAATCAGAGACCCGTTGCGCACAGAAGCGACCGACGTGTCGCCACTTCGCAATCCTCGATTGAACCGACATATGAATCATGCTCCTGCCGTGAGTCCGGGCTGAGATCGGCAGAGCTTTCGCCCCTCCGTTGCCACGATTAGCCAATAATCGCGGTTATCTGCCCCACACGTTGCTGGACAGGCGCGCCGGTCAAGGTCGCCACTGCGTGGCGACCATCACACATCGACAAGGAAGCCAGCTGAGGCTGACGCCCTTCGCCGCACGAGCGCTTTCCACTTTCCTGTCGGGACGGATGTCCGTCGCATTTAAATAAATGCTGCGCCTTGTCGCTCACGCGCTTTACCGGAAACCCGGGTCAACTATCGCCAGCCAAACCGCCGATGGCGTCCGGGATGTGACCGGTGCTCCCCACACTTTGCCTTCCACCCTGTGTTCATTGGCGCTTGCGGATGACTGGTTGCCAGCGATGCGCAATCGTCGTGCCCGAGCGCCTCATGTCTGGACGTCGAGACGCCGGATGGCGGTCCGGAACGGCACTGGTGTCCGTCGTTGCAATTTCGTGCGCACCGGGACGAATGAGGGACGTTCCGCACGCTGTTTTTCTTACGGCTTCTGTTGTGCCGACTACCTGTCTCTACTGCAAGGCACCCCACCGCCCGACAGCAGGCTCGGCCGAAGCCCATTTCCAGCCGTTCTGATCCTTGCAGATCGAGGCGAGGAACCAGGTGGCGGGAGCGCCGGGTTTCTCGCCCTCTATGACCGAGAACGCAAACTCGCGACAGGTCGCCAGTGCGCTGGCGACCTCGCGTAGTACACGGACCTCGCCGTGACCGTTTTCGATCGGTAGAACGTGTTTGACCCGCCACGGCTTCGTTTCGCCGACTGGCAATTCGCCCGCCGTTGCGGCGATCGTCATCTGCTGGTCGTCATGAAACGACTTCATCACGCGCTTGACGGCTTCGTCGGTGGCGGCCTGCACCGCAATGCCAACGCCGACGCCGATGGCTGGATTGCTGGTTACGACGCCCGTCGATATGCCGGCCGCTGCGCCGGCGAAAGCGCCGATCGACTGGCAGCCGCTCATTAACGAGCAACACGCTGCGACGCCGGTCGCAAGCGCCAAATAGCGGCCGCCGTTCATTGCAGTGCGCCCCAGCGAGCCGTTGCCGGTTCCGCCGACGCCCATTTCCAGTGATTGCCGTCGCGGCACACCGCCGCGACGTAGAACGAACTGGTCGCGGGCTGATCCTTCTTCGCATCGGTATCGACGGAAAAAACGATCTCCTTGCACTCCAGCATATCGGCGCTAATTACCCGGCTGACGGTTACGCGGCCTTTCTCGTCTGCCTCGATCGGTACGCTGTGCTTCGTGAACCACGGGGCGACGGCGCCGACCGCGAGCGGTCCGGCTGCGGCAGCGATCTGGTCCTGCGACTAGGTGCGCATGACGCGTTGAGAGTACTGTACGCCGGCTCTCGCAGCGGCCAATGCGCCGAGTCCGATGCCGCTCGCGACGGCGGCGTTTCTGGTTACCGTGCTGGCAACGGCCGCCCCGGCGATACCGGCACCCGCAGTCGTGCCTTCGTAGTACAGTGAACTGCAGCCAGTCAGACCTGACCCGACGATGGTGATCGCGAGGAAGGCCGCCCGCGTTCCAATTTTCGGATCACCCCACGGAATCTCTCTCGGCATAGTGCTTTCCTCGCTCTGGAATGCTTCCCTCGCTCGATGCTGTTAGCCGAAGACGCGTAGCTAGCCAGATGAGTCGGTGAAAGGCGTACTTCCGCATTTTGATGCAAGCGAACTGCTGAAAATAGCGGAATTCGCAGGCATCGGCGCGCAGCAGTCCTATGGCTTCGCACGATGGGGCTGCATTCCGTTCGCCAACGGCTGTTTCCTTGGGTACGATTCATGCGTGGCCCGAAGTGAGCTGTCCCTGTCGGAAATCAACAAGGAGAGGGCCATGTCGGATCTCAAAACCATCCTCGCGGACGCTGAAGACCTGCTGAAACAGGCTGCGAACGTCACGAGCGAACGCGCTTCAGAACTGCGTGAAACGGCGCTGGCGCGCCTGACGCAGGCCAAGGAAAAAGCCGCCGGCGTGCAGGTCATCGTGGTCGAGAAAAGCAGGAAAGCCGCGCATGCGACAGATGACTACGTGCATGAGCAGCCGTGGACGTTCGTCGGCATTGCTGCAGGCGTTGGCGTGCTGGTCGGACTGCTGGCCAGTCGCAAGTAGAAAGCAGCGGTGGTTGCCGGACACAACCGCCGGTTTGCCGCTGACGTGAGCGAGCCGGCGCGCGCCAGGCCGGCCCGCTTCTTCTGGCGCGTCGTAAAGCGCAGCGCCTTTGCGCCATAACAATCGACTCGCATCCGCGACGTGCGGATCACGGTCCTTCACTCCAGCAAAACCGGCGAGCAACGTACAACGAGCCGTCGCCGAATCGCTTCGTCGCCGTGTTGAAGTTCAGCGACACTGACCCAGTTCGTCATGCGATGACTCGTCAGCGGGTACGAGACATTATGCGCACGACTTGAAGCGTGCCCAGCGTGCGCGAGTAGTCGGCGCGGTCAGGCATATCGGGTGGCTGGATGACACGGATTTACCAGTACAAAGGTTTCGCGAGAGATGGCCGTGCAAACCAATTTCAGTTAGCTCTGAAGGACGCGGAGACCGCTTTGGACAGAGGTCGAAGACAGTATGGCCGACGGGTGTCCGATACTGCTACGCGATCAAAGGCGGCTTGGCACTCGTGAGCGGCCGTTCGCGGACCGATTGCGAAGGACCGTAGACGGCGAACCCGGAAATCCAGGCGCCACCAGTGATCCTCCCATTCCGCGCCCAGCATCAAACTTCCGTGGCCGACCATGGGCTCCCAATCAAGGCCCCGCGGCGCGAACGGCTCGTTTGGAGTAAATCGGTCGTTTGGGAGTCTTCGACTTTACCGTTTTAACTCCGCGCCTAAGGCTTACGATTGCAAGTGATACGGGAGCGATTTTTGCTGTACCCGGGTATCGTCGGGCGCATCGCACGCCGTAAACAGCTGTTCGCGCTGTGTCGATGACTTGTGTTAGCGAGTCTTAGGCGGAAGCTGAAAACGGCCGGTAGTTCGACGGGCGGAGCGATGTTGCCAATTTATCCCACTCCGACGAGGAGACGACAATGATGACGATGGCTTTGGGCCTGCGGTTAGCGTCGGCAGCTGTGTTGGCGATCGGCCTCGCCGGGTGCGGCGGTGGTGGCGATTCGGCCGGTACGGAGGCCGGTGCATTGGCAGCATCGGCAAAGGCGTTAGCGGCCACGTCGAACCCCACCGCGGACACGTCCAAGATCGGAAAACTTCAACGCTACCAGATTGACCCGACGAAGGTCTTCGTCGCGGGTATCTCATCTGGCGGTTTCGCGGCAGTGCAGATGCACGTTGCCCACTCTTCGACCTTCAAAGGGGCCGCTGTATACGCTGGCGGGGTGTACTGGTGTGCCGCCGCCGGAGGAGCCGCGACAGCTTTGGCAAACTGTGGCGGCTTGACGCTTCCGTCGAATCAGGCGTCGTACAACAGCACGCTTGCGGCATCCGAGACGTACCTGGACGCGCAATCGTCCCTCGGCACCATCGACCCGGCGACGAATCTGCGTGGACAGCCCGTCTACCTCTGGTCCGGCACGCAAGACCAAGTCGTTAATCCGCTCGAGATGGCCGACCTCAACTCGGAATACCAGCGTTATGGAGCCAATGTTCACTTCGACAATTCGTATCCCGCCGAGCACGGCTGGGAATCGCCTGACGGCGAACTTGCATGCGGCACGCTCGGGAGTCCATACATGGTGCGCTGCTCGGCGAATGGCGCAGTTTACGACTCAGTAAAAACGTGGCTGACGATGTTCCTCGGCCCATTGAAACCGCGCAACAACGGAAAGCTGTCGGGTACGCTGTCCGCATTCGATCAAACGGAGTTCGGGGCGTCGCCAAACCTTTCTATGAGTTCGACTGGGAGCGTTTTTGTTCCCAAAGCCTGCGCGCAAGGCAACAAGTGCGGATTCGTGCTCGCCCTCCACGGCTGTTTGCAGGAGGCGTCACTTATCGGAAACCGCTGGGTCACGGAAGCCGGCATCAATGCATGGGCCGACACGAACAAACTGGTGGTCGTGTATCCCGACACGATTGCGTCGTCTGCGGCAGGGCCGACGAACCCGAATGCATGCTTCGACTGGTGGGGCTACTCCAATCAATACGACCCGAACTACGCACTCAAGAGCGGCTTGCAGATGTCGGTGCTCTACGCGATGGTGCAGCGCGTGACTGGCCGACCGTAGGGCCGTCGTGGCACGGTTCGAATCGGGCGGCCGGTCGCCGCTGGCAGCAGGGCTTATCAGGGTGCCAAATGGATGAAGGTGGGGCCGTCGAGCGCTGGCTTTTGACGTTCAACAAACGTAAGCGCGAATTTATCAGCACATAGCGCCCGAATTGAGAGCAAGGCAAGCTGTGTCCACTGATTAACAGTGGACACAGCCCATGACTCAGATC
>NZ_JBNPVS010000081.1:0-23304 GCF_050434225.1 Paraburkholderia sp. GAS32 | reverse complement strand
AGCTGAGGCAAACTACTACCGGCAATTCAGCAATACCATCGCTGTGCCGGCATCAACTTAAACCAACCAGCCTCCACGATTCTCGGGGCGGTTCATTCCGACTGGTAGACCACTCTCACTGAACCCCGCAGGGACTGAACACGCAGGTTGCTGACTGAGATTGATTGGGAACGTGAAACCCATCCACTCGATCGCCTGTTTAAAAGATGAATTGAGAGGAACATCACGTCCTGCATCGAAAGGCAGTACGGGGGTTGTGGGGGATATAACAAAATCGAACGATTCAAGCTGTGCGTCCATCCAAGCACCAAACATCGCTCTCGCTACTTGCGCTTGACTGAATGCCGTCCCCGACGTTTGCTCGCCGGCCTTCGCGATTTGGTGAAATCCGAGTTCAAGTTCAGGCACTCGGCTCTCTGGAAGCGATTTGACCAAGGCGGCCGCACCGGCATACCAGAGCGTCCTGAAGATGTGAAGCAAATCGAAGTCGGCGCGCATTTCGAAGGGCTCGACGTTGACGCCAGCTGCTTCCAGGTCGCTTACTGCGCGACTAACGACCGACAATACTTCAGCTTCCGACGCCCCGCATGCAGGCGCGTCCCAGAACCCGATCCGCAGCCCACGCAGCGAAAACGACTTGCGTCGATGGAATGCCTTCGAATCAGGTGCTTGGGTCCAGTCCCGGAGGTCACGGCAGATCATCGATTCCATCATGAAAGCGACGTCAGAAACCTACCGGGCGATGGGTCCAACGTGAGAGATCGTTCCGTATTTACTGACCGGGTAGACAGGGACCCGACCAAACGTCGGCTTTACACCCACCGTGCCAGTGAAGGACGCGGGAATGCGATTTGAACCGCCGCCATCAGTGCCGATATGAAGGACGCCGGCTCCGGTCAGCGCGGCCACCGCAGCTCCCCCGGATGACCCACCAGGCGTCAACCTGCAGTTCCATGGGTTCAAGGTGACACCGGTCAGCGGACTGTCTGTCACGCCTTTCCACCCGAATTCAGGAGTCGCTGTCAGGCCGAATACAACTGCCCCATCGCGACGTAATGCAGCAACAGAAGGCGCATCGGAATCCGACACTTTATTCTCCGTCGCGCGGCTTCCCCAGCGGCTTACGAGCCCTTCCACCATCAATACGTCCTTTACAGTGGCCGGAACGCCATCGAGCTTCGATCGAGCGGTGCCGCTTCGCCAGCGCGCTTCAGCTTTCCGTGCCTCGAGAAGAGCGCTATCCCCATTGATGAGCGTGAAAGCGTTGAAGCGGCTATTGATTTTGTGAGCGTGCTCGATAGTCGCCTTCAAAACTTCGACCGGCGACAGACTACCGTTCGCATAATGTTTAGAAAGAGTATCGGCGCCTAGCCGACAAATCTCTGGAGCATCCAGCAACGGTTTTTGAAATCTCACGTCTCATCCTTGTCTCGTTTGTTCAACAGTCGTCCGCTGCACCTTCGTCACATCTGCATCCGGAAACGGCCCACCAAATTCCACGTGATCCGGAAGATGCTGAGCGGAGCACCGTCGAAACGCTTACTGGAGATCCAGCGTTGAGATCATCTGCTGCAGGTTCTTGCGTGCGTCTTCGGGCAAAGGTCGGATCGGGAGGGGGAGGCTCGGTGCTTTTGTGAATTCCAACATCTGCGCAGCTGCGGCAACTACGCGAAGACTTCCGAACTGACGGAACATGGCCCAAATACCTTCGAGCCGATGCGATTCCGAATCAGCGCGATTTGCGTTCTTTTCCTGCGCGGCCCTGGTGATGGCCAGGCAGGTGCGGGGGAACAAGCCTCCGATTTCAGTACCGCTTTGCGTGTATGACAACCCGGGTACCACTCACTTCGAATTCACGGATGAACTGCACGGCCGCATCGCGAGCCTGCCGAACGTGGCATCGATAAAAATCCCCGGCGTGCCGAGCGATCTTGGTGAAGCTGTCGCACGGGTGAATCGGCTTCGTGCCCTGATCCCGTCGAACGTGTCGATTGGTGTGAGTGGGGACGCATTTGGCGCCACAGGATTGAACGCTGGCTGCGACGCATGGTACTCGGTAAGGGTGCGCGTAACCCGCTCGTAAAGCTTGAACACCTCGTCCTGCGTGAGTTTCTGGTACGACACCGGAGCCAGAAGCACGGCGGCAGCACCTGCGGACTGTGCGTCCTCGGCAAGCAGAAGGATGTCACGCGTGCGCAACGCGCCGATACCCAAGGGAGACGTGGCGCTCGACGATACGTGGCGGCGGATTAGCAACAGGGTGCGAGCTACACAAGCGGCCGCTCCAACAACATATGGAGACCCTGCGGGCCTCAGTTCTTTGAGAGAGGCGGTCGCTGACTACGTTCGAAGATCTCGCGCAGTCACGTGTACAGCGGCTAACGTCATTATCACAAGCGGCACGCAGCAGGGGCTCTATCTTTCTTCCCGCGTCTTGTTGGGAGTAGGAGATGTCGCGTGGACAGAGAATCCCTCATATCCTGGCCTCACTGCGGTGCTCGCGGATTCCCAGGCGACATTGTTTAGATTGCCGGTAGACAATAGCGGCATGAACCTCGCGCACGGCATCAGCAAGTTTCCGCCTGCGAAAGCCGTATTCGTCACTCCGTCGCACCAGTACCCTCTTGGGATGCCTCTAAGCATGCCGCGACGAGCGGCGTTGTTGACATGGGCGCGCGAGAACGATGCTTGGGTCGTTGAAGACGATTACGACAGTGAGTTGCGTTACGCGGGGCATCCATTTCCCTCCATGCAAGGTCTGGATCCTGCACGCGTTATTTACCTTGGAACTTACAGTAAAGTACTCGCCCCGTCGCTCAGGCTCGGTTACGCAATCGTTCCTGACCCGCTAATTGAAGCGTTTGCCGGCGCTCGAGCGCTTATGGACCGGCACTCACCGATCGCAGACCAGCACGTCATTGCGGCCTTCATGAGAGACGGCTACTTCGAGACGCACATACGCCGCATACGGCGAATCTATGCTCAGCGTCGGGCCACTTTGCTCGACGAACTGACCAGACAGATACCGATGATAGAAGTGCAGCCAAGCGACCAAGGCATGCACATCGTCGCCTGGCTGCCAGAAGGCACTGACGACTGCAAGATTGCTGATATGGCGTACAACGCTGGAATCGCCGTTAGAGCAATCACTCCGATGTACGAAGGTTCCGCGCCGCGGCCCGGCCTGATGCTTGGATTTGGAGGGTTTTCTGAGGCGCAGATACGCGAAGGAGTTGCAAGTCTGAAAGCAATCATCGACTGCATCAACAGTACTGACGCTCCCGGCAGAGGCGATCAGAGGCCCAATGAATGACGTCGCCCCAATGGGCGAGGTATGGGAACCAACGTCAACTGCAAAAGCGAGCGTCCCAAGGGACGCGGAATACGGCCCGAAGAGGTTGATCCTTCGAAAGCCACATGTAATCTTGCGATCGTAGGGACATCATACTTGGAGAGCGCGCAAGCGAGTTCATTCTCGGCGATAGATTCGACCTCGGCCGACAAGGGACTTTCGTCGGCTCCCGGGTGTCGCCGCGACTGGAGACGCATACGGTTGGCCGAGCCGCCCCCCTTCGAGTGCATAAGAGACGCTCGGGGCCATGTGGACTTTGGTCTTACATCATGCGTGCAGATCCTATCGAAGCAAACCCCAGCTTCGCGCGGGGTTCCACGCTGCAGCGATGCTTTAGAATTTGTGCCGTATTCCCAACTGCACGAATGTTTGTCGATCCGACGACGACGCCGTCAGCGCATTCAACGTGGCACGCGCAGCGTGTCCGGTCGAGTCGGTTCCGCTCGCGAACTGCGTGCTGCTGATTACATAGACATCGGTGCGCTTCGATAGATAATAATCGAGCGATAAAGAGAAGTTGTTGTAGTGTGAACTGCCGATGCTTTCCACGCCCGATCCGCGCGTATAGCTATAGACCAACTCACTCAACAGAGCAGGTGTCCAGTAATACGTGACATTGACTTCGGCGATATCGAACTTCGCGGTGCCCGAAAGCCGCAGCGGATTCGATCCGGATGACGTGTCGCCGAGATCTTTGAATTGCACATTGCTATAGACCAGACCGATGGTCGCTGGCCCGATGGTGTACCGTCCAGCAGCCGCAATGGCCTGATACGTATGCGCCGATGCATAACCGCTAAACACAGGGCTGGACGTCATGTTATTGACGTTCGTGCCCGCGACGTTCGTCGGCGTACTCGTGAAGAACGACTGGTTCGGGTTGCGCACGTTCATATATGCTGCGCCCGCCGAGAAGTTGCCGTAGTCATAGCCGATGCCCGTCGACCAGATCTGATTGCGCGAGAAGTCGCCCGCTTGTCCGCCAAATCCATATACGCCACCGAACGTGAAGCCGCCCAGGTTGGGGCTCGCGTACTTCACCGAGCTGTTGACGCGCTTGCTGTTGTTGAGGTTGTCGAGATCGCCCGGATGCGCCGTCGTGCCGCCGCCATAGTTCGACGAGTTCATGCGCGTCTCGACGAAAGTCACGAGCGAATCGTACTGACGTCCGAGCGTGACCGTGCCGTATGTGTTGCTCGACAGGCCCACGTATGCCTGCCGCCCGAACAGTGTTCCGCCCTGTAGCGCTGTGCCCTTGCCAAGATCGAAGCCGTTTTCGAGCTGGAAGATCGCCGACATCCCGTCACCGAGATCCTCTACACCCTTAAAGCCCCACCGCGAACCCTGCATGATGCCACTCGCGCCGCTATACAGCCGTCCGCCGCCCGCGTTGCTCTGATAGTTAACGCCATAGTCGACGAGTCCATACAACGTGACCGAACCGGCATGGGCCTGGCCGATGCTGCAAAGGGCAAGAAGGGCAGCGCACGATATTGTCTGTGTGTTCATTGGCATACCGAAGTTGAGGTGGTTGAGGGCTTGTGCCGGTTCGCGTATAGCATTGTCTACTCCGCGATGCAACAGTACAGAGTCGCAATGATTCTTGTATTCGTAATCTATCAACGTTGGTTTGCGAGAAGCGCAAAGCTTGCGATTTGTTTGCTCACGGCTGAAATGAAAAGCGCGCTGCCTTCGCAGGCAGCGCGCTCTTACGAAGCTGCAGATTCAGATCGGCTTGCCTTCGCTGGACTCCCAATTGCGCATTAACGTGTTGGTCGGCAAGGTCTCGTCGATCATTTTCTTCGCGGTCTGAATACCCGCGACAGGCAACCCTTTTGGATCAAGCACGTCGATCTGCACGAGTACGGATGCCTGATCCCAGTAAATATGCTCGTTGTAAAGCTTGTCGCCGCGAAAGCACACGACCGCGAGCATCGGCACCTCAAAGTATTTGCCGGTCGGTTCGAGACCGGGAAGCAGCCAGTCGATTTCGCGGTCATGCGTCGCGCAGAACACGAACTCGTCGACGATGCGATCCGCGCCAATCGTCCGCGAGATCGGTATGAGCCTCGTGTCCTCGGGATTCGCGTTGAGAAAGTGATAGCGATAGAAGCGCTTGAGCTCGTCGTGGCCAACGCCGCCCGTCATCGTCGGGACATGGTTGACGTAGGGCTCGGCGACCATCGTCGGCATCACGGCATCGACGTCGCGCGTCGCGAACTCGTAGTAGCAGTGACGTTCCCACAGGGTGTTCAGATCGTGGATCGGCCCGAGCGTGTTACGCAGTAATGCAACCGTGCGCGAATACGCCATCGTCGCGGCGGGCTTGTCGTAGTGCGGGCGTTCGGGCGTTGCGAACGCGTGATCGCAATCGGAATAGACATGCGCTTCGATGCGCGGATTCTTCGCGAAGGCTTCGAGCAGGCGCTCGCGTGTCGGCGGCGGACAGAATGCATCGTTGCCGCCGAAATGGAAGAGCATCGGGCATCTTATCGACGGCACTTCGTCGATATACGCGTCGAGGCCGACGCCGTAATAGCTCGTCGCGCAATCGAGATCGAGGCGGGCGGCGGCGAGCATCGCCAGCTTTCCGCCGAGGCAGTAACCGATCGCGCCGACCTTGCCGGCCTGCATCGGCAAGGCGCGCAATGCGGCGAGCGTCGAGCCGATGTCGTGTATCGCCAGGTCGATATCGAGCGCCTCGTTATAGCATAACGCCTCGTTGAAGTCCGCCTCGCCGGAGCCGAGTTCGACGTTGGGCTTCATGCGCCAGAAGAGGTCGGGTACGAGCACGACGTAACCTTCTTCCGCGAAGCGGTCGGCCATCGCGCGCATATACGCGTTGATGCCGAAGATTTCCTGCAAGAGCACGAGGCCGGGGCCAGAGCCTTGCGCGGGCGCAGCGTGATATGCACGAAAGCGCTTGCCGTCGTGACTGTCGATGTCGAGGTATGAACCCAAAGTCGTCTCCATTAAAGAAGCTGGGCTTGCGTAGCGGCGCGATCGAGCGCGAGACCTTCGGCAAGCTGCTGGGCCATCGCGCCGATATAAATTTCGCTTGCGCTGCCCGTCAATGCGTCGAGCGCGGCGTCGGCGGTGTCGGCGGGCGAGAGCTTCGGGCCGTCGAAGTCGCGGCTCATGTCGGTATCGATTGCGCCGGGCATTGCTGCATAGACGCGCACGCGATGCGGCGCGAGTTCCGCGCGCAGCGATTCGGTGAGACGCAACGCCGCCGCCTTCGATGCGCACAGCGAACCCATCGCGGGCAGGCTCGTGCGTGCGAGTATCGACAAGACGTTGATCATCGCGCCGTGCGAAGAGATTAGCGCGGGCGCAAAGGCCCGCGCCATTCGCAGCGTGCCGAAGTAGTTCACATCCATTTCGGCGCGCGCATCATCGATCGCATCGGGCGCGAGAAAGCCCGTATGACGATTCACGCCCGCGTTGTTGACGAGAAGCGTCGTATCGGCGGCAAGGCGCGCGGCGCCATGCACGCTGGCTTCGTCGGTGACATCGAGCGGGACGGGAACGATTCGGGCATCGCGGAGTTCGACATCGCCCGCACGCGACGCGGCATACACCTTGCCTGCGCCGCGTGCGAGCAGGCGCGCGACGAACTGCGCGCCCAGCCCGCCATTTGCGCCCGATACAAAAGCAACTGTATGGCTGTCGATCATGAGCGTGATGAGTAAGAGAGATTATGCGAGCGAGAAGTCCGCGGGCAACGTCACCTCAAGCAGTTCGAGATCCCCGCTGCATTGCGTGAACGTATAAGCAAGCTTGCCGGGAATCGCGATGCTGTCGTCGGCGGCGAGTTGCCAGCGCTGCTCGTTCGCGGAGACTTCCACGTTGCCAGCGAGCACGAAGAAGAAGCAGAATTCCGTGTCGTGCATGCGCACGGCGGCTTGTCCATCGGCAACGGGGCGCACGACGCGCACGCCCGCGAGCCCCTTGGTTGCCTGACCAATGCGCGTATCGGTCACGATGAAGCCCGGCGATTTCCACGGCGTCCACGTCGCATTCTTCGCGATATGACGCACGAAGGTTTGTCCGTTGAAATCGTGCGCGGAATCGTAGAGCGATGTCGGCAAACTCATGTCGTGATCGGCCATCGTGATGTGCTCGGCCGGACTGCCCAACTCGATCACTTCCGCGCCCGCCGAACTCTCCAGCACGCGATGCCGAATCTCCGGCGGCTGCAACACGCAGTCGCCGGCTTCGAGCAGGAACGGCTCGCCTTGTCCTTCGTACGCGAGGCGGACCCATCCCTTGCGGCAGAAGATTGTCTGAAAGCGGATCTTGTGATAGTGCACGTAGTCCGGCACCGGGCCGCCATCGAGAATGCGGATATGCGAGGCGATGAACGCGCCCCCATGACGCTCGGGCAACAGATCGCGATAACGCATGCCCGCGCGGCCCACGCTCCAGTGCGCATTGTCGCCTGCATGCGCGAGAACGAGTTGTTGTCGCGTCTCGGGCAGATGCATCGGCGGATTCGCATGCACGAGGCGCACGGTCACGCCGTTCGGTGCGACGAGTTCTCGCGTTTCTCCCGGCGTTTGCGCGGGATCGTTGCACAGTACTTGCAGCGTTTGCAGTCCGTCTTTGACGTCGAGGCCGAGCTTGATCTTGAAACTGTCGCGCGAGAGGATCGCGGTGCGCGGGCCATCGGCGGGGAAGATGGCATCGAGCCGGAACCCCAGGCGCGCAATGAAGAATTGCATCGTCTCGGGCAGGTCGGTGCAGCTCATCGGAATGAGGAAGCCTTGCACGCCTTCGATTGCGGCGTCGCTGAGGATGGATGCGGAAACAGTCGAGTTCATGATGATTCGCGTAGGTGATGAAAGGGGCACGGCAGGGCGCATTGCACAGCGCTTGCCGGCGGCCCCGTCAGCACGCACGCGATGCCGCTGCGTCGCGGCGCGCGTGAGCGAATGGCACCGGACTTCATTTCGGCAGACCTTGCGCGAGCCGTTCGAGCCCCACGCGCGTCGTGGAGATGCCCGGCGAGAAGCGCAGCGTGCGGCTTCTCGAATCGACGAACACGCCCGATTCCTTCAGTTGCACGACGATCTTCGCGGCATCGAGATGCGCGGGCGCTTCTGCCATGATGCTGCCGCCGCGTTCGTCGTCGTTGTGTGGCGAGAGCAGGCGATAGCCCTTGTCGTCCATCATCGCAATGAGTTCATGAGCGAGCGCGAGATTGTGCAAACGAACGCTTCCCGCGGGCTGCGATCGCATCCATGACATGCCCGGCTGCGATGCAATGAAAGGCAGAATCGATGGCGTGCCGGTATCGAAGCGGCGTGCATCTGATGCATACGTGAATGCGTCGATGTCCCAGTTGAACGGATCTTCCTGACTGAACCAGCCCCGCACGGCAGGCGTCGCACGGCCATCGAGGAACGCCTTTGGCGCGATATAGCCTAAACCCGTGCCCGGCGCGCCGCACAGCCATTTGAGCGTCGAGCCGCAGACGAAATCGAAGGGCGTGTCAGTGAGATCGAAGGGCAAGATGCCGATGCCTTGCGTCACATCGAGCGCGACGAGGCTGCCGCGACGACGCGCCTGCGCGCACATCGCGTCGAGATTCACGCGCTTGGACGTCAGCGACGACACCCATGTGACGAGCGCGAGCGAGACGTCATCCGTCCACGCTTCGATGAAGTCCTCATCGCGCACATACGCTTCGCCTTCGCGCACGCGCACCGTGCGTAATTCGAAGCCGCGTCGCGCGGAAAGGCCCGAAAGCAGGAAGTGCAGGCTCGGGAAGCAATCTGCTGCAACGAGCACTGTGCGGTTGCGCAACGTCTCGTCGTCGAGTGCGTCAAGATAGCGCGCGAAGGCGTCGGTGACGTTCTGCGCGCCGAAGACACCGGCATCGCGTGCGCCGATGAGCGCGGCCCAGTCGCCCAGAAGTCGTGCGCGTGCAGCGAGCGCCTCGTCCCAGCGCGCGTCGTCGGGCGCGCACCAGATATCGGCGAAAGCGGCGAGCGCATCGCGCATCGCTTCACGATGCCCCGAATAAACGCCGACCGAGTGGTACATGAGCCAGCCGTCGAAGCCGGCGGCCTGATTGCGAATGTCTTGGGTCATGTCGATGAACTCAGATGTATTTCACGAGCTTGATGTGATAGACCGCGATGCAAGCGAGGCTCAACACGGCGCACGCCATCAGGTAGAACGCGGGAGACAGCGGGTTGTGAGTGGCGCCGATCATCGCGGTGACGAGCCAGGGCGTGAATCCGCCGAACACCATCACGCCGATGTTGTAGCTGAAGCCGAGGCCCGTGCTGCGCAGTGAAGTCGGAAAGAGCGACGAGAGCACGGCGGCGAGCGGACCGAAGTAGATCGCCTTCAATACGCCGGCCAGCACCATGATCGCCATGAGCATCGGGAGCGACGGGCTCGAGAACAACCATGCGAAGCAAGGATAGATCGTCGCGAACGTAATGAACGCGGAGATCACCATCATCCGGCTGCGTCCGAATTTGTCGGCCAGGTGGCCCATCAGCGGTGTGAAAAGCATGAGGATCGTGCCGGTGACGACGGTTGCCGCGAAGCCCGTCGAGGCAGGTAGATGCAATTGCTTCACTGCGTACGTCGGCATGTAGAGGATCATCAGATAGCTTGCCGCCGTCGACACGGCCATGATCCCCGCGGCGAGAAGAATACGGCCCTTGTTGTGCGCGAGCAGGTCCCGTACGGGGGCGCTTCTATGCGTGCTTTGCGTGGAAGCGGGTAGCGTATCGTCGATATGCTTGCGGATATACAGGCCAACCGGTGCGACGAGCAAGCCAAAGATGAACGGCGTGCGCCAGCCCCACGATTCGATCTGCGCGGGCGTGAGCATCGTGCTCAACGCAAGACCCCCGCACGATGCAAGCACGGTGCTCATGCCTTGACTGGAGAACTGCCAGCTTCCGAGAAACGCTTTGCGCTTGCTTTTCTGCTCGATCATCAAGGCAGTTCCGCTGCCAAACTCGCCGCCCGTCGAGAACGAGATGATGATGCGCGCCGTCATCAGGCCGATGGGCGCAGCAAGGCCGATGGCGGCATACGTCGGAATCAACGCGCAAATGAGCGTGCCTACAGTGGTCAACGCAAGCGAAGCAAGCAATGCGGCCTTGCGCCCGCGTCGATCCGCATAGCGCCCGAGCATGAGCGCGCCGAGCGGACGGAACACATAAGAAAGACCGAACGTGCCGAAGGTCATCAGCAATGAAACGGTTTCGTCGTGAGAGGGAAAGAAGAGCTTCGACAGCGTGACCGCGAAGAAGCCGTAAGCCGCGAAATCGAACCACTCCAGGGCATTGCCGATACTCGTTGCGACGATGAGGCGGCGCAACGGCGTGGCGTTCTGCGGCCGCGTGCGATCCTCGATGACAGTCGAATCCATGATGTGTGCTCCGTGCAAGAGGTCGAACTTCGAAATGGAGTTATCGACGCGCGGGAACGTCAGGCTCGCCCAGGTCCCAGAAAACGCCGGTCATCAGTTGCAAGGCTTCGCGCATGACCGGTGCGAGCACGTGCTCGTCCGGCGCGTGCTGACGGCAGCCGGGGTACGAATGCGGAATCCAGATCGTCGCGAGGTCGAGCGTATTGGCAAAGCATTCGTTGGGAATGGTCCCGCCGAGGTTCGGCAAAAGCGTCACGTTCTTGCCAGTCGATGCTTCGATCGAACGCTCGGCGAACGCGACCCACGGATCGTTCGGATCGAGACGCGTCGCCGCGCCCGAGGCTTCGATTGTCACTTCGATGTTGTCGAAGCCTTCGCGCGCCAGATGCGCGGTGATGAGTTCCTTCGCGCGCAGCCAGTCCGTGCCGACGACGAAGCGCAACTGGCACACCGCTTCAGCGGCACGCGGAATCGCGCTGACAGGGTTCGCGATATTACCCGCATTCATCGCCAGCACTTCGAGCGTGTTCCACGCGAACACGCGTTCGGCCGGCGTGAGTCCGGGTTCACCCCAATGCGACGAAAGTGGCGGATCGCCCTCATCGGCGCCCACTTCGAGGTACGCGACGCGTTCGCGCACATGCGGCGGAATTGGCGGCGGAAGCAGACCGTTGATGCGAATGCGCCCCTGACCATCGACGAGGCTCGCGAGCGCATTTGCGAGCACGGTCGCGGGGTTGGCGAGCACGCCGCCCCAGTTGCCCGAGTGACGCGCGCCTGCCGGATTCGTCACGTGCAGACGGAAGTGCAATGCGCCACGCGAGCCGAGGAAGATCGTCGGCGATAGTGCGCGTTGACGCGGGCCATCGGATGCGATCAGCAAGTCGGCGCGCAGGCGTTCACGCAACGATTCGCACATCGCGTTCAGGCCCGGCGAGCCGACTTCCTCACCCATCTCGAAGATGATTTTGGCGTTGAAGCCGAGTTCGCCGCGTTCGGCAAACACCGCTGCGAGCGCGGCGAGATTGATCGAATGCTGTGCCTTGTTGTCCGCGATGCCGCGTCCATACCAGCGTTCGCCTTCGACGCGCACCTCCCACGGCGTGCGTTCGTTGGTCCAGTTCGAGGCCATGCCGTCGATGACATCGCCGTGTCCATAAAGCAGCACCGTCGGACGATCCTGCGATTCGATGCGCTCGCCGATCAGGAACGGCGGCATACCCGCTACAGGGTTTTCCATGATCTCGCAGACGAAACCGATCTTCACGAGTGACTGTTCAATCTCTTCGCTGAGGTACCGGTGCAGGAGCGGGGATGCGTCGGGCCGCTGGCTTTCCGTAGCGAGGGCCACGCGTCGGCTCAGCGTGGCAAGGAAGTCGCCGCTTTCGAAATGCGAGCGGGCGAGGGACAGGGCGCTTTTTCGGGACATGATGTTTGTACGTGATTCGGCTTGAGACCAGATTAGCCCGGTTGCCGTGTTTGTGTATTCGCAATCAAACAAGGTACATTTGCATATAATTCAAACCTTCCGGAATGCTGGTTACGTGCCATGCGCAAACTGCTTGAGCCGTCGCTCTACTATTTTTCAGTGGTGGCACAAGCCGGATCCCTGACTTCGGCGACGGAAAAGCTCGGCCTGACGGTGTCCGCCTTAAGCCGGCATATCGCAAAGCTCGAAGGTGACCTCGGCGTGCCGTTGTTTGAGCGTCATGCGCGAGGAATGGTGTTGTCGCATGCAGGACGGCTCTTGCTGCGTCATGCGCAGCGCACCCTTGCGGATGCGCAATCCGTCTTCGAGGAAATTCAGGGCGACGAGCGCCGGCGTTCGCGCACGTTGACGATCGCTTGTACTGAGGGTTTCGCGTTCGACTTTTTGCCGGTGTCGTTGGCGGGGTTCTGCAGCAAGCATCCCGATGTGGCGTTACTGCTCGAGGTGGTGCCGTCGGATCGTGCGAGCCAGATGCTGCTGTCGGGGGAAGCGTCGATTGCGCTCGCATTCAGCTTCAAACCTGAGCCAGGCGTGGTCGTGCAGTTCACGCAGCGCGCGCCGGTGATGGCGTTGATGCATCTTGAGCATCCGCTCGCGACGCGATCGAAAATTGCGCTGAAGGAGCTCACCGCGTATCCCGTGCTGCTGCAGGACAAGGGGACAACAAATCGGCAATTATTCGACATCGCGTGCAATGTCGAAAGCATCGAGATTGTGCCGACGATGACGAGCCGATACGTGGCCGCGCTTTACCGCTTTGCGCAGGTCGTGCCGAACGCGATCATGCCATCGGGGTATGTGTCTGTCGCGAAAAGGCTGGCGGCCGATCAGCTGACCGCTATTCCGTTCGATAATCCCTTGTTGACACAGCGGCGGTTGCAGGTCATGACCCTTGCCGGGAGGCAACTGGATGAGCTTGCTGAAGAGTGCTTGAGGTGGTTAATTGAGGATTTGACGCGGACGTCGTTCAAAACTCTTAAGCGCTGACGGCTCCTCGAAGAGACCATCGGCAGACGTGCATCAGCTGCAAAACACGACATCTGTATCTTGCTGAAACACGACATTTACATAAAGCCGCTACACCAAAAGGGTTGATAATTTCTTTTATGTGAATGAGTGGCGCGTCACACCGCCTGCCTCATGATTTGACATAGCAAACGTTAGCAGTACACATTGATAAGTCGTCCGCCTGCAAACTGGCGGTCGTGAACAATGGCGCGTTACGGTGGATTGCCCAGCTGAGCGACTGGGTGCCCGATGCGAATCCGCTCCGAGCGCGCTCGAGAACGTGGGGCTCCACCAGGAGGACGTCGGCACATGGCCGGGAGATGGTTCGAACTACACAGCTTGCTTCTGATCAAAGCGCATCGACAAACAGGGCAGACCGAGCGGCACGGAGCCCGTTTTCGGACTATCTGCGCGCGGCGGTGGCCTAACGGGACGCTGCAGCTCGATGACGTGGTTCTCGCGACCGGGCAATTCCTGCACCCGATGCTGCGCGGGATCCGTACGCGGCTGCTTTGCGCCACGCAACGGCGCCCCGGCGTGTCCGAGCGCGGCAACATCGCACGTCAGGCTGTTCGCATCTTCGTCGCTGGATGCAGGGCGGGAAAGTGAGCGGACGAAACGTGGCTTGAGGACAGGTTCGAGCGCCCGGTACCGTCGACGCTTACTTGCCGCTCGTCGCCTTCTCCGGATCACTGCCTGTCAGGGCTGCTCCGATTGGCGGCACAGCGTCGTTCATCGATGGCAGCGCCTCCTTTGGCGCTGCAGCGGTGGCAACAGCGGCAGGCTGGGCGGAGTCGGCCTTCAGGTAGTGATCGACTAGCAAGAAGAAACGCTGATAGAAAACGCCAGCAGGAATCGTCTCGCTCGCAACCTTCACCATCGAGTCATCGCTCGAGCCGATCGGCAGCGACAGCGATCCGAATACGCTCAGACCGACGCTCGCCGACGTGTTGCTCTTCTTCAGCGCATAGCGATCCTGCACCGCATTCACGTACGCGGTGCTGCTGGTGCTTTTGGGGTCGTCGGTTGTGCAGACCACATGGATTTCGATCACCGCGTGCGAATCGCTGGTAGGCTGGAAATTTTTCGAGCCATCGACCGAATCGGGCCTCGTCGAACTGGCGATATATCCCTGGCTGAGCAACGCACGGCGGGCCGCTTCACAAGCGGGTTCCGCCTTCGCGCCGAACCTGTGCATATAGGGGCTATCGCCTGCGTCGAACTGTTCTTGCTGGTAAAGCGGCTTCGGCGTCGAGCACGCAGACAGTGCGCTCGCTAGCGCAAGCACGAAAGCCGCGGAGGAAAAGCGGAACTGAGTATGCATGGCTGAATACGATGGATCGGCTTGAGCGGAGCAGGGGGTCTGATGCCAGAAAGTCAGGACGCCCAATGCTCTTGCGCGGCATGAGAGGGACACATCATGCGGCCGATCCGAAAGTGAATGGGCCGCGCCATTATAATTTTATTTCCCTACAACAACCTTCGACGTTGTCGTGAGCGCAGGTCCGTCACGTGTACGGCGGATGTGGCAAGCCAATACGAGGGGACGCATGATGCGGATCATACGATCGAGAAAAGGGCACCGTGCCTTTCTGTGCGAGACGTGGACTGAAGCGGATGCGCGACCGAAGGCCACGCGTGTCCCTCGGCGCCCATCGTGCGCCAGGCAGGTGGGACGCGCCCGACAAGTAGGTGGGCGCAGCGGGTCAATCACGCGCCCGTCAATGCGCAAAGCGCGACTTAAGCGGACAAATCCCAGTTTTTTAGTAGTGCATATTGGATAGGTTCGCTGCTTGCCCCAAACTGGACAGCAAGCCATCGACAACGGCGGGTTAAGTCCATGACCGACATGATTTCGCGGATCGTCCTGGTCCAGACTGGGGCAGCAGTTCTGTTCCCTGACGCTGATACAAGCCAGCGGGAACCACCGCTAACGCATAGCGCCGAGTTTGGAACCGTCGACGCTGAACGCGCGGCGAGAAAAAATATATACAGCTCGCGAACCGGGAGCAGGGTCTTTCGCTGATAGGCCCGGGCCGTCGAGTACGACTTGTCACCATGAAAAATAGGGCGGGATGCTGAAGCCGTTGCATCAGAAGTTAAGAGGGCGGAATTGACCGCGCGTGGGCCAGACGGCTGAGCATTTTCAGGTCCACGTTGACACACGCCGGCGGATGGTCCACGTGGCCACAAAAGATCTCCGATACCCTTGCGACAGCGTTTGCGGGAAGACGCAGGCCTTCAGGCGATTCGCCACAGTCAATCTATTGTTTTACAATAGAAACTATTGGAAACTCATAATTGGGGTATCAATGACCGCAACAGCGACAACCCGGACCCTGACTGCGCAGGTACCCGTGGCGTTGGCCGAGGAGGTTGACGCCCTGGCCGAGCAGATCGAACGCCCGAAGCAATGGATCATTAAGAAGGCCTTGATCGCGTATTTGGCGCGTGAAAAGGAAAAGCGACGTCTGATCCAGGAGGGCCTGGACGACGTTGACGCGGGCCGTGTGGTTTCGATGGAGCAAGCCGAAGGGTGGGCGGATAGCATCGGGACGCAAAACGAACGGCCGGTGCCGCGCGCATGACCGTGCCTGTTGAACTGACCAGCAAGGCCATGTCCGACCTCGGTCAAATCGCTGACCACGTCAAGCTTTACAACGACGTCGCAGTGGCGCGAAGGGTAGTTAAGGCACTGTTGGCCGAAGCGAAGAAGCTGGGTGAGGACCACCACCATCGGCTCGGGGAAGAACTGGACGGGTACGACGGCCCGCCGCCCCGCGAGGTTCACAAGTGGGTGTGCCTGGGCGGGCGATACGAAATCCATCTCGAAATCAAACCCGCCTACGCCGATCCCCCGACCACAATCTTCGTGCTCCGGGTATGGGACACGAGGCAGGACCGCTGACCAACGGGCATGACAAAGCGGGGCATTTGCCCGCTTGCGCGGTGCATGACCGGGGCAAGTTGCCTTGCACCCGCTCATGCGGGCGTGGCCACACTTCGCACATATTAGTGAGGACCCGGGCCCGAGACGATGCCACTGAATGGCCTGGGGCCCGTAAGATCGGCGCTGGTGAGCATGCCGACACTTGCGGCGTGGCGTTCATCAGCCCCCCAAAGAAAACGCCCGCGCTATTTACGCAGGCGTTTCCGTGGCCCCGCTACCGCGCCCCAATGAACGATTTCTCGTCCGTTTCTGCTTCAGGGGCCGGCTTCCGCGCGGCTCCCTTTTAGTATAGGACGCGCAGCGGGATATCCAAGTGGGCGAAACTGGCCTTCACGAACCGCTCCGTTCCGTTCCGCAGTTGGACCGTCGTTGGTTCGCATAATTTTGTTCCCGCGCGTGGCCTGTCGAATTGCGGCTGACAGAAACATCGCGAACAAGTTTGCTTCAGGAGGTTTTGCAGAAAGTTGTTCGTCAGACCAACATTTGAGGCGATTTTGCGGCTTTTCCGGAAGGCCCTAAATGCAACGCCGAGTTGAATACTGATGAAAGCGCCTGCTGAGGTTGCTGGCGCAATGCGGGAGAAGGTAGGCCTTTGGCATCACGCGGTGCTTGGTTCAGGTCTGGATGCCAGGAACAAAATTCTGCAAAAAACGGGAACAGTTTTATGCAAAACAGCGGTCGAAATAGCTTGACGCCATCTCCAGCGTCCGACTTTACATAACATAATTTGCCCCCAATTATTTAGTGTTTCAGTCGCTTGGGCTGTGCCACCTATACACAGCTAACCATGAAAAGCGTATGATGTAGCACAGTTGTGACACATTTGGAGATTCCCATGTCCACTACCACTCTCCGGTTGCCACCAGAACTACGCGATCGGGTGTCAAAACTTGCCGAAGAATCGGGCACAACGGCGCACGGCTTCATGTTAGAGGCGATTATCGAGCGAGTCGCCAGTGAAGAGTTGCGGCACGAATTTCTCAAGGAAGGAAACGACCGTCTTGCAAACATGCTGGAGAACGGCTTAGGAGTTGAGTGGGCTGACATGCGCGACTATCTGAGCGAAAAAGCTGCTGGGCGAGACCCGGGAATACCGAAGGTCAAGCGATGGCGCGAATAGTTCTGGCACCTGAAGTCCGCGAAGATTTCGACCGGATTTTTGACTTTCTTTTTGAATACGCGCCGGAGAGCGCCGCAAAACGCATTGACGATATCGTTCGTGCGCTAGACATCCTCCAGTCAAGTCCGCAGATTGGACGACCTGTTCGAGGCGCCAGCGCAATGCGTGAACTGGTCATCTCAAATGGAGCTCATGGCTATCTTGCGTTGTATCGCTTCATAGCCGAGTTGGACGTTGTGCTGGTGGCTGCCATCCGCAGCCAGAGGGAGTTGAGGTATCAGCGCACCGGCCGCTGATGGACGGAGGGAAATCCCGCGCCAGCTGCCGTGCCTCCGTTGAACGGCGCGTTTTCGCCAGTGGGTATGGCACAGTAGAAAGCTTGATTTGACATAATGTTAATTATCAACACTTCTGGTATGTTTTGAAGTGTTGCGCTTTTCGGGCATCCGGCGACGGCCGCTCAAGGCTTCCAGACGGATTCTGCGCAACGGAAACAGCCACGCATGCGACGCAACGGTTCCTGCTGGTTTTTCCCTGCAAAACATCACTCAGGCGTCGATAAACGCTGACCTTGGCCATTCCCTCTGTCGCGCAACGCCGCCTCACAGGTGCCAAGAATCAACACAACTGGTATGTTTGGGACTGTTGCGTTTTTCGGGCATCCGGCGACGGTAGCTCAAGGCTTCCAGCCGGATTCTGCGCAACAGAAAGCATAAGTTTTGACGCGCAACGGTGAGTCGCCAATTTTCTCTTTGAAGACAACTCGAAACCCTGACAAACGCTGTCGTCCGGACTTGCCAATGGCACGCAACACCATCCCATAGATACCAAGAATCAACAGAACTGGTGCAATCGTGCTTTTATTTCCAGGTGCGGTCAAACCCCGACCGTCCTCTGCATTCTGACCGACCACGGGCGTAAGCCGGTCGCACCTAACGTTTTGTAGCTAAATCGCTACTCGAAAGTCGAACCGGCTGATCTGGGTGCGTCAGCGATTTCCTTTCCGCGATCGCCGCGATGCGCTTCTGGCCATCAGCGAACGTCTTGAGCGTGCGACGTGCATCCGCTCCCGGCGGCAGCCAGAAATGATCTTCGAGCGCCTGGCGTGTGATTACACATTCACACCACACATCCGACCGGATTGCCGGAACGCGACTTCGTCCCGATCTGACGATACGCCGGGCGCGAAATCAGAAACGTCCATGCCACACCTCGAGAGTTCATCGGCGAACTTTTGACTGTCCTGCCTGTGTCCGAATTTACCAGAACGCGCATCCGGGCGATGGTCTGCGCAGAGCGCGGGTTTCGGCGCACGCGGATGCTGGAGATTTGGGCCGCCCGGCCGCCTGGAGGCCCGGTTTTGACGTGTGTGGCGGATAATAGCGCGTTTGACTGTTAGTTGCGTTTTTGAGTTTCACAGGTGACCGGGGACGGTGAGACATTACGGGAGCCCGAGGCGAATTTCTGCCAGGGACGTCTCGAATCGAAATCCCCGGGCATTCCTTCTGGGTCCGGGCGACCATGCCGAGACCGGAAGCTGCCGCGCATGTGGGGCCCGCGTTGAATGTCCCCGTGGGGAACTTCCGATGACGACAATCGCGACCCGATCCGTGACACGCTAATGAAACCCGCGTCGCGGCCGGCGCTGACCGGGTTGTGTCAGGAGTGAGGCGCCGACCGCTCGACAGCGAAGACAACCTGCCCGGGTGTGCGTGTCGTCGGGCACGGGGTAATTGGCCGAAGTCAGTGACCAAGTCCTGCATACGACCCGCCACTGCCCTACCCGCCTGACGCTCACAGACGGCCATAGTTCGGCCAACGAAGCCGCCGTTCGATCGCCGTGATTTTAACGCTCGCGAGGGTCGGCTTACGTGACCACCGATCTGATCGCGGTCGCCCCATCTCCTACACTTAAGAACCGAAAACTGGATGCCAGTGCAGCCTTTGAGGAGCCGCCTACAGGCGCCGACACAGTCGGTGGCCCAATGCGGTCTGATCTATGACGCGCGCCAAGGCGCGTGACGGAAACCATTGGCCTCCCTGTGCAATGAATCGGGAGGTTGCGTCGACGACCGTCTGGTTGTTGCCATCATCGAATACGGCAATGACAGGTGCGACGGCCAACTCCACGAGGGCAAATTGCTGTTTTTCGAATCTGCTCAGGTCGATGCGGCCTTCAGCATCGAAGGTGAGAATGGAAAACGCGTTCCGAACGACGCGCACCGGGTTTCTGGCCACAAGCTCGACCACGACGCTGGCCATTCGCACTCGTTGCCCCGCAAAAGCGGGCAGACAGTGGCTTGCCGTATCTCGCAGCATCCGAACCGGGTGCTTGACAGCCGCCAGAGGGTATCGTCACGAGCGATCAGAAACGTTCGGCAAGAAAAACCCATGGTTCCTCCCCTTGCATTAACGGTGATGATCGCCACGCTCGGCGAGATTCTCCAACGCGCCCTGCCAGCAGGAGATACGCCCATGTACCTTAAGGGTCTCTCTGGGGCGGGAGTGAGCGTTCGACTTTTCTGATCACGGACCTTCGCCGGCACACATTTGATAGCAGCACGAACGCCGACTATGTTGGCCTCGAGACGACGCGCTGGGCAGAATCGGCGCGCGAAAATCCGTCAGCTAATTGCAAAACCGACCGTCGAATGTCAGCGTGAAAGCTCAGACCAACGCCGCAACTGGCCCAGACTGGGTCAAAACGTGTACCGCTGCCGTTCAGTGAAGACGTCGACCCGCCAAAACGCTCTGTACCGGCGTCGTGGCACTTCGGGAAGCATAAAGTCTGGGCCGCACCCAGCCGTTCCCACTCCGACCGTTGATCGCTGCCGCGACATTTCGACATTTGACCGTGGCAGAAAGTGCACCTTTTCGATTTAGCGCTGACATTTGATCAGTTCTAGTCCCATTGCGTTCGCACAGTACGACCGACGCACATGCGACAATCACGCAACGTCCCGCCCGGGCGATTACACGTGATGGTGCAGTGATGACTGAGCAAACCTGCTTCCGTTGCGGCGCGAGAACGGCTCCGTACGATATCGTCAATGCCGCGTCATCAGACGGCATCTACCGCCCGGTCTGTAGTCGGTGTTTCAACGAGGACATGGCGCAGTGGGCGGACATTGTCGGTTTCGAACATCCGCAGTTCACGCCCGTTCGTCTGCTCGACGCGGAAGGCGACTCGCACGAATTCCACTTCCGCAGCCTTCTGCTTGGGGACAAGATTTCGCTTGAAGCGTTCGAACTTGCGGGCAACGACGAATCAGAAGGATACCGCTTCCAGATCCTCGACGAATCGCAATCGGCCCCCTTCGTCCTGCTCGGAAAGCTTGTGCAGAAGATCATGCGTGCATTGTCAGTGAAACACCTGCACGAGGACGCTAGCGGCCTACAGGTCGCTGGCACAATGGTAAGAGGCCGAGTCGAGTGGGATGGAGTTAAAGACGGCCGCATGCCCTGTGTCGTCATCGACGGCAAGCGTGTGGAATGGAACGATTTCGGCGCAATCCTGATGGCCTTCGAAGGATGGCAGTTCACGCTCGAACTGCTCGATCCGAGCGACGAGGCGTGATTCCGGAGATACTGTCCAGCCCAACTCTGCAGACGGACCCCAACCGGGATGTCCGTCGCTCACAGTGTCCGACGGTTCGCCGCTCGATCGCTGTCCTTGACTGGTTGTTGAATGATGCAACGGGCTAGCAGGCGGTTGCCTAGTGATAGTCATCCTCGCGCTGGTGCCGGACAGCGAGGATGCTCACCGTACTCGCGTCCTCAACCTCAAACAGAACAACATATCCTGCCGAGCCAAATGGCACGATCAGTTCGCGCAGAAAGGGGTTGTGTTCATCCGCCTTCCTGCACGTGAAAGGGAATTGTTCCAGAACTTCGGCAGATTTTCGCAACGCCTCCAGCGCGCGCCCCGCGGCCGCTATATCGCGGTCCAGCAGATATCTGTAAAGGCGCAGCACGTCACGACGGGCGCCGGCGGTATAGCGGACACGGTACGTCAATGGTCTTTTCCTGCCGTCCTTGCCGCCTGTAGCATGCTCGCCAGTTCCGCATGCACATCGTCAGCGTCGAAGTACTCACCCGTGCGATGGGCTTCGTCGCGCGCGGCCAGCCCCCGTGCAACGAATTCCCGCTGGAGCCGGCGCTTCGCAATACTTTCGCGAAGCGATGCCTCCATGAACGAGGACAAACTCTCGTTCTCGTTAAGCACTTCTTCTGCAGCCTTGCGCAGCTCCGGCTCTACACGCAGCGCAGGGATCGTTGCAGTCTTCATGGGAACCTCACTGTATTGCATTTGCGATACATTTTACCAGCTTACGGGGAGGCGTGCGCAACGCAAGCCGGAGGGTCGTTGACAAGACGCAGTGTCGACCTGCTTTCTTTTAAGCGGTACGCAAAAAGTGATCAGTCTTTATGGAAAATCGTATGTTGGGATGGCGTCAAGCTGTTTCGACCGCCGCTCCCCCTACGCACGGATGTGCGATACTATGCGCATGTTTATGCGCATAGGAGTTGCACATGATTTCCGCACAAATTCGGCAGTCTGGCGAACCGGCCATATCTCAACCGGCGCGGAAATCTACGCGCAAACCCACCAACGTGTCGTTGCCAACCGACCTGCTGGATCGCGCGAAACAGCTGGACGTCAACATCTCGCGCGCAAGCGAACGGGGTCTGCGCGAGGAAGTTCACGAGGCTGAAGCGCGCGCGTGGGCGGCCCAACACGCGGACTTCATTGCCGAGCTGAACGCACGCATCGAGCACGACGGCCTGCCGCTTGACGAACACCGGATGTTCTGATGGCCCGTTTTGATCTGTACAACAACCCTTCATCCAGATCCAGGGCGAAGTCGCCTTACCTCCTCGATGTGCAGAGCGATCATCTGGGCAGTCTGATCTCGCGGGTCGTTATTCCGCTGACACGCGTGGCTGGCAATTACACATCCGGAAAAGTCGCACAGGATCTGGCGCCGATCATCGAGGTCGGTGGCGAAATGTTCATACTGGAAACGCCATTCCTCGGCGCGATCAGAATCAGTGAGCTTGGTCCTGCGACCGGAACGCTCAAATCCGAACAGAGCCGGGTTCTGGCCGCACTCGACCGGCTATTCGGCGCTTACTGATCAACCGCGGCCGGAAATTACGCTTGGTCATGCCAACCGCGCGCATCAACGGCCGGAATGGGGCCGACGATCACCCGTCGCGTTCGGCCGTAGTCGACCCACTGCCGCCGGTAGCGCGGTCCGCCGTCGAAGTGCAGCTAACCGAGTGGTCCGGTCATCCAAGCCGGAATCTCGGGGACGGCAGTTCGGCCATTGCCGACGTTCAGGCAACGACGTCTGTGAGGCAGCTTCAGGGCACCTTCCTGCCGTTTGCACATCGATGGCAGCGAATGTCAGGCCCCTGTGTCAGCCAACGTGTGGTTTCCACGCTGTGTGGACCATCGAGTTTCCACATAGCTGTCTTTAACGCTGCGCCAATTTTTGGCAGTAGCTAGCGTAAATAGCCGTCCGACGATTCTTTTGCCGTGAACTCCAGACCTATCGACTAAACCTGGTCGTTGATGGCAGCCAAGAACTCGATCACCTTCGTCCATACCCGGATGAGCTGTTGAGACCGGGTCGAAAATGTTTGAGGCCTGATACAGGCAAACCTAATCCGAGTGCTCCGGCTGCAGCGGATTGAGTTCGAACAACAAGTTGGCGTTGCACATGCGGCAACAGTAACGTTGCAAGCGAAAGGAACGACGGCTGAGCGGGCGCAGCCGCGTCGGCCCTTGGACAATCCGCAGCCCTTCGTGTGCCTTGACTGTCTCTTCGAGTTGCGTACTTTCGCAGGAAATGGATATCAGAGCGGCGCCAAAAGGAGAACCGACGATAGCACCGCGTTCGGCGACGTATAGCGAGTCAGTAGTCGAAGAAAAGACCCGCATGGCGTCGGGCTAAATCCATATCGGAAGGAGACATGGAGG
>NZ_JBNPVS010000080.1:0-23470 GCF_050434225.1 Paraburkholderia sp. GAS32 | reverse complement strand
TGGCTCGTCGTCTCCGGCGGCTACGCCGCCTACGACTCCTCACCACCGGCCAAGATAGTTGTCGCTACACCGGACAAGATAATTGTCGCCGCCCAAACATGCGTATCAACGTTCTGACGCTCGTTGAAATTCTGGCTGCCATGACTTCGGCTGTGAGGTCCATGTGCAGATGCTCACCGATCCAGAGACATAACTCGTTCAGACCTGAGTTGTGCGCGCGCTGCGACTGAAGTGCGAAGCTGAACTGCGCCTGTCCGCCCGGACGACGTAAGAACAGGACCAGATTCTTCGCAATTTCCAGGGCGAAGTCATTTCCCAGATCTTCGCTGACCAGCGAGAGCGCGAGGTCGATTCCAGACGATATGCCGGCCGACGTGTACACGTTGCCGTCTTTCACCCAGATAGGAGTCGGGTCGACCTGTACCTTGGGATAGCGCTCCGCCAGGCGCCGTGCCGCGCCCCAATGCGTCGTCGCCCTGCGACCATTCAGTATGCCCGCAGCAGCCAGGGCGAACGCTCCAACACATATGGAGCACACGCGACGCACTGTCTGTGAGCGGGTCCGAATCCAGTCTATGGCTGCCTGATCGATCTGTTCGAACGTCCTGGAGCCCATAGTCACAAGTAAGGTATCGATCGGCTTGTTCGCATGACGCTCCTGCTCGAGCGTGCTATGCCCTTTGAGGCCAATACCTGTTTCGCTGTCCAGGTACACATCATCAGCTGAGCAAACCAGTTCGAGCATGTACGGGGCAGTTCCACTGCCGTCCAGTTGGTTCGCCCACGCGAAGACTTCCGCCGGGCCGATCACGTCGAGCGCGTCCACTGGCGGTAGACCCAATATGACAACGCGCTTCTGTCTCGGGCCTGCAGGCGGGGCGATCGGTTTCGTCCGTTTTCTCATTGAAAGAGGAGCTGCGTATCAGGGCATAGGGAGAACGATTGTGGCAGAAATCGTCCGCGATCTGTCATTTGAGCTATCGACGAACCGCCTACACTGGATCGCTCTGTAAGTTCGCACGACCCGGAGGGTATGCAATGCGTGAAACTGTGATTGTTGGGGGAGTGAGTGCTCCAGACTCGGAGATCGCTACCAAAGCGGCTTCTCTGGTCGAGCGCGTCCATTCCGGAGCGATGATGCATCACGTGCATCGGACATGGTGGTTCGCCGAATTCCTGGGCAGGAAGCGAGGTCTTAAATACGATCGGGAAGTGGTGTATCTCGCATCGCTGCTTCACGACCTTGGCCTTACGGATGAATTTTCTGCCGACCAACGCTTTGAGGTGGATGGTGCCGACGCGGCCAGCCGCCTTTTGCTGGCCCATGACTACCCGGAAGCGAAAACGCAACTCGTGTGGGATGCCATCGCGCTCCACTCCGCTGGCGGCCTCGCCGATCGCAAGCAGCCGGAAATCGCTCTCGTCTATATGGGCGCACATCTCGACGTCTTCGGGCTGTTTCTGGACGAAGTCACGCCGTCGCTGATCGATGACACGCTCGCGCTCTACCCCCGCGTTGGATTTAAAGCCGCGTTTACCGAAGCGCTGGCTGAGGTCGCCAGAAAAAAACCCCATACGACCGTCGGTACCGGGATCGCCGATATCGGCCGTCGCCATGTACACGGTTTCGATATTCCGAACGTGTGCGACCTGATTAATGATGCGCCGTTTGAAAGCTGAGGTAGCGCACCGCAAGCGCGCCCGCCATGTCCGCAGCCGCGCATGTTGCGCGCGAAGCTGGTTTCGGCGCTTCTCTCCCGCTTGCGAAACGGCTTGCACCGGCAATTCGCACGGTGCCCTCCGACATCGAAAATAAGCTGCAGATCAGGAAAACCGAAATGCATGTCAAAACACGAGGAACGCAAATTTATGTAGACGAGCGCGGGAACGGCGAACCAACGCTTCTGTTTCTGCATTACTACGGCGGGTCAAGCCGAACCTGGGACGGCGTGATCCGTGACCTGGCGGGCCAGTATCGATCGGTAGCTATGGATCACCGCGGCTGGGGTGATTCGGACGCGCCCGAGCAGGGTTATGGCATCGGCGATCTCGCAAACGACGTGCAGGACGTAATTGAAGCACTGAATCTTGAGCGATATGTCGTCGTCGGTCACTCAATGAGCGGGAAGGTCGCGCAGCTATTCGCGTCGCGTCGGCCTGCGGGGCTCCAGGGCGTCATCCTGGTGGCGCCGTCGCCTCCGTCACCGATGACCTTTTCCGCTGACCAGCGAGCCGAGATGGCCAAAGTCTACGACACTCGGGAGTCGATTACCTGGGCGCTTGATAACGTACTCACCGCGAACAGGTTGGCACCGGAGCTTCGCGAACAGGTTATCGCCGATAGTCTGCGCGGCGCGCCGCAGGCCAAGATTGCATGGCCACTCGGCGGAATGGTCGAAGACATTACCGCTGACGTCTTGTCCATCAATGTACCCGTCGTAGTTATTGCTGGAGAACTTGATCAGGTGGATCTGCCAGAGACATTGCGCGGCGAGCTATTGCCGCGAATCCTGGGCTCCCAAATGCTTCTGCTGCCCGGTACGGGGCACCTGTCACCTCTCGAGAATCCGGCTGCGGTCGCAGCAGTAATTCGCCAATTCATGCAGCAACTGAAGACATAACTTCGAGGGCCCCCTGAACGACGGCTTCCCGCAAAATTGACCGTCGCCTGCCGGCCGAGGGGTTCATCGCGCTAGTCGGCGGGCCGTTTGCCGCCGAGGCATGCAGCGCGAATTGGCGGTGAGAAGCGCGACAGAGAACGCTTCTTCATCTGGATGTATTCGCCAATGCTTGACCGGCTTCGCGAGACCGATAACGGTTGGAGGATCGCGGAGCGCTACATAGGTGGCTCAACGACGAATCGCCGCCTGACGCCGCCAGACATCTCCGCCGCTGCGATACGACCTTTCCTCCCTGGTGCTTAAAGAACGCCGGCGTCTGGCTGCTCGGCCAGGCCAGCATTTCTGCAGCCCGGAGTGAAGGCCTGTCACAGTTCGCACGGCGCCTCCGTCTGTGCAAGTCCATAGATCTGAGCCAGCCCTCTCGCCAGTGCGCTCTTTGCGTGGGCAGTTGCAGACAGTGTGCGAAGCTGGTTTCCGCGCTCCTCTCGTGGCGGTAGTCCACGGCATCGTTTGATATTCGAAGGGCGCGCCTGAATCAGGGCCTGTCCTGAAGGTTAAGTGGAGATGCGCTCATGGCAATCCGTCTTTACGGAGCACAAACAGGCAACAGCCGAAGGGCGGCCATCGCCCTGGAAGAGGCTGGCATTTCGTATTCTGTCAGCCGCGTGGATTGGAGAGCCGGGGAGCACAAGACTGCTGCGTTTCGGGTGCTTAACCCGCGTGGCCTTATCCCGGTCATGGTCGAAGATGGCAAGGCAGGGACAGACCTTGTCGTTACCCAATCGAACGCGATCATGTTCTATGCGGCGAGTCGATCGCGGGAGAGGCTAACGCCCGATCCGGGCCAGGAGGCCGCCTTGTTTTTCGATCGCCTGTTCTATTTCATCACCGAAGTGATTGCGCCAAACGGCGGTGCTTTCGCGCTTAGGCAACAAGGCAACGAACCGGGCGCTCAATTTCTTGCCGGTCGTTCCATCGAGGCGCTCGTTCAGGCCGAACGATTCTTGATCGACGCCCCATATGTCGCCGGCGATAGATTCACACTCGCAGACATCGCTGCCTATACGAGTGCCTTTGCTGCGAGGCAGGACCTCGATTGGTCCAAGCTCCCTCTGCTTCGCGCCTGGTACACGAGGATCAGTGCGCGGCCCGGCGTCGTTCGCGGCATGGCAGCTTTTTAGCGCGGCCTTCATTCAGACTCCGTGAGAGGCGAGGTGTTTCGCTCAAGGCGAACAGAAGCTGCTCGCGAAAAAAACTTGCATATAGGAGCACATGCTCCTATATTGCCATACACGAGCATATGCTCTTAACTATTCAGAGGATCAAAACCATGAACGAATCGACCATTCTTGTAAGCGGCGCAACCGGCCGTACTGGCGGTGCAGCCATCGACGAACTGCTCCGGATGGGTAAGCGCGTCCGCGCTTACGTGCGCTCGGATGATGAGCGCGCAGCGGCGCTGCGGGCGCGCGGCGTTGACATCGCCGTCGGAGATTTCACCGACATCGACGACATCCGTGCGGCCATGGAGGGTGTCAGCTCCGCCTACTTCCTTCACCCGATCGCACCGGGGATTCTCGGGGCCGCAGCCTATTTCGCGCAGGCCGCGAAGGAAGCCGGCGTCACTGCGATCGTCAACATGTCGCAGATTTCAGCGCGGCGCGATTCGACCAGCCATGCGGCGCAGGATCACTGGATTTCGGAGCAGGTCTTCGACTGGTCCGGTGTGCCCACCACGCATCTGCGCCCCACATTCTTTGCGGATTGGCTCGTCTACCCGCATTTTGCAAAGCAAATCTGGGCCAGAAAGAAGATCGATTTTCCGTTCGAAAACGGTCGCCACGCTCCGATCAGCACGGACGACCAGGGCAGGGTCATCGCGCACATTCTGGCGAATCCGGCAGGCCATGGCGGCAAGACTTACACTCTCCACGGCCCGGTAGAGATGAACCATACGGAAATCGCTGCAGCCGTGAGCGAGGTGCTCGGCGTGACGATCGAATACGCCCCGACTTCGATCGAAGATTTCAAGCAACAGATGGAGCAGGTGTACAAGTTCCCTCCGTTCCTTGTGCAGCACCTCGTTGAAGTCGCGCAGCACTATCGCGAAGGGGTGTTCCAGGGTACTAACGATGCCGTCGAGAAAATCACCGGGACGCCGGCGCTTTCTGTCCCGGCGTTCATCGAGAAGTATCGGGGCGCTTTTGCCTGACGAACGCGCGAGGCGCCTGGGCAATTTAACCAACGTTGAGGAGGACACGAGATGCTGCCGGAAAACCAACCCATCGGGGTCGATCAATGCAACTGCTTTACGGTGAGGAAGGCCGCCCGTCAGATCTCGCGTCTTTACGACGCTTATCTCCAGCCGTCCGGCCTTCGCATCACGCAGTTTCTCACCCTGGCGACCCTGAATGAACAGCAGAGCGCCTCGGTTAATGCTCTCGCCGAGCGGCTCGACATCGAGCGGACGGCCATGGGAAAGATGATCGGTTTTCTCGAGCGCGATGGTTTCGTGAAGATGCGACCGTCTCCCACCGACGGCCGCATCCGCATGGTTGAACTCACCCCCGAGGGAGCCGATCTTTTCGAGCGGGCGGCGCCGCTGTGGCACGAAGCGCAGCATCAGTTCAGCATCATGAACGGGCCAAAAAATGTTGCAGTGCTGCGGCGGAGCCTTTCGCACATGAAGGTCGACAATGAGGCGACATCTTCCGCCGAATGATCGCCTGTCTGTTTTTCATGGACTACGCCCCGGTGTTCTTGCGCAACCTTCGCATCATGGCCGCGATTGAAGCCACGACGCTGGTGCTGCTTGTGTTCGTCGCCGTTCCGCTCAAGCATCTAGGCGGCATGCCGGCCGCCGTCAGATGGCTGGGGCCAGTGCACGGCGTCGCGTTCGTCGCTTACCTATGGCTGGTCGTCACGTCAGCGGCAAGCGGCGCGTGGCAGCGCTCAGAAGTCGTCCGGCTGATCGTTGCTGCGATCGTCCCCTTCGGGGGCTTCCTGAATGTGGCGTGGCTCGCACGCAAGCGGGCTGCTCGATGATTTATCTGTCAATCAAGGCACTGCATGTTGCGTCAGTAATAACATTTGTCGCTGGGCTTCTTGTCCTTTCCATTTGCGCGGCGACGAACAACCTCGTGATTCTTCGGGTGATGCGCCGTTGGGACCGCCGGGTGACGACCCCAGCACTGGCCATGGTGTGGATCACCGGCCCGACGATCGCGCTGATGGGGCACTGGTTTGGCGCCGCGTGGCTAACCGCGAAGCTGCCTTTGGTCGTGTTGCTGTCGGCGTTGCATGGCATGCTCGCGGGTTTTTCGAGGCGGGCAGAGCGCGACGACACAGTGCGCGAATCGTCCGCGTTGAGGTTTGCAGCGCCGGCCGTGATCGTCATTGTTGTGGCGATTGTTTTCCTCGCGGTTCTGAAGTTCTCGCGGTGAGACGCCATGCTGACTGCTATAAATGCGCCCATGTCCATTCCGGCTTATCCGAATTATGGCGCATGGAAGTGCGATCTAGAATTGAATGGCCGGTTCCTGAGCGGAACCGACGCCAGAATGTCGGAGCGACGGTGCGAGCGAACGACGACTCCTGGCCGGTTGCTGCCTGACCGCGATCGGCGGCACGCGACCCTAACCGGCCCTTCGACTCGATGCGAACGCTATGGCAGCTTCCAAACTGGAACTGCCAGGGGGTGTTCAGGCGACGACCTTCTGCTCTCCGGCAGCTTGCTCGCGCATGCGACGGGCTTCGTCGCGCAGGAACTGCTGGTAATCGTCCAGATCGCCGTCGAAGGGCTCGACGCCACCCTTGGTAACGAGCCAGAACTCGTCACATACCGCGCGCAGCAGCGACCGGTCGTGACTGACCAGCATCACTGTGCCTTCGAATTCGTTGAGTGCCATGCCTAGCGCTTCGCGTGTGGCCAGGTCGAGGTGGTTGGTAGGCTCGTCGAGCAGCAGCAGGTTGGGGCGTTGCCACACGATCATGCACAACACGAGCCGCGCCTTTTCGCCGCCGCTCATCGTGCCGACCGCCTGATGGACCATGTCACCACTGAAGTTGAAGGTGCCGAGGAAGGTACGAAGCGATTGTTCGGTGCCGCTCTGGCCGGGGGCACGCAGGTGCGCCGGCGTGTCCTTCGCAAGGCGGATCATGTGTTCTAGCGGTGTGTCGAGGGGACGCAGCACGTCGAGTTCCTGCTGTGCGAAGTAGCCGATGTTCAGGCCCTTGCCTTCGCTGATTTCGCCGGCAATCGGCGCCAGCTCGTGCGCCACCGTCTTCACCAGCGTCGACTTGCCCTGGCCGTTGGCACCGAGAATGCCGATGCGCTGCCCGGCCAGCACGGAGCGGTTGATGCCCCGCACGATGACCGTCGGCGGCGTGTCCGGCGCTGCGTCGGTCGGCGCGGGGTAGCCGAAGCTCGCGTCCAGCATTGACAATAGCGGGTTCGGGACGTTGAGCGGCTCCTTGAACTCGAAGGTGAACTCCGCGTCGGCAAGCACCGGTGCGATCTTCTCCATGCGTTCGAGCGCCTTGACCCGGCTCTGCGCCTGCTTCGCCTTCGAGGCCTTGGCCTTGAAACGGTCGATGAATTTCTGCAGGTGGGCGATCTTGTCCGCCTGCCTCGCCATCGCGGCCTGCTGCAACTGCAGTTGCTCGGCGCGCATCTCTTCGAACTTGCTGTAGTTGCCGCCATAACGCACCAGCTTGGCGTTGTCGACGTGCACGGTCACCTGCGTCACCGCGTCGAGGAATTCGCGGTCGTGGCTGATCACGACCATGGTTCCCTCGTAGCGCTTGAGCCACGCTTCCAGCCAGACCAGCGCGTCGAGGTCGAGGTGATTGGTCGGTTCGTCGAGCAGCAGCAAGTCGGACGGACACATGAGCGCTCGCGCCAGCTGCAGTCGCATGCGCCAGCCGCCGGAGAAGCTGTTGACCGGCTGGCCAAGCTGCGCAGCACTGAAGCCCAGGCCTTGGATCAGCGCCTGGGCGCGTGCGGGAGCATCGTGTGCACCGGCGTCGTGCAGGGCCATGTAGGCGTGCGCCATGCGCATGCCATCGTCGCTGGCCTCAGCGGCGGTTACTTCGGCCTGCGCTGCCAGCAGGATAGTGTCACCCTCGATGACGAAGTCGGTCGCACTCTGCTCGGTCTCCGGCATCTCCTGCGCGACCTGGCCCATCTTCCATGCAGCGGGAATCGAGAACTCGCCGCCGTCTTCGTGCAGGGTGCCGTTGAGAAGACCGAAGAAGGATGACTTGCCGGCGCCATTGCGGCCGACAAGGCCAATCTTTTCGCCGGGGGTGAAGGTGACGGACGCGCCGTCGAGTACGACATTGACGCCACGGCGCAGCGTGACATTACGGACGGAAATCATAAGGAGCTGCTTCGGAGAGGACAGGCATGATAGCCCACCGGACGTACGGGGCCGTCTCTTTTCTGGCCGAACGAGTGAAGAACCGCTTGCGCTTTGCGGCGCCCACCCGCCACAAAGCGAGGCGGGCACTGGCGCACCGGGCGTTCCGGCTGCGGGGCGAATGCGTGCTCCCGGCCAGTTTGAGCCATTCAGAGGAAGCTTTCGCGGGTCCGCTCCCGGCTCGACATGAGACGGTCGCTGATCGCGCTCTGAGCTTGCCCGTCCGCCATTCCAGGGCATCGCGAATTGCGGACGAAGGGTGACCTGCTATGTGACCTGACGTCCAGGTGCGATGACGCCGCTGAATAATGCCCGGTCCACCACGGGTGGCCGTGCTGCAGAAAAGCAGAGGTTCATTGGGCGGGCACACCACGTGAAGGCCGGCGCCTGAACTGGAACCGCTGCCTGCGAAACGCGCTTCGCGTGCGCCGAAGCACGTCGACGTCCACCGACAAGCGGCTCAGATCACGCAGTCGGAACAGTTCCGCCGTCGATGACGTACTCAGTGCCGGTGATGGCGCTGGCCCGCGCGGAGACGAGGAAACCGATGAGTTCTGCCACCTCCCGGGGAGAGCATGGCCGGCCGAGAGGAATGCCTCCGAGCGAATCCATGATGATCTTGCGAGCGCCGTCCGTGTCGATGCCGTTCTGCCGGGCGATCTCAGCAACGAGACCCGCGGCGGCATCCGTTTCAACCCAGCCGGGGGAGACACGCACGACCCGAACGCCTTTCGGACTAACTTCCTTGGACAAGGCTTTGCTGTAGTTCGACAGGGCAGCCTTGGCGGCGGCATAGGCAATCGTGGCCTCCGGCAACGGTAACTGCCGCTGGATCGACGTGACGTGGATGATGACGCCTGAGCGCTGCTCGACCATCGAGGGCAACAGCGCGCGATCGATGCGTACTGCCGGGAACAGGTTCAGGCTCAATGCCTTGTTCCATTCGTCGTCGTCGAGCACACTGAAGCCACCCGCTGGCGCAGATGAGCCACCCGCCACATGCACGACTATATCGACGCCGCCGAGCCGCTCGAGCACGGCGTCGACAATGGTTTTACAACCCTCGGCCGTCGTGATATCCGCACCGATGAACCTTTCTTCGGCAAGGTCATCGGAACGCGAACGTGCGGTCGCGAGGACGTTCGCTCCCGCCTCGCAAAGCTGTGCGACAACGGATTTACCGATGCCTTTGGTCCCGCCTGTAACAAGCGCCCGAAGGCCCCGAAGTTCAAGTGCCGCGCTCATCAGTGAATCTCCAGGGACACGATCTTGCCGTCGGCCAGGACAAACGTGTAGGTCAGCTCGACCGGGCTGCCGGGGAAGGCGCCCGTGAGCCTGGCGCGCATCGTCACGGCGGCGCCATCCTGGGACAAGTCCAGCGGCTCGATGGCGTACTGGTACCTGGCTTTGGTGTCTTTCTTCCAGGCCTGGATGGCTTCGAGCCCCTCGATAGTGCGACCCTCGTCGCGCACGACGGCATCGGCAGCGAAGCAGTTCGCCAGAGGAGCGGTGTCGCTGGTGGTTTCCGCGTTCAGATAGGCATCCAGTGGCGGGGGCAGGGTCATGTTCATCGGACTTTTCCTGAACGTCACGTTTGCATGTCCCAATGATGGCGCTATAGTTACCACATCGCAAGAACGCACTAAAAAGTAAGTAAGCCGTGTCCAACCGAAAAGCCTACACTCCCACGACTGCCGCGATCGACGTCGAAGCCGCATTCAAGCTGCTGGAAGGACGTTGGAAGCTGGTGATCCTGTTTCACCTTTTCGGTGGTCAGGTGCAACGTTTTTCGGACCTCGAGAGGCTAATCCCCAGCATCACGCAAAAGATGCTTGCCCAGCAGCTGCGCCGCCTCGAAGAGGACGGCATTGTGACGCGCACGGTCTATCACCAGGTGCCGCCGAAGGTGGACTACCGCCTAACCGATTGGGGTCAGGCGCTCTGCCCGGCACTGGATGCGATCCTGAAATGGGCGGAGCGCCGTGAAGACTTTCCATCGGCTGCGTCGAGTGTGCGTGCCGAAGACTGACAGACCTGTTTTCCTGAATTCGAATTCTGTGGGTCGTCGACGAGGTGTCTGCTGCAAGTCAACGGATACGTCTGCATCGGTTTGGGGTGCTCTCCCAACGTTTTCGGAGTCACACCGTCGGGGCGCGGTATGGTCGGACCGCGTCAGCGATCCGCCACTTTCCGTGATGGCCGACGAGATAAAGGCCGACGCGTTATCCGCGGTCGTCTCATGTCGCTCCCGTATCGGACGGTGGTAAAGCTTGTCCGCGCGGCTCCATCGGGTCGAGCTGAGCCACTACTCATAAGGCAGAGTTCGGCCAAAAATGGTCCTTCGCACTCTGGGCCCGGAGATGGGATCAGTTCGCAGCCGGCACCGGTCACCGCACGCCCGCAGCGGATTCTGATTATTGATGACAACGCCGATGCGAGTGAGGCGTTGGGCATGCTTCTCGCAAATGAGGGTCATCAGGTCGAGACGCGCATAGATGGTGTTTCGGGACTCAGCGCTGCGGCGACCTTCACCCCTGACTTCGTACTTCTCGACATCGGACTCCCAAGCATGGACGGATACGAAGTAGCGAGAAGGCTACGCGAATCAGGGGCAAATCGAAATGTGATCCTGGTGGCCGTCACCGGATACGGACTGCCGGCGGATCGCCTCAAATCAGCCGAGGCTGGGTTCGACCATCATCTGACCAAGCCGGTCGACTATGAAGCCTTGATCCGGTTATTTGGCGCAGGGACGCAGGGGACGCCACGCACGTAGGGGTTCCCTCAGCCGCCATGCGGTCTGCCACCGTACCGACTTTTTCCTGGTGACACGGCAGAGTGGGTTCAAGCGACGACAGCCGCGCGTCAGTTCAATCGCCCGAACAGACATGAATCACTGCGTACGGGCCGATCCAATGCAACCGGAATTACCGACAATGAAAGCACTCGTTTATCTTGGCCCTGGCAAGAAGGCAGTTGAAGAACGGCCCAAACCCGAGATCGAGGCGTCCACCGACGCCATCGTCAAGATCAGCAAGACGACAATTTGCGGCACGGACCTGCACATTCTCAAGGGCGACGTCGCGACCTGTCAGCCCGGCCGCGTGCTCGGCCATGAAGGTACCGGCGTAATCGAGCAGGTCGGAGCAGGCGTCACGGCGTTCAAGCCAGGCGAACGTGTCCTGATTTCTTGCATCAGCGCATGCGGTAAGTGCATGTACTGCCGCAAACTCATGTATTCCCATTGTGTCAGCGGCGGCTGGATTCTTGGCAACAGGATCGATGGCACGCAGGCCGAGTTCGTGCGGATTCCGCACGCGGATACCAGTCTTTACCGGATTCCCGACGGCGCCGACGAAGAAGTGCTGGTGATGCTGAGCGATATTCTGCCGACGGGCTTCGAGTGCGGTGTGCTCAATGGGAGGGTGCAGCCCGGTAGCATCGTGGCTATTGTCGGCAGCGGGCCGATCGGGCTTGCGGCATTGCTCACAGCCCGTTTCTATTCTCCCGCCGAAATCATCATGGTCGATCTGGACGATAACCGGCTAGAGACCGCAAAGCGCTTCGGTGCGACCGCGGTGATCAACAACGCGGATGGCAATGCGGTGAAGGCGATCATGAAACTCACGGCCGACCGTGGCGTCGATACCGCAATAGAGGCGGTCGGCATTCCGGCTACCTTTGAATTGTGCGAGGCTATCATCGCGCCGGGCGGGACGATTGCGAACGTCGGAGTACATGGCGTCAAGGTGGATCTTCATCTGGAGCATCTGTGGGACCGAAACATCACCATCACCACGCGGCTGGTCGATACCGTCAGTACACCGATGCTGATGGATACGTTGCGCGCCCGCAAGCTCGATGCGAGACTTCTGATTACACACCGCTTCAGGCTCGATCAGATTCTCGACGCCTACGGGACCTTCGAGCGTGCTGCGGACACGCGCGCCCTGAAGGTGATCATCTCGGCATAGCCGTTCGCCGCGACGATAGTGTTACCGCTCTAGCGCGGCCTCTCTCATAGGCCTTCGATATGAAATACAAAGACTATTACGAAGTGCTGGGATTGCCGCGCAGCGCGACACAGGACGATATCAAGCGTACGTATCGCAAGCTCGCTCGCAAATATCACCCGGACCTGAGCAAACTCGACGACGCGGAGCCACGCTTCAAGGAGGTCGGCGAGGCGTACAGCGTGCTCAAAGACACGGAAAAGCGCGCAGCCTACGACCGGATGGGCGACCAGTGGCGCAATGGTCAGGACTTCGAGCCGCCGCCGCAGTGGGACGAGGGCTTCGAATTCAGCGGCGGGGAAGACCGCGGAGCCGAGGATGCACGCTTCAGCGAATTCTTTGAGGCACTGTTTCGCGGTGAACATGCCGGTGGTGGTCGCGCCTCGACAAGACGCGGGCGGCACGCTGCCGGCGGCAGACATGATCGCGCAACCGCCCAAGATATGGAGGACGCCTATGGCGGTGTGCCGCACTCGGCTTCGGGCCAGGACCACCATGCCAAAGTGGTGATCGATCTGGAAGATACCTATCGTGGGGCGCAGCGCACGATTTCGCTGGAGATGCCAGTACTCGATGCGAGCGGCCGTGCCGTGCTGAAGTCGCGGACGCTTGACGTCTCCATTCCGAAGGGCGTGCACAGTGGGCAGCATTTGCGACTCGCCGGCCAAGGGGGGACGGGTTTCGGCGAGGGGCGCGCTGGAGACCTGTACCTGGAAATCGCGTTGCGCCAGCATGGACTTTTTCGCGTCGACGGCCGCGATGTGACGATCGTCGTGCCGGTAGCCCCTTGGGAAGCGGCACTTGGCGCGCGCATTACCGTGCCGACGCCCGACGGCGCCGTCGAAATAGCCATACCCAAAGATTCCAGCGGAGGCCGACGCTTACGCTTGAAAGGCAAGGGAATCCCCGCGAGCGGCCCGACCGGTACATCGGGCGATCTCTATGCGCAATTGAACATCGTTCTGCCCCTGGCTGACAGCGAGCAGGCACGCGCGGCTTACGAGACACTACGACAGGCATGCGGCTTCAATCCGCGCGCGCACTTTTCAGGTGATGCATCATGAACGAATCGCGCACTGGGTGGCTCGAATGCCTGATCGTCGAGGAGCAGGTGGAGTTCACGCTACTCGAATTGTGCCGGGTGTCCGGCGCTTCTGAAGTCCAGCTCGTTGAATGGATCGAGCAAGGCGCAATTGAGCCGAAATACGTCAGCGAGGACGATGGCCCACACTTCGACGGCGTCTCATTGCGCCGCGCCCGCAAGGCTCGCCATCTCGCGCAGGATCTCGAGATCAACGCTGCTGGCATCGCGCTCGCACTTGATCTGCTTGATGAAATCGAAACCTTGCGAGCGCAGTATCTGAGGCGATAGGGCAGCTCCTTCACGCTATTTCAGGTTGTTGAGCTCGGCACGTGCAAGCGTCTCGGCCGATTCCCATGCGACATCTTCACGTTCGAAGAAAGTGTCGAGTTTGATGACGAGTTCGTTGCTCTTCGCTGCGCCCTTCGGAACGACACACACGCTCGCCACCCAGCCATCGGCAATATGGTCTCTGACTGTCATGTAAGCGTCATGTGTTGTGCTTGAGATGATTCTGTCCGCCATGGTGTCGCCCGTCTGAGTAAACGACAGCCACATTGGCCGTCGTCGCTGCTGGTAAATCTCGCGGTTCATTCCGATGCGACTGGCTCGTCGGTGCCTGCGTCCGACCAATATCCATGCTTGTCGTAAAACTGGTGCAGCACGACCTCGTAACGCCGGTCGATCGGCATCGAGTCGTCATAAGCTGGGCTATTCTTGATGACGTCACGCGTCAATGCCGTCGATACGGTTGAATCGAACCAGTCGACTTCGCCGATCCAGTGAATCGCGATGAGCACGGCCTTGCCACCGGGCCACCAGTTGTGCGTCTCTACGACCAGGTAACGAATCGCCCAGTCGGTGTCGTCGTAAATGAAGTCCGATACGTGACCGATGCTGCCGTCGGCCGTCTTGAGGTGGTAGCCTTTGACCTCGTCGGTGCTACGCAGATGGACGTCGGGTTGCGGTTTGTTCGTATCCAGGGTTGGCCCTGGTGGCTCATCGGGCAGGGCGTCAGGCGCTACACCTGTTGGGTCATAGGCCGGGTAGGCGCCCATCCCCCATAGGTTTGGGCCGCCCCAATAGGTCGGATAGCTGTAGTAGCGCAGATACTCGATCTCGTGCTGCCGCGATACCGGCTTGTGGGCGTCCAGCATTGGGCTGTCCCTCACTTGCTGCCGGGAGAGGCCGACATGCACGACACTCGATCCGGGATCGGTGTGTTTCACCGAATACGGCGAAACCAGCACTTGCCGGTCATTGAGCCAATTGCCTGTTTCGACCACCAGGTAGCGCACACCCCATGACTCGTCGTCGAAATAGGCCTGGCTAACTGAGCCGATGTCGCCGTCCACTGCGCTAACGGTGCTTCCGTGCAAGTCTCGCATGCTTCGTAACATGGTTTCTCTACCCTGTGTTTCGACGAGGGCGCACATCACGCGCGTCCCTCGGCCTCAATTTCAAAGCGACGTGAGCCGCGTGACTTTTGTGCCTTCCAGCGACGCGCCCGCCATCAGGCCACTGTTGGTCAACACGAAAGCGTCGACCTGTCCGGTCGCGGTGCTAGTGTCGAGATTGCCGTTCGCACCGACTTTCAGCACGGCCACGGAGGCGTCGCCGCCAGCCGACCATCCGTCCCTGCTACGGAAGCGGTTGAGCGACTCGTCGGTCATGAACAGGAAGACGATTGCGCGCGATTGCGCGCCGATCTGCCAGCCGATCGAACCGGTCGCCGTGCTGTAGTAGCCGACCGTGTGTCCGCCGACGCGCAAGGAGCCTTCGCCATACTGACCGCCGACCACGAAGCCGGCATCGATCACCGACGGGAACGTCAGTACCCCGTGCGCCTTGCCGACCAGTTCGCGTGATCCGCTTGCCATACCGTACAGGCGAGTCAGAGTCGAGTCGACGCCTGCATCGATGGAGCGGCGCTTGTCCATCTGCTGACTGCGGCTCGCATCGGAAGAAGAGGTGGTAGTGCAACCTGAGAGCGCTGCGCCGAGCACCAGAAGCGATCCGGATGTGCTCCGGATGAAGGTTCGTCTAAGCATGATTTTCTCCGCGCTGGTCAACGATAGAAGACACGCTACGCGCACGCGCGGCAGAAAGCGGTACGACAACGTACAGAGATCTGTCTATGTTCAAACGCACAATCGACGACGCATTTCTCGCAGTTGACAGACTTGTCCGCGCAGACCCGTTAAGGCGTGGCCGGTGGCGCGTCGCGACGGACCACCAGGCGCACGCGAACTATAATTTAAACAGGGTTTAGTCTGGTTCGACGTCCTCGCCCCATTCGTCTGGCGCATTCATGCAACTACTGCTGACGCCTGATACTGTTAAGAACAATTCTGCGAAAACGGTGCAGTTTCTGGACGGGATGTCGGGGAGCGAGACATGGAAAACGAAAGTCATTCCAAAGAGAACCACCTGCTTTCGGTTCTGCCGGAAGCAGAGCGGGCGCGCGTGGCGCCGCATCTCGTACCGGTCGAAATGCCCCTGGGGCAGGTCGTGTACGAGTCTGGCGATCGCCTTGATCACGTCTATTTTCCGACAACGTCCATCGTATCGCTGCTCTATGTGATGGAGGACGGCGCGTCCGCCGAGATCGCAATCGTGGGCAACGAAGGGATCATCGGTATTGCGCTCTTCATGGGCGGTGAAACAACGCCAAACCGGGCAGTCGTGCAAAGCGCAGGACGGGCGTATCGACTGGATGCGCGCATCCTGAAAGAGGAATTCCATCGCGCTGGCCCGGTGCAGCGGTTATTGCTGCGCTATACCCAGGCATTGATTACACAGATGGCCCAGACCGCCGTCTGCAACCGGCATCATTCGATCGACCAGCAATTGTGCCGCTGGCTGCTGCTCAGCATGGACCGCCTGCCGTCAAACGAGCTGAAGATGACACAGGAACTGATCGCCAACATGCTTGGCGTGCGCAGATCCGGCGTGACGGAAGCGGCGCTGAAACTCCAGGACGCGGGGCTGATTCGCTACGGTCATGGCCACATCGAGGTACTGGATCGACCGGGACTCGAAAAGCGTGTGTGCGAGTGCTATAGCGTGGTGAAACGAGAGTTCGACCGGTTGTTGCCCGATCTGAAGGCGATATAAAACGCGCATTATTCCTGGCCGGCCAGGGTGCATTCGGACTGACAGTCCGGCAATGCCCCCAGACGGCCGAGCCCCGCCACACGGCAGTCGCGAACGCCGGGCGGAAAAAAAGAAATCCCGATGTCCACCACCGTACCGACTGCGCGGCAAATCAATGCCAGCCTCAGGCTACAGGACGGCCCTTTTCCGGGTTGTGCGGATGCCGGTCAGCATCACATTCAATTTGCGAAGATAACTCGCGACAGGCCAGAAGATTCCGGGCACGTGGCGAGAGAGCGGCGATGGGCTCGTCGTAATACGGAGTCGGAAAGGAGTCGTCTCATGTTGAGCATACTATTGATAGTTGTACTGGCGTTCCTGTTGATGGGCGCGATGCCGACCTGGCCGCACAGTCGTTCGTGGGGCTATATGCCAAGCGGGGCGCTGGGTGTGCTGCTGGTCGTCGTTCTCATCTTGCTGCTTCTGGGCAGAATATAAGAACGCGAATTCCTGTCTGGATGATCCGCTCACGGCGTGTCGCTGTCTTAGTGTGCCATCAGAAACCGTACGGCGATGCAAAGGAGCAACTGAAGAAGCAGCCGTAGTCTGTTTGCACAGACAGGTCTTGAGGCGTCACCTAGTGGGTCAAGTTGCTCGCGTGACGCCTTTACCAACGAATGCTTTCGAACCGCGGGGGTGCACGATGAAACAGGTTATTACGCTGATATCGGTGGCTGTGCTCGGAACGGCCCTGACCACGGGAACACTGCGGGCTCAGGGAACGCAACAATCCATCACGGCGAAACGCGTTGATGTCGTCCAGCTGGCGACGGGATATCGGGCCTCCAGGATCAACGGATCGCCCGTCTATAACCGCAACAAGGACAATATCGGAACAATAGACGATCTGATCGTCAGCCCAACCGATCGGGTTCCCTACGTCATCCTCTCGGTAGGCGGGTTTCTCGGGATGGGAACCCATCTCGTCGCAGTACCGTTTGGCAGCCTTCAGGTCATCGACAAGCAGATGCGGCTACAGGATGCGACTAGGGAGTCCCTCAAAGGATTGCCGGAGTTCAGGTACGCGCCTGAGTAACGGCTGCCGCCGGTTTGGATGCGACTACGCGGGCAGGCGACGATCGTCGCGCGAGGCTTGCGCCAGTGCTCCAGACCGCCAGACGTATTGACACGCGAAAACCGCGAAAGAAGAGGGCGATGTCGTGGGAATGTGCATGGCGTTCCGGCAGGATCGAAAAACGCCAGGCCGGCACGCGGGCACCGCCCCGCCTGTTTTGGGGCACTACAGTGACTTCAGCCTGGTGACCTTCGTATCTTCGAGCGCCACGCCGACCATCAACCCACTGTTCGTGAGCACGAACGCTTCGACCGGCGCTGTCGCGGTGGTGGTATCAATGTTCCCGTTCGCACCGACTTTCAGGAGTTGGACCTGCTGAGATATGGCGTCACAAAGCTGCCGCTAGCGCAGGCCGAATGTTTTCGACCGGCGGTTTACGGCGAAGGGAGTGAACGCGTACGGTCGGCCACAAGCCGGCAGACGGTCAGAAAATCTGAACGTCGGCAATCGGCCCGAGATCTGCCACTTCCCGACTACCGGATGCTTTCGGTCGCCGGGCTCGCCCTCGTATTCGCACAACGTCTCGTCCCCCTGTGAACCGATTGCCTATCGGCCAACCCCCGGCTTGCCTTTACCTCCTGGATACGCGACATTTCTGGAACCACCTCGCTGACAGTAGCGAAGCAGAACACCCTGATCCAGGACGGTTCGTCACTTCTGCCCCCAGGAACAATGCGCATCCCTCCACTAAAATCCATCGTCGCGTTTGAAAGTGTCGCCCGGACAAAGAGCGTCAATCGGGCGGCTGATGAATTGGGGTTAACACCATCGGCAGTCAGCCATCAAATTGCCAACCTCGAATCCATGGTGGGAAGGCCCTTGTTCACAAGAGTGGGACGGGGACTCGTGTTGACGCCAACGGGGCAGCAATATCTGGCGGATGTCACCGGATCACTCGCCGACCTGAGCCGGGCGACGGAACGCGCATCGAGCCAGTCGGGTGTAGAGATTCTTCGCATTCACTCGAGTCCCAGCTTTGGGCTGATGTGGCTGCTGCCGCGGCTGGCTTTGTTCCAGGAAGCGAACGGCGACATTCAGCTGAATCTCGCGTGCTCGTATGAGGATGTGTCGTTCACCTCCGGCTTCTATGACGTCGACGTACGGCATGGCTACGCTCATTGGACCGATGGCGAGATCAAAACGCTACGCAACGAGTTCATCGCGCCTCTTGCTTCGGAGGAATACCTGCGAAGACACCCGGTGCGTACTCCCGAGGATCTGCTCGAGCGGCGCCTGATCTTCTCGGAGACTCCTCTTGTGCAGTGGAAGCAATGGTTCGGCAAGTTCGGCGTCGCGGTGTCGCGCAAGGCGTACGATTTCGCGTTCGACCGCTCGTACATGTCGCTCGAGGCCGCGGCATTGGGACACGGCATCGCGCTCGAAAGCACGATGCTCGCATCGGTCCATCTGAAACGAGGTTCGCTCGTACCGGTCTTCGATTGCGCGTATGCGGTCGAGGTCGGAGCCCATCACCTCGTTTACCCTTCCCAGAACGCGGACTTGCCGCGCGTGGCCAAATTTTTGGCCTGGGTCGAGCAAGAGATCAGCCGCGACACCTGAAAATTCTTCAGCAATAGTTGAGCCGAACTGCATTGATCGAGATGGTTGAAGCGCTGAAACTGCGTCTACCAACTAACGTGATCGATGGAGACAAATATGTTGCTCGACAGCAAAGTGGTAATCGTAACCGGCGCAGCCTCGCCGCGTGGCATCGGCCGTGCGACCGCAAAAGCGCTTGCCGCCCAAGGCGCGCGAGTGGTGATTCTGGACCTTCGCAAGGAAGACGCAGAGAGTGCCGCGCGTGAGCTCGGCGAAGAACATCTCGGCCTCGCCTGCGATGTGACCGACAAGGCCGCATGCATGGCTGCCGCCAAAGCGGTCATCGAGAAGTACGGTCGTGTCGACGGATTGATCAACAACGCGGGTATCACCCAGCCGTTGAAGACGATGGACATCGGAGCCGACAACTTCGATGCGGTCATCGACGTGAACCTGCGCGGTACGCTCTACATGTCGCAGGCGGTCATTCCGCAAATGAGAGAGCAAAAGAGCGGCAGCATCGTCTGCATGTCATCCGTTTCCGCGCAACGCGGCGGCGGCATCTTCGGCGGTCCTCACTACAGCGCCGCAAAAGCGGGCGTACTCGGTCTCGCTCGTGCGATGGCGCGTGAACTCGGGGCGGACAACATCCGCGTCAACTCGATCACACCGGGCCTGATCCAGACCGATATCACCGGTGACAAGCTCACGACGGAGATGCGCGTCGACATCATCAAGGGCATTCCACTCGGCCGACTCGGCGATGCGGCCGACGTCGCTAATGCCTGTCTATTCCTCTCGAGCGACCTGTCGGCCTACCTCACCGGCATCACGCTCGACGTCAACGGCGGAATGTTGATCCACTAAGTACGACATCCGTCGCGCTTGCGGCGGATGGGTCAATGCACCCGGCGGTAAAACCCGGGGCGATATGGCAGGAGACAACCATGAAAACGAAGGCCACTGCGCCGTCAATGACGGGCGATGTCACGTCGCTCGCCGATCCGGCGAGCTTCGAATCAAAAACGTATGCCAAAGTCGGACGGCGCTTGATACCGTTCCTGATGCTGTGCTACCTGGGCGCTTATCTCGATCGTGTCAACGTGGGCTTCGCGAAACTGCAGATGCTCAACGACCTGCGATTCAGCGAAACCGTGTATGGCTTCGGCGCCGGTATTTTCTTCCTCGGTTATTTTCTCTTCGAGGTACCGAGTAATCTCATGTTGCATAAAGTGGGCGCACGAAACTGGCTCGCTCGCATCATGCTGACGTGGGCGGTGATCTCGGCCTGCTTCGTCTTCGTCAAGTCGCCCACCACCTTCTATGTTCTCCGCTTTCTATTGGGCGTGGCCGAGGCAGGGTTCGCGCCAGGCGTCATCCTGTATCTGACTTACTGGTTTCCTTCTGCGCGGCGCGCCAAGGCGCTCTCCCTCTTCTTCATGGCGATTCCACTTGCCGGCATTGTCGGGGGGCCGCTGTCCGGTTACATCCTGCATGCGTTCCAGGGCGTACACGGTCTCGCTGGCTGGAAGTGGCTGTTCATCCTCGAAGCGCTGCCGTCGTTGCTCCTTGGCGTCGCCATCCTGCTCTACCTCGACAACGGTATCGCTGCCGCCAAATGGCTCACTGATCCGGAGAAGGCGCTCCTCGCACGCAACGTGGCGAACGACAACGCCCACAAGATCGCCCATGTGTCGATCAGGTCTTTCATCGGCGATCGTCGTCTGTGGTTGATGGCTGCCATCTACTTCTGCGTCGTGCTCGGTCAGTATGGGCTGACGTTCTGGCTGCCGACGATCATCCGCAAGTCCGGCGTGGCCGACCCGCTGTGGGTGGGCGTCTTTACTGCCGTCCCGTACCTGTGCGCCATCATTGCGCTGCCGCTGGTGGGTGCAAGCGCTGACCGCCACCGCGAGCGTCGTCTGCATCTTGCGATCCCGATGCTCGTATCGGCGGCAGGCTTCGCAACGCTTCCGATGCTGGGCGGAGTCGGCGCGTCGCTGGTGTGTGTCAGCGTGGCGGCCGCCGGCATCCTCGCTTCGTCGTCGCAGTTCTGGTCGCTGCCGACCGCACTCCTCGGTGGCATGTCCGCCGCAGCGGGTATCGCCGCGGTGAACTGTTTCGCCAATCTCGCAGGGTTCTTCTCGCCGGCCATCGTGGGCTGGTTAAACGACCTGACCGGTAAGTCGACGGCTGGGCTCATCTTTATCTCCGTCGCCATCGTCATCGGTGCCGGGCTTGTTTTCCTCGTGCCCGCCAAAACCGTCAATCGCTGACACCTTTCGCTGCAAAGACTCACTTTTTAAATCAAGGAGACACCATGAACAGTCCCTCATCAGATGGGGTGACGCTCGCCGAGCGCGCCTACCGGATTCGCAGAAACGCCTTGCTAATGGGCGAAGTACAGGGCCAGGGCTATATCGGCCAGGCACTCGATATCGCCGATGTACTCGCGGTTGCCTATTTCGGCGCGATGCGCTACGAGCCCGACAACCCCGACTGGGAAGGCCGCGACCGCTTCCTGCTGTCCAACGGCCACTATGCGATCGCGCTTTACGCCGCGCTGTTCGAGGCCGGCTTCCTGCCACCGGAAGAACTCGAAACCTACGGCAGCGACGACAGCCGGTTGCCCATGTCCGGAATGGCGAGCTACACGCCCGGCATGGAGATGTCCGGCGGCTCGCTCGGCCACGGCCTCACGATCGCGGTGGGCCGCTGCCTGGGACTGAAGCGTAAGGGCTCAAACGCCTTCGTCTACACGCTCTTCTCCGACGGCGAACTCGATGAAGGCGCGATCTGGGAGGGCCTTATGTCGGCCGCTCACTGGAAGCTGGACAACCTGATCGCCATGGTGGACGTCAACAACCAGCAAGCAGATGGTCCCTCCTCGAAGATCATGGCGTTCGAGCCGCTCGTCGAGAAGCTCGAAGCATTTGGCTGGTTCACGCAGCGCGTGGACGGCAACGACATCGACGCAGTGAAGGCGGCCTTCGATGCTGCACGTAATCATCCGAAGGAGCAGCCACGGATTATCGTTTGCGATACCCGCATGGGCTGCGGCGTGCCGTTTCTCGAAGAACGGGAAAAGAACCATTTCATCCGCGTCGATGCCCATGAGTGGCAACTGGCGCTCGCAGCACTCGAAGCAGGGAGACAAGCATGAGCGACACCACTCTTACCGCGAAGCCGCGCCTGAAGACCTCGGCGATGATCGCTTCTATTGCCGGCGAAGGACAAGTCACGCGTTCCGCGCCGTTCGGCCATGCATTGGCCCTACTGGCCCGGGAGAAGAAGAACGTGATCGGCATGACGGCCGACCTCGGCAAGTACACTGACCTGCATATCTTCGGAAAGGAGTTTCCAGACCGCTACTATCAGATGGGCATGGCCGAGCAGTTGCTGATGGGCGCGGCCGCCGGTATGGCGCATGAAGGCGCCCAGCCGTTCGTGACGACCTACGCCGTATTCGCAACCCGTCGCGCGTATGACTTCATGCACCAGGCCATCGCCGAGGACAACCTCGACGTGAAGATCATCTGCGCGCTGCCGGGCCTCACGACCGGCTACGGACCGAGCCATCAGGCGGCCGAGGATCTTGCCCTCATGCGCGCGATGCCGAACATGACGGTTATCGATCCGTGCGACGCGCTCGATACCGAGCAGATGGTGCCGGCGATCGCAGCGCATAACGGCCCGGTCTATGCGCGCCTGCTGCGTGGCAACGTTCCGGCCGTGCTCGATGAATACGACTATCAGTTCGAACTGGGCAAGGCGAAGCTGCTTCGCGACGGCGCCGAGGTGCTGATCATCTCGTCGGGCATCATGACCATGCGCTCGCTGGAGGTGGCGAAGTTGCTGGAAGCGGACAATGTGGGAGTTGGCGTACTGCACGTGCCGACCATCAAGCCGCTCGACACTGAGACGATCTTGCGAGAGGCCCGGCGCACGGGTCGCCTGGTGGTGGTCGCCGAGAATCACTCGGTGATCGGTGGGCTTGGCGAAGCGGTCGCGACCACGCTGCTCACGGCGGGCGTCACGCCGATGTACCGCCAAATCGCACTGCCCGATGAGTTTCTCGGTGCGGGCGCGCTGCCGACCTTGCACGATCGCTATGGCATCTCGACCAACGTCATGGCCGATACCATCAAGGGCTGGCTTGGATGAGCCAACGGTGTCGTCCAGACGCAGCGGCACGGCGGACATTGCTCCGCCTGCGAGTGAAACGAGCCGTCTGCTAGCTTGAGAGGGGGACGGTGCGTCAGTTCCGTCGACGCACCGCTACCCATGTGCGTGAATGCATGTAAAGCGGCGGTACGTCGGGATCCTGGAGAGGGTCTTCCGTTAGGTGATTGATACTGGAGCAGCCAATGAACGCAATCAGAACACTCAAGCTCGCTGGTGCTGCATTGATTGTTGTCGCTTCCGTCAATGCGTGGGCACAGGAAAGCGAATCGTCTGCCACATCGGCGGCAACGCAAGGGACGTCGAAATCCGCCGTCAGAAAGGCGAATCGGGCATTAAGCAGAAAAGTGGTTCAGGCGCTTTCGAAGGGCGGTGTCGATACC
>NZ_JBNPVS010000079.1:0-23711 GCF_050434225.1 Paraburkholderia sp. GAS32 | reverse complement strand
GCGGTGCGCCGTCACCGACGCGAAGGCGTTGATGGACATACGTTTCTGTTCGGACTATCGGACGGGACCGTGATCGACGGGAGTCGCGGTGGCAATAGTGCACGCTGGCTCAATCACGCCTGCGCCCCGAACTGCGAGACCATCGAGGATCAGGGACGGATTTTCATTCATACGCTGCGGGCAATCGAGCCGGGCGAAGAACTGTTCATTGAATATCTACTGGCGATTGACGATCCTGCGAATAAAGAGGTTCGGGCCCAGTACGCCTGCCGGTGTGCGGCATCGGGCTGCCGTCAGTCGATGCTGGCGGACGCAGCGTGAACGGCTGGCTGTGCCGGTAAGAGAGGGCAGCGCTGCTCCCGTGGAAAACGACCTCGTTGCGAGGCGGCCGAACGATGGCATTGTCCGGATCGGCGTGGATGTGGTTGTCCATCCCGATGTGCTGAAGCCACCCTTGCCAAAGGGAGATGCCTCCGACGGTGCTGCTGGAGCAAACACGAAGAAACAGATGTCGCTGGATCTCGACGATTTGTGGTGACGTCGGCGCCAGCGCGTATCGTCGACAGATACAGGGGAGCGGCCTTATGAAGAAGCGGAAGTTCGCACGGAAAGGGGCGGGTGAAGTGAGTCTGCCTGAACTGCTGGACCGGCTTGAACGGACATTGACCGAGATGCCAGCCCGCATTTCGGTCTGTAGAGCGCTGTCGGATCTGAACCGGCGACTCGGCTCGACCAACGGGAAAGCTGCTGCGCGGACCGGTCGAACCACGCCCTCGCGACGTCGACGCCAATCCGCTGTCGAATCCCTGCCACTTTTTTCTTAATCGTCGCTGGATCGGCCGACCTTTCGATCTCTGGGAATAACCCGGGACCATTCACCGGCCTCCGCGAATCGTTAGAGCAAGTCTCCTGCATCGGACCGAGTTCGGCCAGTTTGAGACACTGGCAGAGTCGGCGTTGTAGCGGAGAACGGCCGTTCACTCCGCGCTCCCCCTTTCGCAGTTCACCCTACCTATTCAATGATCTAGAAGTGCCTTTCCGGCACGCACATTGGACCAAGGTCCAATGGCGGCCTTTACACCAGACTCATAGCCTATGGGTTGGGGCGTGCAAATCCATGCGGATCCCATGTCCCGTCGCTGCGCAAGCGCCGTGGAACAAGGGCGAGCTGCGCTGGGCGGAAGCAGCGGTGAAGCGGGAGGAAATTTACGCGATCCAGGGCACTGATAAAGCTATTCAGTGAGACCTGCAAGCTCACAAGGGTACGTTTGCTCGTCGTATGCCACGCCACGGGCAAATAGCATTCAGCAGAACCATCTCGGCTGGATCAAGGCAGCGCGCTGGCGCAGGCTGGGATCTTCAAGAATCAATGCGTGGGTAACGGACGGGCACTGTGACCGGCAACGCGATTCGCAAGGCGACCGATGGCATCGCCGATTTCCTTAGACTGGAATCGGCGGGCGGCCTGCTGCTAGTGGCCGCAGCAGCACTCGCGCTGATCTGCAGTAACTCGCCGCTTCGACATGCGTATGACGATCTGCTGAAGATCCCTGTGGAAGTGCGTATTGGATCGTTTGCCGTCGCGAAGCAGCTACTGCTGTGGGTCAACGACGGTTTGATGGCTATCTTCTTCCTCCTCGTCGGGCTGGAGGTCAAGCGTGAGGTGATTGAAGGAGAACTGAGCACTCCCGCACAGGTCGTTCTACCTGTCGTTGCCGGGGTGGGCGGAATGGTAGTGCCAGCACTTATCTATCTCCTGTTTAACCACGGACATGGCGCGACCCTGACTGGCTGGGCCATTCCTACGGCCACGGACATTGCATTTGCGCTCGGCATACTTTCCCTCCTCGGCAACCGGGTACCGGTGTCGCTGAAAATATTTCTAACTGCAGTGGCGATTGCCGACGATCTTGGCGCGATCGTGATCATTGCGCTGTTTTACACCGCAGACCTGTCCATTTCGATGTTACTTTTCGCGGGCGTGGCCATTGCGCTGTTGATCGGCTTGAACCTGCTAAAAATCACGCGAATCGCACCTTATGTTTTTGTCGGCGTGATCTTGTGGGTATTTGTTCTGAAGTCCGGTGTTCATGCAACGCTTGCGGGGGTTGCAGTCGCATTCGCCGTGCCGTTAAAGACAGCGGACGCCCAGGGCCACGCGCCCCTGCACGAGCTCGAGCACAACCTTCATCCCTGGGTGGCCTTCGGTATTTTGCCGATTTTCGCTTTCGCAAACGCCGGTGTCTCGTTCTCCGGCGTTACGATGGCGGCGCTGGCAGAACCCCTGCCGCTTGGCATTGCCGGAGGTCTTTTCATCGGCAAGCTCGTCGGTGTCTGTGGGGCAAGCGCCGTGCTGGTTCGGCTCGGTCTGGCCAGACTTCCTGAAGGAACCAACTGGCTACAACTGGTTGGCGTCGCCGCATTGTGTGGCGTCGGCTTCACCATGAGTCTGTTCATCGGCTCCCTCGCTTTCGACAGCCCCGAATATTTCACGCCCCTGCGGCTGGGCGTCATCGTGGGCTCGACACTGTCGGGCGTGACGGGTTATCTGTTGCTCAGGTTCGCGTCGGGTGACACCAGCGGAAGTCCGTCAGGCAAGGCTAACTAATCGGTCTACCAACCGGAGAGGAACATCGTGAGCCTCGACACCCTGGAAACGCTGATGGCCGCGTCGCTCGTACTTCTGCTCGGGAGGTGGATCCTCGCCCGGACACCCATACTGCGGGCTTACAGTATCCCCGAACCGGTAGTCGGCGGACTACTTGTCGCGCTGCTGGTTTTTGCGCTGCGCAGCGCCTTGAAAATCGACGTGCGTTTCGACACTGCGCTTCAAGTGCCGCTGATGCTCACGTTCTTCGCTACCATCGGTCTTAACGCAGATATCGCGGGGCTGAAAGCTGGCGGGCGGGCGCTGATTGTCTTTCTGGGCGCAGTGGTCGGGCTGCTTGTGATGCAGAATGTGCTCGGCATCGGCCTCGCCTGGGCGTTGGGGCAAGAGCGCATTCTCGGCCTGCTCGGGGCGTCCGTCACCCTGTCAGGCGGGCATGGCACGGGTGCCGCATGGGCCAAGGTGTTTGCAGAACGTCACGGGCTCGCATCGGCAACAGAGATCGCGATTGCCTGCGCCACGTTCGGCTTGATACTCGGAGGATTGATTGGCGGTCCGGTCGCGCGTTTCCTCATCACGCACTATGGCCTTGCTCCCAACCCCGAATCGAATTCCGCAGGCACGACCGGCTTCGAGCAGCCCAAAGCGGTGCGCCCGATCACCGCGGATGCAGTCATCGAGACAGTGGCGCTCATTGCCGTTTGCCTCGCGGTCGGCTCGGCGCTCGCGTCCTGGTTGAACGGCACGGCGTTCGAGTTGCCCGCGTTCGTGTGTGTATTGTTCGTTGGCGTCGTTCTTCGCAACGGGCTTGCTGTGCGCGGCTGGTATCAGGTCTTCGAGGACGCAACAGCGCTGCTCGGCAATATAAGCCTCGGACTCTTTCTGGCGATCGCACTGATGAGCTTGCGCCTGGGGGACCTGGCCACGCTTGCGCTACCCCTTCTCGCAATCCTGATAGTCCAGGCGATGGCCATGGCCGGCTACGCAATCTTTGTCACCTTTCGGATCATGGGGCGGAATTACGATGCGGCGGTGCTGGCAGCGGGGCACTGCGGTTTCGGCCTCGGGGCTACGCCAACTGCCATCGCGAACATGCAAGCCATTACGGGGCGATTCGGCCCCTCCCATCTGGCCTTCCTGATCGTACCGATGGTGGGAGCGTTCTTCATTGACATCGCGAATGCGATCGTGATCAAGTTGTTCCTGCTGTTGCCAATTTACGGGTAGAGATGGCGCCATTGGCCATCCCCGCGAACTATGTGCTGGCAATTCAACCAATCAAACGGTCTGGATTCCCTGCGCCATGTCCATTTTCAGACCAGGAATTCGACGACCCCACCGTTTAGGTGGTACATCGCTCCAACAATTTTTACTTTTCCATCCTTCTCCATCGGGGCCAGCACGTTACTGCCATTTCGTATTGCGTCGATCGTGCGTCGAACATTGGTTTTCGCCACCGCATCGACAAATTCATAATTCTTACTGCTTCTGTCACCAGAGTATTGCGTCTCATCCACAGCCGGTCTGATCTTGGCCAGGAGACCCGTCAGGTTTCCCAGTTCAACGTGATCAATGGCGCCCTTGATTGCCCCGCATCCTGTGTGCCCCATAACCAATATAACTTTAGCGCCGGCCGCCGCACAAGCAAACTCCAGGCTTCCAATGAGATCCTCATTAGCGATATTGCCCGCAATACGCGCGTTAAAAGTATCTCCAATTTTCGTGTCAAGGACGATCTCGGCCGGAGCCCGGGAGTCAATGCAACTCAAGATCACCGCCGCCGGATATTGCCCGCCGGCAGTAGCTCTCTTTTGCGTCAAATAATCGTGAGGCAGCATTTTCCCCAAACGGAAACGTCGATTTCCCTGCTTCAGGTCCTCGATAATCTGGTCCGGTGTCAACTTGTCTCGCTCAGACTTCGATAGCGCCGCCGCGTAAGCCGATTCAACGCCCCCCATGCTTCCCGCCAGCCCAACGGCTGCGACGCTCAGGGCAGTCTTCAGTACGGTACGTCTTCCAACGCTGTTAGAGGACTCCGCCGGACAACAGTCAGTTTTCTGGTGCATTTCATTCTCCGCAAACAACCGCAAAACGATCATTGCCATCGGCATCACGGACGCTGTCGTGCGTCATTGGGCGATTATCTTCGCGGCCGCTCCCTGACGGGCGACAGCAGATCGCCATGCCACCTGCTCCGCAGCGTGTGGAATAGCCCTAAACGGATGGTATTTGCACTGAGGCTCCTAGGCTATTGGACTTTGGTCCCATGGAGGGACGAGCAAAGCTATGGAAACCGACCGTTCCATACACTGCGCAATTGGCCTAAAGTTCAATTGCCGGAAGCAGTAGGTCCGACAATACTTTACTGGATGCGCAATCAGGCAGGGTTTGGCCGTTGTGGGGGTGAGGCGATGTCTGAGAATCGGTATGAGGCGACGTCTGACGGTTCGAAATCGGACGACAGGCTGGGCAACAAGCCATACGGGAAGGAACTGGCCCAGCTTCACGTTGAAATGGTCAAGCTCGAGGAGTAGGTCGTGCACCATCACGATGATCATAAGCTAACCTGATTTCATAAGGGAGATAATGATCATGCAAGACGCACACATGCTGTTGCCCGACGCGCTGGTAGTGCTCGCGATCGCGATCGCCTCCCGGGTGGGAGACTTCTGCTCCGAAGCAACGAACCGGCGTCTTGCTTACCTCATCGCGCTCCTGTCGTCGACCGCGGCGGGCGTGTGGTTCGCGATCCAGTCATTCGATTCGCACCAGTACTATTTCTTCTCGCGGATGATCGTGATCGATTCATTCGCCAGCGTGATGAAGGCGGTCGTGTCGCTCGGCTTCGCTGTCTCGCTGGTCTATTCGCGTAGATACCTCGAAGATCGCGGCCTGTTCCGCGACGACGTGTTCCTGCTCGGCATGTTCTCGCTGCTCGGCCAGTTGATCATGATCTCGGGCAACCACTTCCTGATGCTGTACCTCGGTCTCGAACTGATGTCGCTATCGCTGTACGCAATGATCGCGTTGCGCCGCGACGTCGCGCAATCGAGCGAAGCGGCGATGAAATACTACGTGCTTGGCGCACTGGCTACGGGTTTCCTGCTGTACGGCATCTCGATGCTCTACGGCGCGACGGGCTCGCTCGAACTGAGCGAGGTACTGAAGGCGGTTGCTTCGGGCCGCATCAACGATGCCGTGCTGCTGTTTGGCGTGGTTTTCATCGTCGCAGGCGTTGCATTCAAGATGGGCGCGGCGCCGTTCCATATGTGGGTGCCGGACGTCTATCAGGGTGCGCCGACCGCAATGACGCTCTTCGTCGGCGGCGGTCCGAAGGTCGCGGCGTTCGCGTGGGGCCTGCGCTTCCTCGTGATGGGTCTGCTGCCGCTTGCCGTTGACTGGCAGGAAATGCTCGTGCTTCTCGCGGCGCTATCGATGATCGTCGGCAACATCACGGGTATCGTCCAGCGCAACATCAAGCGGATGCTGGCTTATTCGGCGATTTCGAACATGGGCTTCGTGCTGCTCGGTCTGCTGGCGGGCGTTGTCGACGGCAAGGCCGGTGGCGCGGCCAGCGCGTACGGTTCGGCGATGTTCTACAGCATCGTGTATCTGGTTACGACAACAGGTACGTTCGGCATGATTATGCTGCTCGCACGTCGCGATTTCGAAGCCGAGACGCTCGACGACTTCAAGGGTCTCAACCAGCGCAGCCCGGTCTTCGCGTTCGTGATGATGGTGATGATGTTCTCGCTCGCGGGCATTCCGCCGACGGTTGGCTTCTACGCGAAGCTCGCCGTGCTCGAAGCGACGGTGAACGCAGGTCTGACGTGGCTCGCGGTGCTGGCCGTGATGACGTCGCTGGTCGGCGCGTTCTACTACCTGCGCATCGTCAAGCTGATGTACTTCGACGCGCCCCAGGACACGACGCCGATCTCGGCCGGCGCCGGCAACCGCACGCTGCTTGCGCTGAACGGAGTGGCTGTGCTGGTGCTTGGCATCGTTCCGGGTCCGCTGATGACGGCCTGCCTGCAGGCTATCTCGCACACACTGCCGCTGTAATATCCGCAGCAGGCTGGTTTACCCGGACGCTTATGATAGAAATTCACGCGTACCTTGTTCATCCCCCTATCCCGGCCGGGATGTATCCTCTAGACAGCGCGTCGCGGTTGCAGCGAACACGCGAGCATGGAAAGTGCGTTCAGCGATTTCGGGCGCGACGCCCGGAGTAGTAGCGGTGATGACATGAAGCGTATTTATGCAGTGATTGTGTTGTGCAGTGCGTTGGCAGCATGCATATCGGCGGGTGTCGACGTCAAACCAGAGCAGCTGTCGAGCTTCAAGCAAGGTGTGACTGGCCTTGACGAGGTTGTCGCCGTGCTTGGATCTCCAACGGCACAGACCACGCTAAGCGATGGATCGACCGTGCTGATCTATTCATTCGTCACATCGAGGCCTCGTCCCGAAAGCTTTATCCCGCTCATCGGTCCGCTCTTCGGCGGGGCCGACACGCAATCTTCGACAGTCGTGTTCGAGTTCGACGAATATGGCGTTCTCACGAGTCAGCGCAGGACGACATCGAGCGGTGCACAGGGATTGAGTGCGAAGACGCCCGGCACGCTGCCGCAATCGGATGAGCCTGGTCAAACGAAATAGCTTGAGCCCGGCCTGTCCGCGAATGCGAGAGATCTGGCGCTCGGCAAGATCAGAAGGCTCGCTATGACAGGTAATCCATTGATTAGCGAGAGGCTGTAGCATCCGCTGCAGTTCCGTCCTCCGTGCGCGGTACCGCGTCGTGCGCCGGCAGCGCCGGGAGTGCGGACTTGAGATGCACATCGCGCTGCGGGAACGGAATTTCAACTCCCGCCTGCCGCAACTCACGTTCGATCGCTGTGAGCACATCGTGGGTGGCGGGAATCCGTCGATTCACGCCCTCGACAAAGAAACGCGCCTCAAAATCGAGTGAACTGTCACCGAAAGCGAGGAAGAATACGCTGGGGGCGGGATTCGTCAGGACAGAGGGCACGGAGAGCACGGCTTTCAGGATCGATTCGCACGCAGCCGCGGTGTCGGATCCATAGGCGACGCCGACCTTCAGCACGACCCGCGTAATGTGATCGCTCAGCGTCCAGTTGGTGACTCGCTCCGTGATCACGGTCTTGTTCGGTATCACCACTTCCTTGCGATCGAAGTCGGTCACTGTCGTGGCACGCGCCTGCACACGGGTCACGACGCCGGTCACGTCTGCGACGGTCACGGTATCGCCGACGCGGATCGGCCGCTCGAACAATATGATCAAACCGGAGACGAAATTTGCGAAGATTTCCTGCAGGCCGAAGCCGAGGCCTACGCCCATGGCCGCGACCAGCCATTGAATCCGGGACCAGTTGCCGCCCAGCACACTAAACACCGTCATCACCGCTCCACCCACAATGACGTAGCGGGCCACGGTTCTGATGGCATAGCGGCTGCCGCCCGAGAGCCGTGCCCGATCTGGGAACGCGATATCAAGGAAGCCGCCGATGTTTTTGACCGCAACGACTGCGATAAATCCAATCGTCAGGGCGAGCATCACGCCCCCGAGGGTGACGGTGCGCTCCACCGTTTGCCCCTCCTCGACATCGGCATAGGTCCAGAGAGAAATCTCGTTTAGCAGGCTCAGACCCGGCAATGCTCCGTGCCAGACCACCAGCACGGCAACCACCAGAAGTATCGCGGACAACGCACGCAACAACCGCGTCGCCTGGGCTCCGATCGAGGCCAGGTCGGGGCGGTCCAGGTTCTTGCGCGCCCCGTCGATGAGGACGTCTGCCTCCCGATCCATGCCCTGTGTCCGCGCGCGCTCAAGCTGGTTGCGCCGGTCGCGCAACCAGCGCGCCGTCAGAGTATGGAACAGCGCGATCGCTGCCGCAGCGAGGCCACTGATCAGCGTGAGCCGACCGAAGACCTGCGCAGCGTTGTAAAAGCCAGCCGCTGACAGTACCGCAAGGGACAGCGGCACCACACAGGCGAACACGTAGGCAGCATATTTCATGACCACATTCCGGTCCTCCGCGCCTGCACCGAAATACCGCGAGAGAACCGGGCCACCCGGCCGAAAGGTCACGCCGATTACTCCGGCGAACACGATGAGCGCCAGCATATGGGTTAGGCGCCCCAGTGAGGCCCGTACGATGAGATCGTCATACTGGGATGCGGCTCGGTTGACGAAGCCTAGCGGCACCACGAGGAACGTGAACACGCGTGACGCGCGGCGCAACGCGCGCACGGATTGCGCCTCGAGTCCGAAATGCAGTTGGGCAATGCCATCAGGACGAAACAGCCTTGAGAAGAACAGCCCTATGAGTACCCCCCACGCCGTTGGGTCGAGCCCCTCGCCGACAGCATTGGCAAATTCTGAAGCCGTCGACGAGGCGACGATCAGGTTGCCGACCGTCCAGATGGCCAGCGGCAGCGGCACAACGACGAGCAGGGTTGTGCCAAGGGCCTGTACTGTGGCGGTGACGTCGGGGTCGCCCTCTGCTCCCTTGCGCTCAGACAGGTGCCGCAGACGCGCAAGCAGACGCTTGCGCGTCGCCAGGATGGCGAACACGGCGCCAAACAGGACAAGCACCTGCAGCAAGCGTTGCTTCGCCTGATCCTCGATGGTTTCACCCACCTCGCGCCAGCCCGTTGGCGAGGCTAGCCACAACAGCGTCTGCGGCAAATCGCTGAAGGACCGTTCGGACAGGGGAGCCACAGGCACCCAGAACAGCGCCTTGTCGATCAGGCTGCGATAGTCTTGCGCGATGCTCAGGAGCTGGTCCTCGGCGGCGACGAGTTCATCCAGTGTGTTCAGGTAGGTTCGCTGCGAAGTCGAAAGCCGATCGAGCAGTTCCCTGCGATCCGCGATCAGCACTAACGCTTCGCCGCGCACGGCCGCCAGTTCTGCCGGGCGCGTGCGCGCAGCCTCTTTGCGCATGACGGCGTCGAGCTCCTCGTCCGGGTTCGCGAGGCGACGTTGTTCGCGCTCGACCTGGAACGCAGCCGCAGCGATTGACTCAGCGGCGCGCGCCCGTTCGCCGCGCGCGCGACGGAACTGTTCCGCTTCAGGCAGCGCGGCAGCGCGCTCCGCGAGCACCCGGGCCATTGATTCCGTGAGCTTGCTGCGCGCGAGGCCGAGGCGCGCGCGCTGAAAATCAACCGCCAGCTGTTCCGCCTCCGCCGTGCGCCGATCGCGAGCCTGCCGCAGCGACTCGATTTCTTTCGCCGTCCCGGCAAGCTGCGCCGAGCTTTGGACATTGGCCGCCGCCAACCGATTCAAGGTGGGACTGCGGTCCACCAACTGTCGTTGGCGCTCGGAGGCATCCTCCTCGGCTCGCCGGGCGTCATCTACGCGACGCTGATCGACGAGCGCCACCAGCCGCTTCAGGTCAGCATCGTCGCGCTGCAATTGCGTCCGAATCACTTCCCGCCGCAGTTGCGTCAAACGGGCCAATAGAGGTTGCGCATCGATGCGGCTGCGCAAGGCGTCAGCCTGAGCTTCACGAACCAGCAGCGCAGCCCGCCTGGACTGTATCTCCGTCATTGTGAGCAAGGTCTGACGTGATGCACCTGAGGCCGTCTGGATCTCTTCGCGCAACCGCTCCAGACCGGCTTGCGCCTCGCGCTGCGTGTTGCGCAGCTCCGCGGGCTCCGTGTCGACACGTTCGATTTCGAGGTCGAGCATCGCGAGTTCGGCGCGCGCTGCGGCCTGGCGAGTTTCGGCCTGGACCCGCGCCTGCTCCAGTTCGTTGAGTGTGCTGCCGGCACGCGAAGGGCCGGCAATCGCCTGGTCTGATTCAGCGCGCAGTTTTTCCAGTGTCCGCTCCAGGTCACGAATCTGGTCCGGCGCATCGCGCATTAACTGACGATAGGTCTCCGCCTGGGCACGCAGTTCGGGAACACGCTCCATATCCGCGAGCGTTGCGCGGGATAGTTCCGCGATGCGTGCCTTGGTGGGCACATCGACGTCCTTGCGGACCTCTGCTTCCCGGGCCGTGCGCCGCACCTGTTCGACGGTCAGGTCAGTGTTCGAACGAACAACGGGAGGTTCCGCCAGCGCGACTACAACCGTCATGGCTGCTCCGACCAGCAAAAGCCGCGCGATGGTCAGGGGACGAACCAGACGGATTTTGTCCGGACTACTGTCGACGGAAACCACCACCGCCACCCCTTGCGCCGCCCGCGCCGTTGGCCCTCCGGTCGAAACCGCCTCCCGATTGCGCGTAGCGTTGACTCTGGGTCGCACCTCTCTGACGATTCTGCATGTCGTTGTTCAGCTCTCCAAAGGAGGGCTGTGCGCTGGTCCGGTTGATTCCACCCGCAGCATTTTGAGGCTGGGCAGCGGCCCTGCTCGGCGGTGCTGGCGTGCCGCGCTGCTGCTGAAAGTTCTGGGCGCTTTGCTGAGTGGTCCGGGGATTCGCCGGCTGGGTTCCCGCGGGGCGTTGCTGCTGATAGCTCTGGGCGCTTCGCTGAGTGGTTCCGGCCTTACCGGACTGAGCCGCTGCGGAGCGCTGCTGCTGATAGTTCTGCGCGTTTTGCTGAGTCGCGCCGGTATTCGTCGCGGGGGGCATGCGCTGGGACTGCGCGGCTTGCGCTTTTTGCGGCGACGACTGCGGGCTGGGTTTGTTCACATTGGACCAGGAACCGTTATCGTACTTCTGCCAGCTCCCACCGGTGTTCTTGTACACATTGCCATCACGCCCGGCGTAAAGGTCGCCATTTGCGGTCTTACCGGCTACGGCACGGCCGTTGGCGGTGCTTCCAGCAACCGCCTTGCCGCCTGCCGAATTCTGATAAGTCCCGACCGTGCCCTTCGCTGTGGTGGTGTGCTGCGTCGCCGCCCACTGGTTCCCCTTCGTCACGACAGAGCTTCCCCACTGGCCGTACGCGTTCGATCCCTGACGGGTAGCGGCATAAGCGCCGGTGTAGGGGTTATAGGCCTGCGCGACACTCGCGCTGCCGTACTTCCCGGAAGCCGTGGCGCCGCGCGCGTATGTACCGGTATAGGGATTGTACGAGGCGCCCCACTGCGCGCTACCCGCCGGGCCGTAGGCACTGCCGCGTACGCCGCGCGCGCCTGTATAGGGGTTGTAGGTCGGGTATCCATACGGCGCGGGACGCGGATAGTAGATGGGATACGGCCCGTAGCCCACGCGGACATAGGGCGGATAGTAGTAGCCGTTGCCTTGCGCAACGATCGCGCCGACGGCGGCGCCTGCGATAAACATGCCGAGATATCCAGCGGTATAACTAGCCTGGATAGACCCGCCCGGCACGACCTGTTGTGTCACGTAAGTGACGTTATAAACGGGCGATGCCGGCGGGATCGTATAGATCACCTGAGGCACTGAACTGCTGGTTTGCCAGGGGCCGGCCGGCGACGGCGAATCGAACCATACGCCCCGCGAACAAAGGTAGTAGTGGTTCTGTACCTTGATGATCTTGTCGGGGGTGTTGGTTGCGTAGGCGAGTGGGGTGCCTTCGATCGGTGCGAAATTCGGCTCGCCGCTGTATGCGACCTTGATCTCAGCCGCTGCCGCAGCAGGGTTGACTTCAACCGTGGTCGGAATCTGGGCGAGCAGCACCGCGTCCTTGGCCTCCGGCGTGCCCGGTACGGAAGCGAGGACTCGCGAGGCAGCGCTGTCGCGAGGAATGTTGGCGAAATCGGCCGGTAGCTGGTTCGTTGCAAACGTCCATGGCCCACTGGGGTTGGGCGACGAAAACCAGCGGCCTGCCGTCAGATAATAGTAGGTCTTGGTCGGCGTGTAGACGAACACATCGCTATCGGTATTCTTCGCAAACACCAGTCCTGTGCCGGGGATTGCGGTGTAAACCGGTTGGCCGTCGAACACGATCAGCTCGGCCGGCGTACTGCTGAAGAAGACCGCCGGCGGCTTCGCCGAGTTCTTCGCAGACGGCGGAATGAAGGGCTTCAGGTCCGTCCAGGTGGGGTCGGCGGGAATCTTCGTCATCTTGGCTGGGAGCGTCTTCGTTTCCGCCCAGCCGGTTTTCAGGTCGGTCGACGTCATCCACGACTGACCGGTGAACAGGTAGTACTGGTGGGCGGCATTGTCGACGAACAGCGGCCAACTGGCGTTGACGACGAATGAGACATCTGAATTCTGGATCGGCGCGGGCACCGGGTCGCCATCCACAAACAGCAGTATCGCCGGCCCGAAACTGACAAAGATGGTCGGTGGATCGCTCTTGATGGCTACGACGGGTGCTGCCTGTTTTTTGTCGATGCTCGCCACCAGCCGATCCATCGACAAGGTTAACGACGCCTGCGGATTGAGAAATTTTCGCACTGCTTGATCCAGCTTCTGGCTCGTTGCCTGGTCCGCACCGGGGAAAGCGGTACCGGTAATTTGCGGACTGCTTAGAAGTACGTTGCGGCTGTCGATATCCACATCAGTGTGCATTTGCAACGTGATCACGCCCACCTGTGGTTTGCCGCCGCGCGGGGTGATCATAATCGCCATTCGACCGGTCAGTTCCCTGAAGTCTTTCCAGTCGTCGATCTGTGGCTGGTAATAGGTGAGGGTCGCGTCCTCCTGGACCATTTCACGCGGCCAACCAGGGTCTTGTGTCGCGGCGCGGATCGGCTGCATGGCCGACAACGCGAGTGCCAGCGCCAACATTCGGATGGGCAGTCTGGAAGTCACGATGCTTTGCTCCTGTCCGCCTCACGGCACTTCCGCAGCGCGACCCGTGCCAGGGACGGAAGGCGAATGAGCAGACACGGGGTACGGATGCTGGCGGCCGGGTCGCTGTTGCCGCCAGTGGTGCAGCTAAAAAGATAGGTTCACTACAGCGCGCATGCAATTGGACCTTGGTCCAATTGCATGCAGCCGCGCAGCGAGCAAGATGCGCAACAGTGAGCGTAATACCAGAATCGGAGGATTGCAGGGTGAACCACCTCGCCGTTGCGTTGATTGTGTTCGTATGCGTTGTCGGCAGCGCGCTGCTGGGTTCGTATCTGCGCGTCGTGCTGCCGCAACACCACCTTAGCGATGAATCGATCAGTGTTGTCAAACTGGCGACCGGTCTGGTCGCTACCATGGCCGCGTTAGTGCTTGGCCTGCTGATCTCGTCGGCGAAAGCCTCGTTCGACACGACAAATAGCGAAGTTGTACATAGTGCCGTTGACATCGTGCGCCTTGATCGCGTCCTGGCCCGATATGGACCGGAAACGCAGGAGATTCGCGGCTTGCTTAAACGTATCACTGCCGTGTCGATCGAGGTGCTCGCTTCCGGCGATCCGTCGCAGTTGGCGGGAATGAGCGGGCCCGATGCAGTGGAAAGGGGAGAGGACTTCCAGCGCAAGGTGGAGGAACTCTCGCCGCACAACGCCGTGCAAGGTCAATTGCAGGCACACGCCCTCCAGATCGTCGATGAAGTGTTTGCCGCGCGCTGGCTGGCGCTACTCCAGCAGAAGGGCTCGATCCCCGTGCCGCTGCTGGTGGTTCTGGTGTCCTGGCTAGCCATTCTCTTCGGCACGTTTGGTTTGTTCGCGCCTCGCAACGGTACGACCATGACAGCGCTAGCCATGTGTGCACTGTCGACTGCCGGCGCGATCTTTATGATTTTGGAAATGAACACGCCTCTCAATGGGATAGTCAGAATCTCGCCTGAGCCCATGCGCGCAGCGCTCGCCATTCTTGGCCAGTAGCCGCTCGATCGCGCGGGCGTTGGCTCTGCTAGTCCCGCACTCAGGCACGATCAGCGATTGAACCAGCGGTATTGGAGCGCGACCGAGACGGTCTGGAAATTGCCGCCGACGCGTGTTATCAGCCCACGCGACCACGCGAGCTTTGCGGACCACTTTTCGGTAAGCGGCACCGACAGCGTGACGCCGTAGCGCACACTGCGCTGGAGGTCCTGATCCTGGGCGCCGTTCACGCTTGTCCGGCCGCCCGTGAAATACGTCGCGTCCGCGGCGAGCCAAAGCCCGGGGCGCCAGGTGTAGCCGCCATGCAACTGGAATTCGGGTATCGGATCCTGGCTGCGCCTGCGTCCGCCGAAAAAATCGTTGTTGTCTGTGAAGAACCACGCGCCCGCTGCGCCCTCCACGAACCAGTTGCCAATCGGCTGGGACAATCCGATTTCTGGTTTGAACGACCATCGGTTCGACCCCACGTTGATCAGGCGGGACGGCACGTACTGCCCTGTCGGTGCCACGACGCTCACACTGACACCGAGGACCGTGGAGGGTTTGCGCCGCGCGAATTCCTCCGGTGTGAGCGCCGGATCGCCCAGCAGATTCAGAGCGACCCTGAACCGCACGTCGCCCAGTCCTGATCGATAGGCATGCTCCGGCCTACCCTCGACGTCGCCAGTCACATTCGCACTGGCGTACGGGACCGACACCGCAACGCTTGCGGTATGACCAGCGACGCCGAAGCTGTGCGAATAGCCGAATGCATACGTGTTGATTTTGGCCTGCACATTGGCAATCGGCAACGAAGGGTCGACCGAGAAGCCGCCGCTCGATCGTGCATAGTCGAACACCACGAAATTCGTGCCGACAGGCGCAGCCGAATAGGCGCGTGGTTCCATTTCCTGGGCACTTGCCAACGCGGACCAGAGCAAAGCAACACCGACACGCACCGGCCGAAAGCGCCGCGCAGCGCGCGTTGCCGAACGGATCTCAGCCTTGCAACCCGATGTGACTGTGTGATTCGAGTCGATCGATGGTTTCGGCATTGTCGTGACGTTCGTCTCTGATTGGTGTATGAGAAGGCTGGATCATCGTTGCTCGCAATAGGACCAAGGTCCAATGTGCATTCGACCGCATGCGACTAATCTGGAAGATGCGCCAGTCCGGTCGCGTCGTTCCTGGGAGAGAGCCATGACGAGTTCTGTACGCACATTCGCGGTTCTGCTTACGTTGGCGTGCGCCGTGCTGTCTTCGAGTGCGTTCGCGGAGTGCGCCACTAACGCGCGCGGCGAGACCGCTTGCGGCAACGGACAGACGGCCGGCGGCTATAACCCGAATACGGGTAACGCGTGGAAGGCCCAAAAGAATCAGAACGGCGTCACGACGACCCAGACGAGCAAGGGCGGAGAGGCCAAGACAAAGAACGGGAAGGGCGTGTATAAGAGCCCGAGTGGGAAGACATGCTATCGGAGCGCCAACAGTCAGGGATGCAATTGAATGCATGAAGCTAGTAGCCGTTTGCGCGCGCGGTGCTACTGTGGCTTTCCTCGCGCGCAGCTAATCCAGTCGATAACAGGCCGCCGACAGATCGTAGGCTTTTCGGCGACCCGGACCTTTATTCGGCGAGGTAGTCGTGCACCACGGTGCCAAGGCCAAGTGTGAGGTCTGACAGGATGTGCACGCCGGATATCACTTCAATGACAGGCAGCGACGCAACGGGCGCGAGTGCGTGGTTGAACAGTTCAAGCGCGGCAGGACCTTCCCATGCTCCCTTCACCGTGATGTCCTCGCAGAAATAGCGCACCAGTTCGCAGATGCGTGGCGAGCCATCCACGTGTGGAATGATCTTGAGCAGAAAATTGGGCGCGGACAGCGACGCGAGGATCTGGTCGTGCGGTAGCGCGCGATGCTTGTAACCCATCGTCGCAAGTGCGATCGGCACCGGGCCGTATCTCAGGATGCCGCCAATGGTGTCCTTTTCGACTCGCAACTCAGGTGACGCGAGCTTCTTGGGGAATCCCCATATTTCGCGGCCGCCGGCGATCGGCGGTTCGTCGTCGAGAAACATGGCGTGGACGTAGCTGCCTCGCTGGCCCCGAAAACTGACCGGAATCACCTGGCCGCTTTCCGTGTAGTCACCAAAGCCCGTTGAATCGGGCATCCGGATGAATTCGAATTTTACGAGCGGCTCGGTCATTTCGAGGGGAGCCGGAATGACCTCGGCCAGGGCGTCAGGATCGGTCCGGTAGGTAATGATCAGGAACTCGCGATCGACAAATCGATAAGGGCCGGGCGGATACGCCGGACTGGTGAGCGGCATGGCAAACGCGCGCTCCTTTACGTCGGCTTCGGTCATGTTGCATGCTCCTTATGTCGGCTGCGATAGCCCGACGTGTTACTTGGTCAGGTCGTAGATGCGCACGCCATTACCCAGATCGGTAGCATGGCGCCATTGCGGGTTGGAGATCGCCCTGCGGGCGTCGCTGTACCCAAAGTCCCACAATTCCATCACGGTCGCGCGTGAGAATTCGTAATCCTTAAAGCTTGACGAACGCGTGTTGTGCCGGTTGATGAAATGGACAAGGGCGACGGCGCCTCGCGTGCTGATAGCGTCAAGCTTCTGAACGTCGGGGTCCGTTCGAAGCTCGGGTGGCAGCTTGTCGAGCAGCCGGTGCAGCGAGTTGCGAAGTTCTTCGATTTCGCTGACTCGGTCCGTATTGACGCGTGTCTTGCTCGAGTACTGGATGTCCTTCATGCGCTCCTGCACTTCCCTGATGGATTTCGGCAGTTCGCCTGCGCCGCTGAATACGTCGACCTGCAAGATCAACGCGCTCATCCTGTAGTCCTCGTCCAGCACGTACCAAAGCGGCGAATTGCATGCGATACCGCCGTCCCAATACCATTGTCCGTCTATATGAACAGCGGGAAAACCCGGAGGCAGTGCTCCGCTTGCCATCACATGCTCTGGACCGATCTGTGTCTTGTTATTGTCAAAATAGACCGAGTTGCCGGTGCTGACGTTGACGGCGCCCAGCGAAAGGCGGACCGCCTTCCGGTTGATCAGATCGAAGTCGACCAGTTCTTCAAGAGACGCCTTGAGCGGGCCGGTGTCGTAAAGGCTCAGCGCATCGAAGTTTCCCTGAGGCGAAGCAAAAGGCGCCGGTAGACGCGGCGAAAAAAATCCCGGCACACCAAAAGCGACTGAGGATGCCGCACTCATGAAGTTGAATAGTGGGCGGACTGGATCGAGCGACAGGGGTGGCACAAATGGAGCATGCGCCGATACGCGCTCCCAGAACTGCCGCAGTCGCGCGACACGCTGCTCAGGCGGGTTGCCCGCGATCAGTGCGGCATTGATCGCGCCAATCGACACGCCAGCGATCCAGTCGGGCGAAACCCCCGCTTCGGCGAGGCCGGCATGAACGCCGGCCTGGTATGCCCCGAGCGCGCCACCGCCCTGCAGGACCATGACGGTATGGTCGAACTTGCCCCAGCTTGTGGTCGGATTTGATGGTTCAGCCTGGTGTGCTTTTGCCATGACTACCCCACAAGTGAAGAAATGTTTGCGCAAGCGTTGCCGCTTCGTCGTGCTACGACCACCCCCATGGTATTTTTCTCGCAAGTTCTGTTTCATTTAGGTGTTGCTTTACGGATACATTGAGAATTCCTTAAGAATTGCGTCGGCTGCGAATCCCTAAGCGAGTCGGCTATTACGTCATTAAAACTACATACACTGCCGCGTGCTGGCAATTGGACTTTGGTCCCATCCAGCAGTCATCCACAACACAGGCATTCAGGTCAAAACATAGATGAATGTGCCGTGCGTTATTTACTATTGTCCGACCGCAGACTAGGATTAATTGACCGTTTTGTTCTATCCGACCGCGGAAGTTCTAACTGAACCCTTTTAGGGGCGCGCGGTGCCCGATTCTGCTGCTAGTCAATCACTGAATAAATAGAAGGATGATGCGCTGTCATGGCGACGACCCGGCAGACCGCCCGTGAGGCAGGCCGGGGCCGCCCAGTCACGAGGGAATCATGATTCTGCATGCCCAGGCCACTTCGCAAGATCTGGTTGCGGCAACCGGCTTCCGGATTATGGCGCATTGCATCTCGTCGAAATCCAGAGTGAATTCTTTCAGCACTTCTCCCGGTACCAGCCTTTGAGATGGAGTCTGGCGATGAGCATCGTCATGCCCGTGATTGTCGTGCTGGAAACGACCCTCATTCTGTGGTTGCTGGTGGTGTTGGCGCGACGCCAGGGGGGGGCGGCATCGATTGCCAGTATTAAACCGCCAGGTAGTTCTGCGCACGCAGAGCGCGTTCTGCTGAGCCTGGATGCGATGTTTGCACGCATTGCGAGAACGGTGGTCCAGGCGGGCTCTTTCCGCTCGTTGGCGAAAACAAGTCCGTCAGGCGGCACCGGTGTGGAGGCATCTCGCGGCGCGGGAGTTTCTGGTGTGACGGAAGCCGGCCAACGTGGGCCGCGCGCAGGGCATCCATCTACAGATGAACCTGGCGCGGCTGCTTCCGCGAGGGTGGTTCGCCGGGAAGCTTGTACGAGTGACGGACGATCGACGGACATACCGCATGCCCAGGCAGCCGCTCCGGAACGCAAGAGCGGCGAGATGTGTTTTCGCGAAGCGCTTGTATTATTCCCGTTTGCGATTCTGATGCTGGGTGAGCGTGGCCGCATGGTCATGGTCAATCCGCAGGCTGCGAAGCTGTTTGGATACGAATGCAGCGAAATGATCGACAGACCTGTCGAGCTGCTGGTGCCTGACCTGCGTTTCGAAAGCAACGCACCCTTCTGGACGGACCGGTTCGCGTTACCCGACCTGCGCGGCGCGGCGCCTTTGCAGGAACTGTCCGCACGGCGCAAGGACGGCGTGGTGTTTCCCGTGGAAATCGGGTTGAATGCGTTTCGCTTCGACGACGATTGCGTGACGCTCGCTTTTGTCATCGACAGGACAGATCGCTATGAGCTGCACCGCAACCGTCAGGAGCTCGCGCATCTGACGCGCGTCTCCACCATGGGGCAACTCGCCTCCTCGCTCGCCCACGAGCTGAATCAGCCGCTCACTGCGATTCTGAGCAATGTGCAGGCCGCACAACGCTTCATGACCGCCGACTCCATCGATCTGGCGGAATTGCGGGAAATCCTCAATGACATTGTTCAGGATGACTATCGCGCCAGCGAAGTGATTCGGCGCATCCGCGCGATCGTCAAGAAAGGCGATCTTGAAGTCGCGCCGCTCAATCTCGCGGGGGTGGTCCGCGACGTGGTTCTGCTGGTGCACAGTGACGCGATCGTGCGAGGCACGCGTTTGATGCTCTACATCGACGAGACACTGCCGCCCGTGCGCGGCGACAGGGTGCAATTGCAGCAGGTCATGCTCAATCTTCTGCTCAACGCATTCGACGCGATGAACGATGTGCCGCCCGTTGACCGGATGGTAGTGGTAACGGTCAAGCCTCAGGGTAGTGACATGGTGTGCATTGCGGTTCGCGACAACGGGCAGGGACTGACAGCGGACAAGCTGGATAAGATATTCAAGCCCTTCTTCACATCAAAACCCCAGGGGCTCGGTTTGGGATTGTCGATCAGCCGCTCCATCATCGACATGCACCGCGGGCGACTCTGGGCCGAAAACAACACCGATCGAGGCGCGACGTTTTATGTCACGCTGCCCGCGAATGCTGCGACGCCGGACGACGAGTCGCGATAAAGGCCATGACACATTCTGATCTGCTGGTATTCGTCGTCGACGACGATTCAGTGTGCCGCGCGTTGGCACGTCTGATCCAGTTCGCTGGCTATCGGGTAGAGACATTCGGTTCGGCCCGCGCATTCCTGGACAGGATCCGCGCCGAAACCCGTCCTGCGTGTCGGAAGGCTGACACCTCGCGAGCGGCAAGTGATGGCGCTCGTCGTGAGTGGCCGTCTGAACAAGCAGGTCGCCGGCGAACTGGGCACGGTCGAAAAGACGATCAAGGCTCATCGCGCGCGGGTGATGGCGAAAATGGAAGTCTCGTCGCTGGCCGAACTGGTCCGCGTCGCCGAGAAGGCCGGCCTCGGCACTGCCGCCGAACCACACGCGTCGCACTAGGCCACATTCCGGCGCGAACGGCGGACGGTGCGGGCGGATTTTTCGCGCTCTAGCACCTACTCGGGACCAAGGTCCAATAGCGGCAAACCTGCCTGACTCGTAGTCTGTCGTATGGAGGAGTGCACTTGCGCGCGCACTTCCGGACACCGGACTACGTTCAATGGGAAAACTCAAACCATTCGTTGTTGTCGTCGATGACGATGAATCGGTGAGCCGAGCGATCAAGAGACTGTTGCGCTCAATCGGAATCGCCGCCGAAACGTTCGCAAGCGGCGACGCGTTCCTCGAGGTCCTGTCGTCGATGCCGTCATATCACCCTGACTGCGTCATTCTCGACGTGCAGATGCCAGGGTTGAACGGGCTGGAAGTCCAGCGGCGCCTGGCCGGCACTGGCATACCTGTCATTTTCATCACCGCCCACGACGATATCGGCGTGCGCGAGCACGCGCTCGCGGCCGGCGCGGTCGCTTATTTGCGCAAGCCGTTCAACGACGAACTGTTCGTCAAGACGGTACGCGCTGCCCTTGAAGGCGATCAGCCACCGTAGCGCAAGCCCATGCGTTTGCGTATTCAGGCGATATGGGACCAAAGGCCAATTGTTTTAACGGGACGCAAACACCACTATTCACGTTGCCCGCGAAGAATTTGAGGCGGAAACGCATTTCATACCGTGGTGTCAATTTCAGAATGGAGCACGCATCATGATCAAGTACCTTCGACTAATTCTCGCGGCCCCCCTCTTTCTGTTCGCCGTGGCGTGTTCGACGAACCCGACTGTTGCCAATGGTGGGGACCCCGAGATGGACGCGCAAGCACGTGAGGCACTGCAGCAACTATTCGACAGCACTCCGAAGGCGAAGGATCTCCAATACCAGGCTAAAGCCGTCGTCGTGTTTCCGAGCATCGTCAAGGCTGGGTTGTTAGTCGGTGCGCAAGGTGGAAAGGGCGTGATGTTTAGCCCGGATGGCAGGATCCTCGGGTATTACAGAGTGCGCGGGCTCTCATACGGGATGCAAGCAGGCGCACAAACCTTTTCGGAGGCGATGTTTCTCATGACCGATTCGGCAATCACTGAGCTTACGAGTGGCACCGGATTGTCCGTTGGTGTGGGACCGAGCGTCGTGGTGGTGGATGCAGGGATGGCGAGGTCGATGACAACTACGACAATGAAATCAGATGTCTATGCGTTCATTTTTGGCCAGCAGGGTTTGATGGCTGGTCTGGGCGTTCAGGGGCAGAGAATTGTTAAGTTTGAATAGTGAAGTGCGCAATATCCCCGTGCGGTTATGGCCACCGATGCTCTAACCCGAATCACCTCGGTAATGCACGCCGCGCCGGACGCGCGATCGGGAAACCTGCTCGGCAGAGCCGGGAAATCGCTCGCGCGTTGCGCGGACATTGACCGCCGGTAGCCAGTAAGCAGGTCGACCGCAGATCATTGAGGGCCTCAAGCCATGCAACGAATGCAGCAATTCGCAATTGGTCTGGTGGTATGGGTGCTGACGTTCGCGGCCGCCGCGCAGCAGCCCATCATCTATCCGGCCAAGGGGCAGAGCGCGCAGAAGCAAGACACGGATACCGCCGAGTGTCAGCTATGGGCGAAGCAGACGACCGGCGTCGATCCGGTCGCGATTGCACAGCAATCCGGACAGCCGGGCGCTGCACCAAAGCAAGGCGGAGCGGTCAAGGGCGCAGCCGGCGGCGCCGCCCTGGGCGCGGCAGTGGGTGCAATCGCCGGTAATGCCGGTAAGGGCGCCGCGATCGGAGCGGTCACCGGAACAGCGGCTGGCGGCATGCGCCAGCGCCGCGCCAACCAGGCGGAGGCCGCGCAGCAGCAGGCGGGACAGCAACAGACGTCACAGCAGATGGCGACCTTCAACCGTGCAGTGGCGGCTTGCATGACCGGCCGCGGCTACACGGTTCAGTAGACATCGATCGGGACGGGAGAGTCAGCCATGAGCAGGAACCGCCTAGGTCTCGCGATTGCCGGGCTCGCCGCGCTTGCGCTGTGCGCCGCCTGCCACAAAGCCGCTACGCTGCCGGCCGCCGGCGCGATCGAGGTCACCGTGATGCCGGTGACGCAGCGCGACACGCCCGTCGATTTCGAATACACCGCACAAACCCAGAGTTCACGCGAAGTCGAGATTCGTGCGCGCGTGGACGGTTTTCTCGACAAGCGTCTCTATACCGAAGGGCAATTGGTTCACGCCGGACAAACCCTCTTCCAGATGGACGCGAAGCCTTTTGACGCGGCGTTGCAAACTGCTAGAGGCCAGCTCGCACAGCAGCAGGCGCGTCTAACCGTCGCAAAGGCGAATCTCGCGCGCGTGATTCCGCTCGCCGCACAAAACGCGTTGAGCCAGAAGGATCTCGACGATGCGACCGGCAATGAAAAGCAGGCGGAAGCTGCGGTGATCGCAGCACAAGGACAGGTCCAAACCGCTCAGTTGAATCTCAGCTACACGACTATCAAGTCGCCGCTCACCGGTTTGTCCAGTTTCGCGAGGCAACAGGACGGCAGCTTTGTCACCGCCTCGGCTTCGGGCTTGCTGACCTATGTCTATCAACTCGATCCGATGTGGGTCAACTTCAGCGTTTCGGAAAACGAGTTGTTGAAGTTCCGCGAAGAGATCACGGCAGGCCGTTTGCGGTTTCCGGCCAATGACGACTTTGAAGTCACGGTGATCATGGCGGACGGCACCGAGTTTCCTAACCACGGTCATATCAGTTTCGCCAATCCCGCCTTCAGCACCGAGACCGGCACGTTCCTCGTGCGGGCGTCTTTCGCAAATGAGAAAGGCCAGTTGCGTCCCGGCCAGTTCGTGCGGGCCCGCGTGTCCGGCGCTTCCCGGCCGAAGGCGATCCTGGTGCCGCAACGTGCGGTCTTGCAGGGAGCGAAAAGCCACTTCGTGTGGGTTGTCGATAACGACTCCAAGGCCCATCAACGTGTCGTGGAAGTGGGCGAATGGCATGGCGACGACTGGTTCATCACCGATGGGTTGCAGCCGGGTGAGCGGGTGGTGGTGGACGGTGCAATCCGTGTGGCCGCCGATGTGCCGCTGAAAATCGTCGCGGCGCCGGCCGCGCATGCGGCGGCCAACGTGCCGGGAGGCGGGGGGAGTAGTTCGACGGGACATCCGTCCGACACGACCGCCGCGCAGTAGGGGACACGCGACATGAACATCTCCCGTTACTGCATCGACCGCCCGATTTTTGCGTCGGTGATTTCGATTGTCATCACGCTCGGCGGCGCGGTGGCGATGTTCAACTTGCCGATCGCGCAGTATCCGGATGTCACCCCACCGCAGAT
>NZ_JBNPVS010000078.1:0-24195 GCF_050434225.1 Paraburkholderia sp. GAS32 | reverse complement strand
GAGTTTGGCATTTGTTGCATTGCCCATTTCACCGGTTTATTGCGCCACCAAGGCCGGTCTGCATTCGTTCACCGAGTCTCTTCGTGTGCAACTGAAAAACACCAAAGTGAAGGTATTTGATCTAGCACCGCCTGCGACACACACCGAACTCTTGGGTGACTTTGATGTTGAAGACTTGAAGGGCGCTTCTGTCATGAAGGTGGAAGACATGGTTCAAGTCGCCGTCAAAGGAATGCAAACCAATCGATTTGAAATTCGTCCAGGTCAGGCGAATCAGCTCAAGATGATGAGTCGCGTGGCGCCTGGATTTATTTTGAAACAAATGAGCCGATCGGTCGATCGTATGCTCAGAACACAGAATTAATTCGAAGTATCCGAAGCTCGTTTTGGTCCGTTCTTTCCCGGCATAATTCCGGTCGAAGGATGGAAAGTTGGACAAGCCTACCAACGCTCTATCTTGGGGGCGCAGACCGGCTGTGTTTACAAAGTTGATTGAGCTTACCCAGCGTTTATTCGAAGACCGCCCGGCAACACCACAAGAATCCAGCCTGACAAAAAGAATCGACCTGTTTTCAATTTGACACTAAGTCAGGTCTCTTATGCCCCCCCGATACCGGCCGCGCGATCGCCGACCGGCTGGACCGGCCGCTGACGGCTGCCGAATTCCACCGGCTCGCCACGGTGCCGGCCGAAGCCGAGTGGTTTGCCAATCTCGACAATCCGCGCACGCGACGGGCGTACCAGACTGACCTGCAGGACTTCATGGGCTTCGCCGGAAACCGGCAGCCGCATGAATTCCGCATTGTTACGCGCGCATGTGCTCGCCTGGCGCAAGGTGCTCGAGGAGCGCGCATTGCATTCCGTTCAATGGTTGTCGCGCGGAACTCCGAACGTTTCCGCAATCCGTTGATACCTCACCGCAAAGTCCAGACATGCGCCATCCTGCAACTGCCCAACGTAGCGGCGGTGCAGTTCCTGCCATGGGGTCTGGTTGACAAGTGAAGGGGGTATCCACGCTTTGCGTCGCCGTTCAAGTTCATCTTTGGAAACCAGCATGTCAGCACGACGACGTCCTATGTTGAATCTGACACGATCGCCCGTTTCGAGCAGTGCCATGCCCCCTCCAACGACCGCCTCGGGCGACGCATTCAAGATTGAAGGGCTCCCAGAAGTGCCCGACTGCCGGCCGTCACCCACACAAGGCAACAATGCCACCCCCCGTTTGATCAGTTCGCTCGGCGGAATCATGTTGACGACCTCAGCCGCCCCAGGATAGCCGACCGGGCCAACGCCACGGATAAAAAGAATGCTCGACTCATCAATTCCCAACGAAGGATCATTGATGCGGTCGTGGTAGTCCTCGGGCCCCTCGAAAACCACTGCGCGGCCTTCGAAAGCGCCGGGGTCGCGTGGGTCCTCCAAATATCGCCGCCGAAATTCCGTTGAAATCACCGAGGTCTTCATAATCGCCGATTCAAACAGATTACCGGCGAGCACCGCAAATCCGCCCTCTTCCAACAACGGCTCGTCATACGGCCGGATGACCTCAAAATCCTGAATTGGCAGGCCGCGGTAGCAATCGCGCAGGCTCGCCCCAGCAACCGTCATCGTATCCGGGTGGAGCTTATTGCGTTTGAGGAGTTCGGCAACAACCGCCGCCAAGCCGCCTGCACGATGGAATTCCTCGCCCAAATATTTTCCGGCTGGCATGCAATTGACCAACAATGGAATCTGATAGCCAATCCGGTCCCAATCCCTGATATCCAATTCCACGCCGATATGGCGTGCAATAGCATTGATATGCGGGGGACAGTTGCTGGATGCGCCTATCGCGCTTGCAACCACAATGGCGTTCTCGAACGCCTCGCGGGAGAGGATATCCGAAGGACGCACGTCATCGTGTACCAAGCGGACGATCTGCTTCCCGGTCCGATATGCCATCTGACCGCGCTCACGATAGGGCGCGGGGATCGACGCGCAGCCGGGCAGTGACATTCCTAGCACTTCCGCAAGACTGTTCATGGACAACGCCGTACCCATCGAATTGCAATGACCAATTGACGGCGCCGAATTAGCAACGCAGTCCAAAAATTGTTCATATGACATGCGCCCCGCGGCCAGTTCGCTGCGAGCATGCCAGATAATCGTGCCCGAGCCCGCACGCTCACCATTGTGATAGCCGTTAAGCATCGGACCGCCGGAAAGCACGATAGCTGGAATATCGACAGTAGCAGCCCCCATGAGCATGGCCGGCGTGGTTTTGTCGCATCCAGTCGTCAGCACCACGCCATCGAATGGATAGCCGTACAGCGCCTCGACGAGCGCCAGATAGGTCAGATTTCGATCCAGCGACGCAGTGGGCCTCTTGACCGTCTCCTGGATGGGATGAACGGGAAATTCGATCGGAATACCGCCCGCGTCACGAATGCCGTCACGGACCCGCTGTGCAAGTTCGAGGTGGTGACGATTGCACGGTGCGAGATCGCTCCCGGTTTGAGCGATGCCGATCACGGGTCTGTCGCCATCCTTCAGTTCCTCCAGAGTCAATCCGTAGTTCATAAAACGTTCGAGATACAACGCCGTCATCGTCGGATTCAGGTCGTTGTTAAACCACGCCCTGGACCGCAAGCGCTTCTTGTCGGACTTGCTGTTTTTCATGGTGTCAATAACCTTTAGAAGATCGCGTGTACCCTTGTCATTTGGAGAGCTTAGCGAAACGATTACATCCGGTCGAATGAATTTCTTTCGTGGGAGCATTACGAAATGTCATGCACCGTTCCCAGAAGAAAACTGAGAGCGCGAGCTTCAGCCCATTGCCACATCGTTCATTAAATGTCTAAGACCAACAACGGGCTAAACGATCTCGATACACACACCACGATTGATCTCTGAGCGTTGCGCTCGTCGTTTGACAGCACAAAGTCCCGGTGATCTGCCAGTCCTTCGCAGAGGCCCGTCTCGCAGGTTCGGCAAAGCCCCTCCCGGCACGAAAAGGGGACCGCGACTCCATTTTCCTCAAGGACCTCCAGAATGCTCTTTCCTGCTTCGACTCGAAAGCGACTGCCGGTCGAACGCACTACCACGTCGAACGCGTCGCCAGTGGTTTGCGGTAACGAATCACCCTTCCCGCCAAACCATTCAAAGTGCACCGTGCCGGGCGGACGCTGCGCACCAGCCACCTCCACTGCGGACATCAGTGGGCCCGGTCCGCAACAATAGACGTGCTCGTCGTTCGCCACTGGCTTAAGCGCGTTAGCCAAATCAGGAAGACCTCTCGCTTCATCGTCGAAATGAAAACTCACTCGCGTGCCGTAGTGCTTTAGTACTTCGTAAAATGCGGCGCGCAAGCGACTACGGGCACAATAGAGCAATGACCAGTCTTTGCCCTGCCGCTCACACCAGTCGATCATAGAAAGTATCGGGGTTATGCCGATTCCGCCCGCAATGAAGTGGTAGTGAAGAGCCGAAGCCTCCAAAGGAAACTGATTGCGTGGTCCGCGAACCGAAAGGAGCGAACCTACACGAACGCGCTCGTGCACAGATCTAGAGCCCCCACGGCCATTTTCGGCACGGCTGACGGCGATGACATAACGGGATTCGTCACTGGAACTGCCGCACAGCGAATAATGTCTGATCAGTTCGACACCGTTCTCTGCACCGGCGGGTAGCGTCATTTCCAGATGCGCACCGGGTGAGAATGCCGGCAGGAGCTTACCTTGCGGATGCCGAAGCTCAACCGACACGACGTCAAGCGCCTCTGCGCGAATGGCTGCTACAACAAGCAACATTGGCTCTGCGGGAATCACAACCGTTGCTCCTTCTTCAGAAGCTGGTCAATGACCCACCGGAATTGCGACAGCGCGGCATCCACACTAAGCGGCACCATCTTGAACGACGGATCCAGTCCGATGTTCAACTGCTGGGAGGTGATCATGAGCCGATCCTCTTCGAACGCGCGGACAATCCCCGCATGAATCTCTTCGGTGACCTCTGGGCGGTCGATCAAGAAGTTATGCGGATGCGCGAAAAAGTAATGTGTCGAGGATTCCGTCTCGGGCGTTAGCGCCTGACAACCGCGGAACGCCAATGCACGTTCCCGATGTTGATCGTGCCCACCGGTACCGGCCGGCATCATCCCGGAATCCATCAACAGAACACCGGGCGCGATGAAATCGTAGTACATCCATCTGTCCACCAACGTGTCCTTTGGATAGTCAGAGTACTTCGCCGAATAGGCGGGCGGCTGCGTATTTTCAACCCACTTCGTCAGCCGAACTCCGTGCTCGCTGCGCTCGACCTTGGGTAAAACGGATGCGTAGTCCGCCGACCCGCCGACAGTCGTCGGATGCAGGAATGGCAGGTGAGAGAAGTCCAGCAAATTGTCCGCGATCAGTAGATAGTTGACGTCATAGTGAAGATAGCCATCAAGTGATCGCCAATCGGAGTGGTCGAGCCACTGGGTGTCGGGAATCAACGCTGGATCGGCTAGCGTGGGATCCCCCATCCATATCCAAAGCCACCGATGGGTTTCCACTACAGGAAAACTCCTGACCTTGGCCTGCGGCGGCAGGCGATCCTGCGCGGGTGCACTCACGCATTTTCCGTCGCGATCGAAGACAAGACCGTGGTACATGCAGCGAATGCAATCGCCTTCATTTTCGACACGCCCCATCGAAAGTTTCGCCCCGCGATGGCAGCAGCGATCTTCCAGCGCTACAACTTTTCTTTCCCTATCGCGCCAAAAAACGAGAGGTACATTTATGATTGTCCTAGTCAGGAATCCTTCGTCGCCAACTTCTTTGTCCCAGGCAGCCACGTACCAACAGTTTTTCACGAACATGATGCTTGTCTCCGTTTATGTTGGTGTATTGGAAGATTTCTTAGCTCACTCCGCAACATCATCTGGCACATACCCGTTATGAATCCCGCTCATTCCTCCTCGATGGACATGAATCTGCTACGCGTCTTCCACGTGGTGTACCTGGAGAAAAGCGCAAGTGCGGCGGCACAAAAGCTTGGATTGACACAATCGGCGGTCAGCCATGCTCTGCGCAAACTGCGGGAGGCGTTCGGCGACGAACTTTTCGTGCGCTCAGGACAAAAAATGACTCCGACTGTACGGGCTCAACAGTTGTACGAGCCCGTGCAGCAGATTATGGAAACGTTCGCCGAAAAGGTGCTCGCAGTCTCGCAATTCGATGCGTTGACTGCCCGGCGGGAATTCTCATTGGCTATGGGTGATCTGGCCGAGGTCGTGTTCCTTCCGCCACTGATACGTCATTTACGCGCTCACGCTCCAGGTTGCACAATCAGAACCCAGCAAATGAGCAACGAAGCGATGGTGGATGCACTTGAACGCGGGACCGTCGAGCTTGCGATTGGACACATGCCAGAGGCACACGTGAGCTTCTATAGCCAGACGATGTTTATGCACGGCTACGTCGTACTGGCGTCGACCTCTCATCCGCGAGTCAAGTCGCAGCTGTCCTGGTCAGAGTTTGCCCGTGAGCAGCACATTGTCGTGACTTCCGGATCCGATCTGCACCTTCAGGAGCAGGCGCTTTTGCCGCTTGGGATCGCCAGGAAGGTTGCAGTGACCATCGGCGGCTTTCTTGCCGTGCCGTGGTTACTACAGGGGACAGAGTTGATCGCCACGGTCCCCACCCGGCTCAGCCAGGATATCACCGCGGCGGCAATGGTCCAACAACTTGATCTACCGGAACAGGTCAAACCATATCGATTGCAAACGGTATGGCATCCCCGCTCGCACAAGGATCCCGCTCATCGTTGGATGAGAGAAGCGCTCTTTGGGATGATGAAGCACTATCCCGACCTCCGCTAATGTCACTGGGAGCTTGTACTCAAGCTCAATTGTGCTATCCAGCCAAGTCCCGCGTCCGTATCGTCACGCGGCCGGTACTCGCAACCAATCCAGCCGTTGTAGCCGAGACTATCGACCGCGTGCATGACCTCGACTATGTCGCTGTCACTACACTTCGGTTCACCTCGATCCGGCACTGAGGCAATCTGTACGTGCCCGATCAGAGGCCAATGCCGGTGCAGTGCGCCAACCGTGTCGCCACCCTGCATCCCAACGTGATACGTATCGAACTGCAGCTTGACGTTAGGGCGGGCAATGTAGCGCAACGCGACTGCGGCTTCTTCGATCGTGTGATAAAAGTAGTCTGGGTGATTCGCCTCGTTTAGCGGTTCGAGCAACAGAGTAATGCCGAAGGTCAGCGCCTGATCGGCAGCCCAACACAAGTTTCGCGTGAATACGTCGCTGCACGACGCTCGTGACCACTGAGACACATTCCCGGCCATCACGTGCAGCGCCCGTGCGCCAGCGACCGCAGCATAGTCTAGCGCGCTTCCAACACCGTCCTTGAATGCCGACTCCCGGCCCGGCAGCGCTGCAAGACCCAACTCACCGCGCGCAATCTCACCGGGCGGACTATTTATGCCCAACAGCACCAGATCCAACTCCTGCGAAGCGGCCCGGATCACTTGCGGCGGCACCTCGTAAGGAAAGTGCATTTCCACCGCGCGGAAGCCCGCGCGCGCAGCCGCCTCCATGCGCTTGAACAGTGGCAATTGTGGCCACAACATTCCCAGATTGGCCGCGAGGCGAATCATCAGGCACCCTCGCCGTCCTCGCCGCGCTTAGCCCGCACCAGAGCGCGGGTGACCGCGTCGATGGTTTGGTCAACGTGCGCAACCGAAATTGCTGTCGAGCCGACGAACATATTACGCAGCACATGCAATCCTTCGGCCGCCGCTAATTTCTGCATACGCCGCGCCAACGATGCACGCTCTGGGGTCTGCTGTGTGTATAGTTCACGATAATCGACCGGCGTGTGTGGGGTGAAGAGCAGATTGGTCATCGAACCACGGTTGACCACATGTCCCTCGGTGCGTGTGTCATATAGCGCGCGTGATAATCCTTCTTCGAGGCGTTCACCCTGAGCGGCGAGCGCATTGAAGGCATCCGGTGTCATCAACGACATCGCGACAAAGCCTGCCGCCATTGACATCGGATTGCCGGTAAACGTGCCCGAATGCTTGACCGCCGGTTCGCCGTTTTCGACCGAAAATACGGACATCACTTCTGAAGAGCCGCCGACCGCGCCGATCGGCAGACCACCTCCGATCATCTTCCCCATCGTAGTCAGATCCGGCTGAATGCCAAGCTCACCTTGCGTTCCACGATACCCACCACGTAATGACCATACTTCGTCGAAGATCAGCACTATCTTCAACTTCGCCGTAGTTTCGCGGAGCGCTTCGATGAACTCCGGCCGAGCGTACACGCCAGTTCCAAGCGACAAGCCGACGGGATCGATGATCACCGCGCCAACCTCGGACGCGTGCCGTTCAAGAGTCGCCTGCATTTGTGCAATATCGTTGAGCGGGAACAGCACGAGTTCGTCCAGCAGCGATTGCGGCGTGCCCAAGTTGTGCGCAATTACACTTGGGTTTTCGCGCTCGCCCCACTGCGCGGGTGTCGGTAGATAGCTGGCTTCCAAAAGATCATATTGCCCGTGGTAGCCGCCTTCAAGCTTCGCTACCTTCGAGCGCCCCGAATATGCGCGTGCCGCTTTGATGGCCATCAGGTTCGCTTCGGTGCCGGAATTCATAAACCGCACCTGTTCTACCGATGCGATCCGCTCAACCAGTAACTCTGCAAGCAGGATTTCCCATTCTGTCGGCATCGTGGCGGATAGCAGGCGGCTTGCTTGCGCAGCAATGGTATCGACGACCTCCCGCTTGTTATGGCCATGAATCAGCGACGCAAAATTATTCACCCAGTCAATACGCGTGCGACCATCGGCATCTGTAATCAAACAGCCGTCGGCGTGAACGGCGTAGTGGGGATAAGGCTTCGTCACCAGCATGTTTCGGGTGTAGCCCGAAGGCATCACTGCCCTCGCCCGCTCGAATAGCACCCCCGATCCAGTGGTCCCCTGTACTGGATCGCTGTCAGGTGCCTGTTGACTGCTTCGTTCACTCATTTAAATTCCTATGAAAATCGTACTAAGTGCATGACTGGAGTGACATACCCGAAGAGCCTGCCGGTAGCCTTCGTCGCGAAACTAGATCCCTTCCACGACAAGGATATCGACGTCGGCCGCATCCTCACGCGAGCGGCGCGCCTTCGTGTACTCGGCGGAATGGTAAAAAGCACGTGCTGTTTCGAAATCGGAGAACTCAATGACAACCGTTCGGGAAGGCAACTCCCCTTCGAGCGCTTGACATTTCCCGCCGCGTACAAGCACGTTTCCGCCCAATGCCTCAATTGCTTCTGTCGCCAGTCGTAGATACCCTGCATAACGATTGCTGTCTCGTACTGTGATCAGCGCAATGATGTAACCCTTGCTCATCGTGTTCACCCGTCCTCACTAGCACTCAATGTCGTTGATGACGCGCAGAAGTTCCAAAAGCAATGCGACGCGGTTAAGGTTAAACGGCCTGACAAATGCGCGCAAATCACTAATTCCCACTGTCACATTACCTCGTGGTCATGTAATGGCAGAGACCGCCGCGACCTTCGATATGACGTTCTCTGCTATGAGTCGAAATTGTGCCTAGAACAAATGACGTAGACCCACACGCACGACTGCCTGGTGCGATGAGGATGACAAGTCGTCGGCACCCGGAATATATGCCTGGTCTAGAGACGAGCCGGTCTGTGCGCCAGCGATTTTTTGAAAGACGCCTTGCACGTAGGCGTCAGTGCGCTTCGAGAGGTTGTAATCCGCCATCAGTCCGACGCTGTGAATTTTTGGTTTCACGCTGCCCGTGGTAGCTTCATAGTTCGCGACTGTGTAGACATACTGGGCGCCGAGAAAGAACTCAGGCGTGACCTGATACTTACCGTTCAGCTCGAAATTCTGAAATTTCAGCGCGTTCAGCGTTCCTCCCGCTAATGCCCCAGTCGTCGGCTGGATCGATTCGGACAAACTCAGATATCCGTCGCTTACCGGATGCGTGACATTCGTGTTGGTATAGACGAAACCCGCGGTTGCTGCGCCAAACGTATAGGTGAATCCAACGCCAAAAACGCGCAGTCGCTGAGCAACGAAATTCTCGTCGCCGCCGTTGTTGATAGCGCCGCCCGAAGTAGCAGAAGGATTGTTTGCCTGAAGGTAGGCCGCTGCGGCCAGCAAGCCCCCGTTTGCGTACTGCGCGCCCACGCTGTACTGTCGATTATTTGCGAAATTCGGATCGTTGCTGAAGCTATAGGTACCACCGAACTGGACGCCTGCAAGGTTGGAGCTAGTGTATTTGACGGTATTATTGACCCGGAATGTATTATCGGTGTTGTCGTTGTCGAACGGATGTGAAAAAAGATATCCCGCCCAGTTTCCGTTTGCCGTAAGCTGTCCCAGGTAATCGACCACTGAATCGTATTGACGTCCGAACGTCAGTGAACCGAGTCTCGCGTCCGTCAGCCCCATATAGGCTTGCCGCCCAAACAGCAAACCACCCTGACCCAGTTTTCCGTTATTGACGTTAAAGCCATTTTCCAGTTGAAACACTGCTTTGAGACCATCGCCAAGATCTTCCGTGCCTTTCAGACCCCAGCGACTCCCTTGCGCATAACCGCTCTGCAGTTCGTAGACGCTTTTACCGCCGGCGTCGTTCGTATAGTTGAATCCCTCGTCAATCACACCGTATAACGTCACGTTACTCTGAGCGGAAACCGGAGCCACACACACGGCGGAGGCAACCGATACGGCCAGCACGATGGTCTTCTTTTTCATTGGAATCTCCTGAGTCGTCAATCATTGACTTATGTCGTTGTCGTCTTACCCACTCGACGGGCGATAGAACGCATACCGCATTCAGCGCGGTACGGTTTAAGGCACCATCGTGGTAATGAGCGTCTTCTTGCCGTTCTTATAGCCATACAGCGAAAGGTTTGGATTCTTTACATCGCCTTTCGAGTCGAACTGGATTCTGCCAATCAACCCCTGGTAGTCAGTTGACGGAACTGCGGCGAGAATCTTCTTCGGATCGGTACTCCCGGTCCGCTTCATCGCGTCGACGATCACCATAACGGCATCATAGGAATAAGGCGCGTAGATCTGCACAGGCATGCCAAAGCGCTGTTCGTACGCTTTCTCGAAGGCGTCACCCGTTTTTATGCGCGACAAGGGAAGCCCCGCAACCGTGCAAATAAGGTTGTCCACGGCCACGCCAGCAAGATTGGCTATCTCATCCGAGCAGGTCCCATCCCCACCGAGGAACTTCGCCTTGAGATTCAACCCTTTTGCCTGCTTCAGGAATGGACCTGCGGTCGCATCCATGCCCCCATAAAAGACTGCATCTGGATTCTCGGCCTTGAGTCGGGTAATAAGTCCTTTGAAATCGATCGCCTTGTCGTTGGTGGCTTCTCGCGCGACAATCGTTGCTCCCCCCGCCTTGGTTGTCGCGGCAAACTGGTCCGCCAGACCTTGGCCATAGGCCGTACTGTCGTCTACTACAGCCACCTTTTTCGCCCGCAGCGTATTTAATGCGTAGTGCGCGAGCACAGGCGCCTGTTCCGAGTCCGTCGCGACCAGACGATAGGTCGTGTTAAAGCCCTGTTGTGTGAAAGCGGGGTTAGTGGAATCAGGCGAAATCTGTAGAATCTGTGCGTCGTGATAAATCCGCGACGCCGCGATCGAGACTCCCGAGTTCAAATGCCCGACCACAGCGATCACTCCATCGTCGACCAGTTTCTGTGCGATCTGAGTGCCTTGCCGAGGATCGGCTGCGTCGTCCATTGCGTCCAGTACAAGGCGAATCTTGCGGCCGCCGATCACAAGACCTTGCCGATTCACGTCCTCGACAGCGAGCCGCGCGCCATTTTCATTCTCCTTTCCTAAGCTTGCGATCGCGCCTGCTGTCGGGGCTGCGCTGCCGATCTTGACTACTTCCAGTTCATCGCCTGCAAACACACTATGACAAGTGAACGCCAATGCAATCAATGCACCAGCCTGCATAACATAGACCTTCATGAATCCCCTCCTGATATGGTTTTCGGTATCACCGATAGCTAACGAACACGGCGTAACCTCGGAATAGATCGGGCTATCGACAAGATCAACGAAAACTGGCAAAATCAATATGGATGACTAAGTACTTGCCCGTCCTTTCGCTTCGTGGTCGTCAAGCGGAGTCTTGCCGGGGTCAATTGGCTAGCCGGTGACGCCCCCTCTCCCCCGAACCCACCGATCATGCTTGTCTCATCGATTGCGCCGAACACTAGAAGCCTATTTGGGCAATTTTTTGTTGACAAATCACTGTTTTTACAGGCCTCATTACCTTTTGGTAATGTCGAACCGGTCATGCTGTCGCCAATCGAGCGTTTCTTCTCCAGCAATCTGAAGTTGTCGCACCTGCGCATGCTGGTGGCGCTATCGGACCTGAAACAGGTCACACGGGTTGCCGCGGCGTTTCATGTCACCCAGCCGGCGGTGTCGAAACAACTAGCGGAAATCGAACAGGCCATGGAGGCATCGCTGACCCTGCGGGTGGGAAACACTGTGCAGTTGACTGATGTCGGCAAGGCACTGGCCCGGCGTGGTCGGGAGATACTTCGACAGGTCGATCTCGCGCGTAAGGACGTCACCGCGCTAGTAAGCGGCACCGCTGGCCACGTGGTTTTGGGCGCGGTGACAGCGGTTCCCCAAGCGCTCGTCTCGAATGTCGTGATGAGTTTCCTGTCTAGGGCGCCAGCCGCCACGCTGACTTTCATTGAGGGGCCTCTGGACGCATTGCATACGATGCTGCTGGAAGGCAGGGTAGACGTGGTTCTCGGCAGGACGAAGGTCAAGGACGACCCCGAGGTCGTCCAGGAATCGCTTTATCGCGAGCCATTTGTATTTGTGGTCGGCGTATCCCATCCTCTGGCGAGGTCCAGCTCCGTCACGCTTGCGGAGTTGCACAATTTCCCCTGGCTCGTGCCACTCAAACAATCTCCGTCATATATCGCGCTTGCGCGATTGATGGAGGATCATGGTGTAGATATCAATGACGCTTGGGTAGAATCCAGTTCCGTGCTGCTCAATATTGAACTGCTGGCTCGCGGATCGTTTGTATCGATTTTGCCTTTGTCGTACGCGCGGGAGCATGTGGCTCACGGACGCATCTGTTTGCTCCCGACTCCACCGCTGGAGCAACTCGGCGAAGTCATCATGTGCCGGCGCGCTGACCTCGAAAACCCTGCAGCACTAGTCATTGCAGACTGCGTGCGCGAGGAGGCAACAGATCGGTCAAAGTTCTCCCCTTCCATAACGGACAATGAATATCCTTCATCATTGTTATGAACCAGAATCGCTCCGCAGCCTGATATATTCGCCTCCTTATCCGTAATCGAGTTCAAGCTCGGGCGGCGCTTATGTGGCGCATCAGGAGAACAAATGAGCATTCCTTATCTTGGGTTTTGTGGACTTGGCTTGATGGGCACGCCTGTAGCAAGACGCTTGCTACAGGCCGGACATCGTGTTCAGGTGTGGAACCGGACACCGGAAAAAGTACGCCCGCTGCTGGACGAGGGAGCGATCCTGGCTGCGTCGCCTCGCGCGATGGCAATGCAATGTGCGATTGTGTTCACCTGCCTCACGGACCAGTCGGCAGTCGAAAAGATTGTCTTCGGTGACGAGGGACTCCATGGGGGTGATGCTCTACGGCTCGTAGTCGACCACTCAAGCATATCGCCTGTTGCAACCCGGGAATTCGCGCAACGCCTCAGCGAGGCATGTGAGGCAAGCTGGATCGACGCTCCCGTTTCTGGCGGTGCGGCTGGCGCTACTGCCGGAACACTGACGGTAATGGCGGGAGGAAATACAGAGGATATCGAATCGGTACGTCCGTTCATGCGTGCGTACGCCAGCAATGTCGTACAGATCGGCTCAGTGGGTGCCGGCCAGGTCGCGAAGCTATGCAATCAGACTATCGTCGTTGCGACCCTCAGTGCGATCGCCGAAGCGATTTCTCTAGCGTGGGACAACGAAATAGATGCCACGATCCTACGATCGGCACTGGCCGGCGGATGGGCCGATTCAGTCTTGTTGCAAACGTTCGTTCCGCGCATGACAGGCGCGGTTTCATCAGACATTGGGGCAATCAGCACTATGCTCAAAGACATCGACAACATCGGTTACGCGGCGCAAGCCACAGGAACGCCGATGCCGGTGCTTTCCGCTGTTCAGCAGCGCTTCCGGGTTGCTGTCGCCCGCGGCTTGGGTAGCGAAGATCTGTCTAAAATCATTCACGCGTTTTCCGACGCTCTTGCAACAAGGTGAAGGATCAGCACGCGTTGCGCCCCGAAAATCCCAAGGACAGCCCAAAAGCGATCATTCGCGAGCAGCAGTTCGTGAACGGTGGCGCACATATGGCGTCACGTCTGAAGGACCCGCTTGCGACACCAACCGGATTCAAATTGGCACATTAGCTGATTTCATCCAAAGGCCAAATGGGGCGCCGGACCTTTGCATAGGGTAATGTCCGAAGATCCGTTGCAACAATTCCGCCCGCGTCAGCAAAAACAAGTTCTCGACCGATCACCTCAAAGTCTGCCCGAAAGTGGTTAATTCCCTTGCACACATGTACATTGACGGCCTCGGGCTCAATGCCGAAGATGCGGAATTGTTCACGATCCTCCTTCTGCACACGCTCGCTTACGATCACCACGCGCACCTCGCCAACCCGAAGCACGCAACCCAAACCAAACTGACCATACATGCCCGTCATGAACAGACCTTTGCGCAGATATTGTCGATCCGTAGACCGCATTAAATTTGTCACCGTAGCGACAGTAATTCTGTGAACTCGCGACGAGGTGGCGTTCGCGTAATGGTCCAGCCTTGCTGGACAAGCGTTCGGACCACGCGAAGTAAATTTGTCGCCGGCCTCACGAAGCGGGTGGCAGTTCACGTACCGAATTTCGACGTTCGACCACGAGCCGTTCGCGCAGGCAGGGTGCATCAGCTGCCCGGCTGTGCGGCAGCAGCCGGCCCGGAAGAGTCATTCGTCGCGGCCGCCATTTGGACACCCGCCCGACCGCTTCACTCCCGCCAACGGTCCTTCGACCGATGATGTGCACCCCGTCGTCGGCGTGTACGGACACTGGCCGCTAGTGAACTCCATGACCGCTTCGACACCGTGGAGAGGCAATTGAATATCAACATCGATTGGCCGACGGGACCACAATTCCGACCGCTTTACGGTGCATGACACAACCTATCTCTTCGATTCCGCCTCGACGGGGACCAGCCGTTAGAAATCGAATGGATCGCGCTCCTTTAGCCCAAGCCACTTCTCGAGCGAGCGTTGCAGCGTTCGTAGAGCCTCCTCGTCCTCGGAGAATTCGGAGGGATCGATCGCGTCGCACCGGGCCTTTGCCACGTTGATGCCGATGAAGTCGTCGATTGTCTCTCTGTTGAATGTGTTGCGCGGCGTTGAAACCCGATCACCCCACGAGTGGCTCGTGCCCCGGCTCATCATGCGTGTGACCATGCTTGCAAAGCCCTGGTTGGTTCGGATCGCCTCCACCATCCACGCGCGCGGTTCGTCCAATGAACCCGCATAATCCCTCCACCGGTAGAGCATAGGCATGAGATCCGGCTCGGTGACCAGCGCGTCATCGTCCGCGGCGCGGCTTCTCATCAACCGCAGCCATTCCGCCTTCATCGCCTCAACGGTGTCGAGGTCGAGTGCCGGATCGAACACGCCGTCCTCACCCTCCTTCCGATCGGCTGGATCGTTCAGATGGATCAGGATCGCAGCGATCGACAACGCCTTGGTCTGGCGGAGCGCCTCAAGTGCCAGACCACCGCGCACTCCCTCTGGGACTCGTTTCAGGAACCAGCTCGTCGCTCGCCAGGCGGAAAGCCAAGGCGAATTGAAGAAGTCAACGTCGCGCTGACCTGCGAGCTTTTGGGCGATCCCGAACATACCGGGCAGCAGCACAGCGGCGTTCTCGACCGGGAGGCGGTCGACGGACTCGTCGAATCTTGCAACGAGAGAGGGCAGTAGGCCGTCCGCCTCGATGTCGGCGATCGCGGCAGCTAACCCATCCTCCGTCGCCGTCGCATCAAGGAACTCGACGAAGCGGCGCTCCGACATTTCGCCGACCGCCGTCTGGAGTTCGAAGTAACGCGGGAAGAAGCGCGGAGAGCACACCCGCTTTTCGGCCAGCCACCTGAGATGGAAGCCATCCCCATAGTTCGTTCCTCCGAATGCCCATTCGAGAGTCGGGAAGAGGTCCTTGAGCGCGTCCCGGACGGTAGAGCGGCGCTCCTCCGACACCGTCTCGAGAAGCCCCTCGGCCGCGACCCTGTCTGCCTCCCGCCGGCCATTGCCTTGGAAACGCCGTTCTTGGAGAACCAGCTCCCTCTCTCGGAACAGCGCGTCGTGGAGATCTGGTTCGAAGACCCGGAACGCCTCCAGAAGAAGGAAGTCGACGATGTTCACCTCGAACACGTCGCCGGCCGCATGCAACGGCAAGTGCACGGCGATGGACGAGATCAGTCGGCGCGCGTCTCGCATGTTTTGTAGCAGGGGCTGGATGCAGCCAATGAAGGCGTTACCCCAGCGCGTATGCGTCAACCCGTTCGCCTCGGTCGCGTAGGGTCCCGCCAGCTCGGAAAGCTCCTCCCCGAATGTACGATGTACGATCGACACTGGGACCGCCGGTAGGTCGAAGCTGGCTTGCACAATCTTTTCGAGGAAGGCGCGACCGTCGTCGGCGGCAACCGGGTCGAGTGCCCGCTCTACGATGCTAGGCTGGAACAGGAGTACAAAGACGATGTTGGGCAGGTTGGCATTCGCCTTCACCTGCCGGAGGAGCATCCGGATCTGCTCTGGCTCGAGCCGGTCGATATCGTCAACGAAGACAACTAGCGGCCGATCGAGTTCGCGAAGACGAAACTCCAGTGCTTCGCGTACCTTGTCGAGTGGCTCGCCGCCACGATCACGTCCGAGATGCGACAGCACGCCTCCCAGCAGGGGCGTGCCGACCGAGAGGACGGCGAGAGCGGCCGCCACCTTCGCTGCCGTCGGGAGGTTGAAGCCTATGGCCGAGGCGACAGCGACCACCGAAGCGTTCGTCAGGACCGTCGAGATGAGATGGCTCGAACTCCCAGCCTCCTTGAGCGGCGTGCCGGTCCCTGTGAGGATCGTGCCGTATCGTCGCAATGCTTCGGCGCGGGCAAGCGCTGCCTTCGAATGCTCGCCCCCGAGACGATCCGCTATCTGGCCGAAGAGGGCCCGAGCGATCGCGTCACCGTCGCCCCACTGCCAAGGATTGAAGTCAAGCCAGTCCGCTCCTTCACTCCTAGCGTCGAGTCTCTCGGTGATTAGATTTTTAAGAGACGACTTGCCGAAACCCCATCCACCCCGGATTGCGAACACCCTGCCTTCGCGCAGGCTGAGCTCCGAAAGCACGCTGGCTATGCGGTTCGCGAAGTCGGCCCTCCTCAGGCGGTCCTCGGACGCCGACCGGATCGGCGCCTCTGCCCCAATCCCGCCGTCTGGCCGTTCGGTCCTCGCGGCCGCCGCACCGAGCTTCGCACGACGACGGGCGCGCCACGCCGACAGAAGGAATAGCGGCCAGGTCATCGCGCAGGGAATCCGAGGGGAGCGCCGGTCTCACCGAGGAGGCGGAGCGCTGGCGTCGAGATGGGATGCGACGGCTCAGCAATAAGGATAGCGATTCTCGAATATCTCCCACCACCTCTGTCTCCACGACCACTCGCGATATTTTTTCGGCACATAGATATATTCCTGGCAATGCTTGAGAGATTTCCCACGCTCGTGCATCCTAGCCGAAGACGATAAACAGCGAAAATGTTGCCAGATAACAAAGTTAAGCGGTATATGAGCGACGACAAAATGTCCGACGAAGAGTACTTGGCTTCCGTCCGGAAGGCCCGGGAAGAATCGGTACGTTTCTTCAGCTCGGCGAATAAGCCTGAGCGAGAGTGTTGGGTTGTAAATGAATTTCTCGGAAATCTGGGTGTGACGTTTGTGGAATCCGAAATTCTGCCTGTTGCTGATGAGCCGCCTGATATATGTTTTCGATCGGCAAACTTCGAAGTGAAGGAGATCCTCGATAAGGGTCGTCGCCGCCATGCCGACTACAAGGCCGCGCTTGAAAAGGCGAAAGCGGCTACGGTGCCACAAGATCTTCTCGAGCAAGCGACACCTCGTGACATCACCTATGCTGAGGTTTGCGACCTGGTTGAAAAGGAGGTGGAGCGCTTTTCAGAGAAGTACGCGCCCGCAACCCGAAAAAATCTCGATTTACTTTTTTACGTCAATCTGGAGGATGTTTACGGCTATGTTGCAACGCCGCTGCCCCTGCCGAGCAGATGGGAAGCCTTCGGATTCAGCTCAGTGTCGATAGTGATGGGGCGGTTGGCTGTCATTCTAGTGGCGGCAGATAGTGCGCCAGATTTTCTCAGGAACGGCGGGCCTCGCGTAATCCTCAAACCCCGCGGCAACGAGAAAGATGCCATCTAACATCGTGTCCTAGCGGACGGCGAAGCTTACGGCCTCTTTCCGGAGGGCCGCTGTGGGTCGAGGGTGTGTGAAAACCCACGTCAAGCGGGCCGATCGAAAAACTCGACCTTCAGATCGCGCTGTGTTGGCTTGGTGACGACTCGGGAAGGGTGAAGCGACGCCCTAAAACCGGGTGATTTCGCGTTTTCACACACCCTCGGTCGATCGGAGCCGGTCGTCGTCGAGCTCAATTCGGCCACGGACGGTTAGTGCCACTGGTCGCCAAAATTGCCCCCAAATTGCTAAGAGACGGTTTCAAAAAGGCTCCTGCATAGATCGCTGGAGGGTATTCCAACAGATGAGGCAAGCGGCGAACTTCAAGAAAGCTTCATGGATCCTGGCAAGGCGCTCGTAGCGGACTCGAAGACGATGGAAATTATGGAACCAGGCATGAGTACGTTCGACTACCCATCTATATTTTCCAAGCCCGCTGCCATGCTCGGTGCGGCGCTTCGCGAGAACAGGTTTGATACCCCTATCACGCAATTTCTGCCTGTGTGCTTCGGAGTCGTATCCGCGATCAGCATAGACGACTCGAGGCTTTCGCAACGGTCGACCGCGGATACCACGGATGGGTGGAATCGCTTCAATGAGGGGAAACAATTGTGTGACGTCGTGTCGATTGGCACCCGTCAAGATGATCGAGAGTGGCAACCCATTTGCATCGGTCGCAACATGGTGTTTGGAACCCGGTCGCGCACGATCTACAGGGTTCGGCCCGGTTTTTGGCCCGCCCCGATAGCCCGAACGGAAGACGAATCGAGAATCACGCGTGAGAGGTCGATTTGGCCAGCTGCGCGTAGCTCGGCGAGCAGTAGTTCGTGCAATCGATCCCACACGCCTGCTTTCTGCCAGTCGCGTAAGCGGCGCCAACAGCTCACGCCAGAGCCGCAACCCATTTCGGCAGGTAGATCGCGCCAACGCAACCCTGTGCGCAACACATACAAAATGCCGTTCAAAGCGGCGCGATCGGGTATCGGCTTTCGACCTGGATACTTCTCGCGCCGAGCTTTCGGCTGTGGCAGTAAGGGTTCGATTCGCTTCCACAATTCGTCGTCAATTATTGGCTTGCCCATCCCCTTGACTCCGTCGTCACGACGACCAAGGTTAACAGCATGTCCATGAAGTTAACAGCCCCTTCAAGTCTTTTTGAAACCGTCTCTAAGGTTATGTCTGCGCGAGGTAGCGGTTCGGTGTGCCTCGTCGACCACTACAACTTACTTCAATGCCGTTCGACCGTCATGGGGCACTCAATATGGAGAATTCTTTGCTATCCGGCCATTCGTCCGATTGGTGAAACAGCGCAATGCTTCTGTCTCTTGCTTTGGCAGCTTTTGTTGCGCTGCTTGTTGCGGGAGCAACAACCGGAGCAGTTGTGTCAGCAAGACGCGAAGCGGCTGCAGCACAGCGCGATTTGGAACGATACAAGGCAACTGTTGCTGGCCAAGTTGCCGATGCAAAAAAAGCAGGAATCGAAGCTGGCGAGAAAGCGGGTAGTGCTGACCTAAAGGCCGCCCAGGCAAATGAAAGAGCGGCTGGTTTTGAAAAAGAAGCGCAAGAACTAAAAGCATCCAATTTGGCATTGGAAGCGCAAATACAGCCACGGCGTCTTAGCGGGGAGAATCTAAAGAAACTGGCAGAAGCTCTATCCAAAATGGGATCGTTCCCTATCGGGATCGTATCGAGAATATTTGACCCGGAAGGTTCAGATTTTGCGGATGACTTAGATAGCGCTTTCGGTGCCGGGAGGTGGCACCCGGTTAGACAGCGCGATTGGACGATGTCCAATCGTGGCGTTGCCATTGCCACTTTCGAAGGCACAACGCTTCCTCCGGACTTCACAAATGCGCTTATCTCGGCACTTGCCGGAGCCGGCATCAAAGCAACAATGATCACGATCAGTAACGGCAACCAAAATACAACTTCCGTGCATTTCCAACCTAACGAGCTATATCTCCTTGTGGGAGCGAAACCATAACGAAGTGCGGTCCATGTGGAGGAGAGCCACCCCCGCGATATGGCCGATTTGTACCGTATTGCAGCCTTTCTCCAGCGGAACTCGTCAACGGCTGAAGTGGGTCGATCTGAGCCGGTTGTCATCCGGCTCAGTGCGGCCACAAAGGGGCATCGAATCTACGGTCACCTCGACGCTCAAGCATCGCCTGTGCACCCGCAAACCGCCATTCGGCTCACGAATCCGCTCGAAGCCTCGCAAAACGAACACGGCCACCGCCGCACTCAAATTTTGAGTCGCGAGACCTTGGTTCCCGAGAGCGACACATCTCCCATCAGACCGGCATTGGTCAGCACGATCGCATTGACTGGTGCGGTTGCCGTTGTCGTATCGATCGCACCGTTCGCACCGACCTTCAAGAGCGCGACGGACCCTTCTCCGCCGACCGACCAGCCTTTGGAACGGCGAAAGCTGTTGAGCGCATCATGGGTCATGAACAGGAAGATAACGGCCTTCGATTGAGCCCCCGCCTGCAGGCCAAATGACCCGGATACCGTGCTGTAGTAGCCAACGGATTTCCCGCCTACGCGCAATGCGCCTTCGCCGTACTCGCCGCCGGCGACGAAGCCAACCTTGATCACCGATGGGAACACGAGCACACCGTTCGCCTTGTCGACCAATTCCCGGGAACCCCTGACGTTCGCGTATAGCTTCGACAGGGTCCCATGGATCTTTGCATCGATCGCCCGCCGCTTCGAATCGTTGGACTCGTTGGCAACGGCATCGCTGACCGCCCCCAGGGAGACCGTGAGCGTAAGACCCGCGCCAACTAGCATTGCGCCCGTCCGCACAAAACCTCTTCTGTTCATCGCTACCTCCGTCGTGGTTGCATGGGTTACCGGGTCGCGGCCTCGTCTCCAGATGACCGGGATCGGTCAGGCATCGGGACCGGACTTTACGAAGCGCCGGTACGCCGCTCCAGTTCCGCTGTCGTGCGCTCCAGCTCCTGCACGATCATCGCCTCATCGGGCAACACCGTCTGGTATTCCGCCGCAAGAGTCTTGTTCGGCAGGTTGTCCAGCGCGTAGTGTGCTTCGGCCGCACCTTTTTCGGCGCAAAGGATCAGACCGACAGGTGGATTCTCCCCAGGCTTCATCCAGTGCTCGCGCGCGTAGTTCAGATAGAGATGCATCTGCCCGGCGTCCACATAGCTGAAGCGGCCGACCTTGAGATCGATGATGACCAGGCATCTCAACCGTCGATGGAAAAACACCAGATCGACCCTGAACCACGTGTCGTCGATTCTCAGGCGACGCTGCCGGCCGACGAACGCGAAGTCGTCGCCGAGTTCCAGCAGGAAATCCGCCAGATGCTGGATCAGCGCCTCCTCAAGATCCGACTCCGAGTACTCGTCCTTGATGTCGAGAAACTCGAGGACGAACGGGTCGCGAATCGCCTCCTCTGGCGTGAGGAGATCACCCGGCTGGGCATCAGCGGCTTTTCTGAGCAGCGCCGCCTTGTTGCGCGACAGCGCCAGCCGCTCGTAAAGCTGGCTACCGATCTGGCGGTCGAGCTGGCGCACCGACCAGCCTTCGCGCAACGCCTCTGTTTCATAGAAGGCGCGCGCGGCCGCCGTCTTCACAGCAAGCAGGCGCACATAGGCGGACCACGGCAACGTAAAACGGGTGGCGAGCGCCATGTAATCAGGCGCTGTTGCCATGGTGTCGACAACGTCTTTCGTCGGCAGCGATTTTCCAGACGGCGTCTGGACATTTTCCGGGGCTGCCGATTTTCCAGACACTGTCTGGAAAATCTCCGCCGCCGGCCAGGCGAAATAAAAGGCGCGCATGCTGGCCAGATTGGCCCGGCCGAATCCGCGTCCGAAACGGCGCGTCAGGTCCTCGGCGAGCCGGGCGATCAGCGCCTGTCCGTAGCCCGCGCGCACCTGCCCGCCCTGCTCACGGGCGACGATCCGCCGCCCGATCTCCCAATAGGCGGCGGTCATCACGGCATTGACGTTGCGTGCCGCCGTGCGTCGCGCCGACTCGACGACACTGACCACCTCCTTGTGCAACCCGGCGTAGTCGTCGGGCGTGATCGCCACCTTCGTCATGACGCGTTGACGGCATCCTTGAATGCCTTGCCGGCCGTGAACTTGACCGTCCTTGCCGCGGCAATCTGGATTTCGGCGCCCGTCGACGGATTGCGTCCGGTGCGTGCGGCGCGCTGCCCCGTCGAGAACGACCCGAAGCCGATCAGCTGCACGGCGGCGCCAGCGGTCAGCGCATGCATGATCGCCCTGAGCACCGCATCAATGGCTTCTCCGGTGGCGGCCTTGCTGTCGCCGATGCGAGCCGCAACGGCGTCGACGAGTTCCTGTTTGTTCATGGACAGTCTTGTTCGATGAAGGAAACCCGCACCCTACCGCATCGCACGGCTCTCAGGCAAACCCGGGCAAATCTGACGCCGGCGGGCGTCAGCACATCGCTGGCGCCGTGCCCTGCCCTTGCCCGCAAGATCCCGGGTCTCCGGCGACGACCGGAAAGCAGCATGCGGCAAAATCGCCACATCTGATAACTGGAGTAATCACGAATCGGCCTTGACGCGAACGGCGGGCTGCCGGCAGGAACCTGCGCACCGGCCCGATGGGCGCCGGAGCACGCGCTCAGCGACTCCCGGTCGGCCGGGTCGACAGGGTGCGCCGGTACTGGTCGACTTCCAGCAGCAGATGGTCAATCCGCTCGCGCAGCTGGCCATTCTGCGCGCGCAGCGCGTCCGCCTCCCCGCTCGCCTGCAGGCGCACCGCATCGTTCTGCATCTTGAGAAACCGCTCGGTGCCGGCCAGCTGCGTGGCGGTCTGCGCGAGGGCCGTCGCGCCCACGCCGGCGCGTTCGATCGACGCGTGCAGCTCGCCGAGCAGCCGGTTCACGTGTTCGCCGGCCAGATCCCGTGCCGCATGCGCTTCGCCGAGTTCGCGGTGCAACTGCGCATTGTCCTGCTCAAGCCGCCGGATCCGCGCATGGGCATCTTCCAGCGCCGCCTGCAGCAGCGGCTGTTGCACCATCGCGTTCACATCACCTCGATCCGGTGCGGCGCCGCCCGCACGCCCGTCCCCCCGCTCGCGCTGCGAGGCATATAGCGGTGCGAGCGCCTCGCGCACCACCGGGGCCAGCGCCTGTCGCATCAGCTCGAGATCGACCGGGCGGTTCTCCGCACTGCCCGGCTGCGCCAGCGGGGCGAGGGCCTGCGCGCGCAGGATCGCCTGCTGGACCGTCGGGGCACTCGGATGGCGCTGGACACCGACCTGCGGCGCGACATCGCGCAGCAGCCGGCTGTAGGTGGTGGCACCGAACACGCGGCCGGTAATCGCCCGGACCTCCGCGATCAGGCCATCCAGAAAGCGCGCGTTGTCGCGCGGGAAATCCCGGTCGATCGCCGCGATGCCATTCATGATCGCGAGCAGCTGCGCGTCGCTCCATTCAATACGGGGTCGGCCCATGGTCAATTCCTCGGGGTCCGTCAGAAAAGATCGCCCTGCCGCGGATCGCGGGCGGGTGGCTTCGACGCCTTCACGGGACGCGCCGACTGGCGCCGCGGCTTCACGCGCCGCAGATGCGCGATGAGTCGCACGGGCGCACCATCGGCCAGCAGTGTCAGGCTGAAAAGACCGGTGTCACCCGGCGCGGTCGCGCCGGGGTTGCCCACTGCGGCTCTGAGGGACGGTTGAAGGGCCTGCCGGCGGGCGCGTGCGCCCAGCTGCGCGCGGCTCATGCCGGGCCAGCAGTCGGCCACGAAGCGTTTGACGGCATCCGGCAGTGCATCCGGCGCGAGGTCGGCCGGCAGGCCCAGCGCGACCAGTTCGAACGCGTCAGCCATCGACACTCCGCCCTGCCGTCGCCGCAGCCGTCACCCCAGCGCCATCGCTGCGCATCGCCTGCTGGTCCATCCGCCCTCCCCCGCTGGTTCCCGATCCCGCCGATTCTGCCATAGCCAGCGTTATTTTTACTATCGTATTTATTACTCTATTTTCAACTACTGAACATTACCCCCATAAGGTTCTGCAGGCAGAACTTCATCCGCGACGATAAATCCCAAGGTACGCTTCGGGTCGACTACTGAAATTCGACGTCAAAGTAAGACCGAGTGCGTTTGGGAGCGGTCAGTCGACATCGGTGGAAAGATCGTCGATCGCTACGCTTGTCCTTGCAGGGGGCTGATTTGAGACTAACAGGCAGTCGCTCGGGGTATCAGATCGTTGAATGGAACAAGGGAGACGACACGCAAATAGGTGAGCTAACTCAACGTTGGCCGCAACTCGTTCTAAGTCGTTTCGTTGCCATCGCGAGTTGCGATAGTGATCCATATAAACCGGGCGAAGAGGAATTTGCTGTCGGATGGACGCAGGCCGGCATCCGAGCCGAGGCGGCAACGTTGATTGCCACGTTGAGGTTGTTCACAGAGGCCAACAACGCCAAGTTTCTCGGCCGCGGTTAGGTAGCACTGCAGCGGCATGTGGGATGACTGCTTTCGTTTGTCGAGCCGGAGACCGAATGTCTGCAACGGGGTCGCGTGCTGCCGATCGCCATCAGGCAGTGATCGGCCGAGCCTGTGTGAAAACGCACTCATCGCCTAAACTGAATCAACTCATTGAGACCGGGTGACTCATGAAGCGATTCGTTGAAGGCGATGAC
>NZ_JBNPVS010000077.1:0-25944 GCF_050434225.1 Paraburkholderia sp. GAS32 | reverse complement strand
CGCATTCCGAACATGTTCGACGCCGCCGTGCACGGCACCTTCAAGGGCCTGTACTGCCAGGGCGAAGACATCGTGCAATCCGATCCGAACACGCACCACGTGTCGGCGGCATTGTCTGCGATGGAATGCATCGTCGTGCAGGACATTTTCCTCAACGAAACCGCAAAGTACGCTCACGTCCTGCTACCGGGTTCGTCGTTCCTCGAAAAGGACGGCACCTTCACCAACGCGGAACGCCGCATCTCGCGCGTGCGCAAGGTGATGCCGCCGGTGCCGGGTTACGCCGACTGGGAGGTCACGGTGATGCTCGCGCGCGCGCTCGGTTATGAAATGGACTACGCGCATCCGTCGCAGATCATGGACGAGATCGCACGTCTCACGCCGACCTTCCACGGCGTGTCGTACAGGAAGCTCGACGAGCTCGGCAGCATCCAGTGGCCGTGCAACGAGGACGCTCCAGACGGTACGCCGACCATGCACATCGACACCTTCGTGCGCGGCAAGGGCAAGTTCGTGATTACGAAGTTCATCGCAACGCCGGAAAAGGTCACGCGCAAGTTCCCGCTGCTGCTTACTACGGGCCGCATCCTGTCGCAGTACAACGTCGGCGCACAGACACGCCGCACCGAAAATTCGCGCTGGCATGACGAAGATCGTCTCGAGATCCACCCGCACGATGCGGAAGAACGCGGCATCAGGAATGACGATTGGGTCGGCATCGAATCCCGCGCGGGACAAACCGTATTGCGCGCGAAGGTGACCGAGCGGATGCAACCGGGCGTCGTCTACACGACGTTCCACTTCCCCGAATCGGGCGCGAACGTGATCACCACCGATAGCTCGGACTGGGCGACCAACTGTCCCGAGTACAAGGTGACCGCGGTGCAGGTGATGCCGGTCGAACAGCCGTCGCAATGGCAGCAGGACTATTCGCGCTTCAACACGGAGCAGCTCGATCTGCTGAAGCAGCGCGAGCTGGCCAACGCAACATCGGGTAAGTGAGGCAAGCCATGGACAATCAGAATCTGATCGACATGGCGAACCGGATCGGCGATTTTTTCGATTCGATGCCGGACCGTGAGGAAGCGCTCGCCGGTATCGCCGATCATATCCGCCGCTTCTGGGAGCCGCGCATGCGGCGCGCGCTGCTGGCAGTGCTCGATACGCCGAACAAGGAGGCGTTGTGCCAGATCGTGCGTGAGGCGCTGGCGGGCCATCGCGCTGGGTTGACGCCCGCTCGAGCATAAGCGGCGAAGCCTGCGGCGGCGGCGTCGCTTGCGCCCGCGATATGGCGCACGGGCATTACGCACCGCCTGGAAAAATTCGCATCGTCGGAGTTGAAACGGATGTCGATTTCGACGCGACAGCGTTCGTGCCTTAAAAACAGGAGGAGACAGATGAAGATCTGTATTTATGGCGCCGGCGCGATCGGCGCGTACCTCGGTGCGCAACTCGCATTGGCAGGCGCCGCCGTCAGTTTCGTGGCGCGCGGCCCGCACCTCGCCGCCATGCAGGCAAACGGCGTACGTCTGCAGATCGACGGTGCCGAGCGTATCGTCAACGTGCGTTGCTCAGCGGACCCGCGTGAACTAGGCGTGCAGGACTACGTGATCGTTGCGCTGAAGGCGCATTCGGTGCCGGGCGTGGTGGGCGCGATGCAGCCCTTGCTGGGGCCGGACACGGCGATCGTTACCGCCGTAAACGGGATCCCGTACTGGTATTTCTACAAGCATGGCGGCGAATTCGCCGACACCACGCTCGACAGCATCGACCCGGGCGGCAAGCAGTGGAACCAGCTCGGACCCGAGCGGGCGATCGGTTGCGTGGTGTATCCGGCGGCCGAAATCGTCGAACCGGGCGTGATTCGCCATGTGTACGGCAAGAAGTTCCCGATTGGCGAGCCGGGCGGCGAACGTACGGCGCGGATCCAGAAACTGCACGAAATCATGGTGTCGGCGGGTCTGGACGCGCCGATCCGCGACACTATCCGCGACGAAATCTGGCTGAAGCTATGGGGCAATCTCTGCTTCAATCCGATTAGCGCGCTGACCCACGCGACGCTGGACGTCATCACGAGCAATCCGGCCACGCGCGCGGTATCGCGAACGATGATGCTGGAAGCTAAAGCGATCGGCGACCGCTTAGGCGTGCATTTCCGCGTGGATGTCGAAAGGCGTATCGATGGCGCGGGTGCGGTCGGCGCCCACAAAACCTCGATGTTGCAGGATCTCGAAGCCAACCGTCCGATGGAGATCGACCCGCTGCTTACTGTCGTCCAGGAAATGGGCCGGCTGGTCGGCGAGGCAACGCCGACGATCGATACGGTGCTGGCATTGATCAAGCTGCGCGAGCGCATTGCGCAGCAAGCGCCGGTTCAGGCTGCTTCTTCATCTTCGGAAGGCGCGGGCCGGACGGTGAGGGTCCCGCGCGCGGCATAGGCGCGGCTATCATGGGCGGACCCGTGCGCCTGCGGAAGTGCGCACAGACCCGCAGCGGATGCAGCCGTCGCTCAAAATCGAATCGGCAACGGCGCGGTCCTCGCGCTCCTTCAGTAAATCGCTGAGCGCAAGCGCAACGGTTTTCGTAGCCAGCCTTCGAGATGAACGCAACCGTTGTGAGCGGTCGTAATCGCAAATGAGAAGCCGGCGCAGATCGCGAAGTCGGGCTTCACGATGCCGTTCGCAAGCAGCCATCCCGGACCCAGCAAGCTGCCGCTTTCCTCGGCCGAACGGTGTCGTGTGCGCGCCGTCCTCGCTCGCCATTTTCAGGATCTGGGCACAGGTCGGCACGTCGTCGTCCATGCCGGGCGTGCGATGCACGCGCAACGCCAGACGCATCTCCTGCAGCATGTCGCGGTCTTCGTTGATGCCGGCTTCGTCGAGTCCCATGCCGACCGTCACGCCGTATTTCGCAAACACGTTACCCGCTTCGGTGTTGCGGCCTGCGCGCAACGTGGGGCAAGCACTGAAGTCTGTGAGCCGGTACCGCCGCAAAGCAGCGGCGGCGCCTGTATCAGTCGCATTGCTGCACCTATCGCCCCAATTGGTGGGCCTCAACACCCATCAACGCACGAACATGCGCGGCCGTGCTGGTGGCCAGGCCGTCCAGACTGTAGCCCCCCTCGAGAATCGAGACGATGCGCCCCTCGCACGTCGCATCGGCAATACGCATCAGCTCACTGGTAATCCAGTGGAAATCGTCGTCCTCGAGGTTCAAGCCTGCGAGCGGATCCAGTCGGTGCGCGTCGAAGCCGGCCGAAATGACGATGAGTTGGGGGTTGAAGTGGCGTATCGCCGGCAACATGCCGGCTTCTATCCGAGCCCGGAAGAGCGCCGAATCACAGCCACGGGGCAACGCGACATTGACGATGTTGTGGTTCACGCCGGTCTCGGATGGGGCGCCCGTGCCGGGATAGAAAGGCGACTGGTGGCTGGTGGCTGGAAGCGTAAAACAGCCCCGGCCGGTCGAAAAAGGCTGCCTGGGTACCGTTGCCATGATGGACGTCGAAGTCGACGACCGCGACGCGCTCCAGCTTGTGTACTTCATAAGCGTAGGCTGCAGCGATCGCAGCCTGATTGAAAATGCAAAAACCCATTGCCCTGGCTGGCTCGGCGTGGCGACCACACGGGCGGGTGGCACAAAATACGTTGCGTGCTTGCATATTCATCACCGCGTCGACGCCAGCACAAGCCGCTCCGACGCAGCGCATCACGGCTTCCCACGAGCCCGGCGACATCACCGTGTCGCCGGCATCGAGAGGCATATAGCCATGCTGCGGGGCGATGTCCGCGACCTCATCGACAAAGCCGCGGTCGTGGATCAATTGCACCTGGTCGAGTGTGCCCATCGGCGCATCGCGCCATTCCAACGACGAGAATTCCGGCGACCGCAACGCGCGCAGCACGGCGTTCAGACGTTCCGGCGACTCCGGATGGCTAGGGCCGGGGCGATGCTCCAGACACGCAGCATGGGAATAAACAAGGGTAGTCGTCATTTGCTGATGCGCGGCACAACCCGCAGCCTCCTTATAAGAGCATGGTCAACAGCATCAGGAGCCCGCACGGCTTGGGTTTCCAGCCGGTTGCCACGGGCGCCCACAGACGAAAGTGACGGCTTGCAACGCTTAATCGCGAGGTGACGAAAACAACCTTGCCACAAATTGCCGGTCAGGATCCCGAAACGGTCGGTCACGTTGCTCCGAAATACACGGGTACGCTTACGCGTGGCGGGACATCGCCTGACCTATCAAGCGCTCATTGGCGGTGGCGCCGGCGCAGCTGCTTTTTACGTCAAGCAACGCATCCGCGTGGTTGCAGACCATCGCAGCGAAGTAATTGATCGACATCTTGAACAGGCCCACCGCTGCGCGCATGGCCGCCCACGGATAAGTCAGGCACGCGCGCACTTGCTCGCTGCGGCTTTCGCCATACAGGCACCACGCACAGAAGTGCTCGCAGTTATTGGTCAGGAGCCTGTATCGATCCTCACCAAGGCGCGAGCGCGCCCGTTCTGCAACTTGCCGGTCGGCGTAACCTGGACGATCACCCGGCTCGATCCAGACTTCGCGCCCTACGGCGAAGCATGCAATCGTCACTTCCTCGACAGGGCCGCGATGCAAAGACCGGGCAAGTCCGGCGTAGTGCACTACATTGCCCTTGCCGACATAGATGCCGTGGTGACTGTATGCGCGGCGAGGTGTTACGAGATGCGCGCCGAGAGCCGGTTCGCTTCCAACTCCGAGATGCCACCGCACCTGCATCGCCGCAGGAGTGCAAGACGTGATAGTGGCATGTCCCATGATTCGACTCCCAACTGCTAACTGCATGAGCCAAGCATAGGACCGGACGTATATTCACGATAGTTAAACATTTTTTTGCATACCATAGTGTTTTTGTTATGGATTGCCGCATGGCTCACACAACCCAGTTTTTTCCAAGGCTGGAGATGGGGTGCCCTCAAGAAACGGATTTTTTCGTACGCTTAGGCCACGGCGTGGCCGATCTGACCGCGCGTAGCGGCCGGAACAGTCCGTCGCCAAACCTTTTCGGAGCGCCCATGTCAGGGATGCAGGTGTTCTGTTTCCGCTGACTGTTCCGACGGCAGTTTCTTTAGCTGCAAATTTCGAAACTGCGTTCGCGAAAGAAAATCGTGCGCCTGAAGGGCTATGTAGCCTGTCTGCTCGCGCGGGCTCTGGTAGTCATTGACGAGCTGGCCGTTGAGCGTGACACGGATCCGCGCTCCGTTGGCCTCGATGAGGAAGTTGTTCCAGGCCCCGATCTGGACGACGGTCGAAGTCGACGGCGCCTGCAAATCATAGATCGCACCCGTGATTTTCAGCAAATGACCTTCTGTGTTAGTGACAGAGTCATAGCCTCGTTGATCGATTTGAATTTCACGTCCGAGGGCATCCGCTTCCTGAAGCGCGTTCTGCACATTGGGCGGTTCTGTCGCGGTAAGGAAAGCGGGTCAAGCAAAGGTGATATGCGGAGGATGGCTTATGAAACCAACGAGTAAAATTGCTGGGCGGCAGACAGCGAAATTCTGCCCGAACATTTCATCTGTCCTTTCTTGATCATGTGCATCAATTCGATGCCACTCAGAATGACGCGCGCGCAGTTGAAATCCTTGAGCCCGAGCATCGGTCGGGTTCTGCGTTTGATGGCTCGATGGTCCTGCTCCACGATGTTGTTCAAATACTTGATCTGACGAACCTTGATGGGCATCTCGCGCTCGACGTTCACCGCGCTAAGCGCGGCCAGATTGGCACCGCTTTTGTCGATGGTTACGGTCTCGGGCGAGCCGTTCTGACCAATTGCCTTTTCGAAGAAGCGCCGCGCAGCAGCCTTGTCCCGCTTGGCTCTGAACAGAAAATCGATGGTATTGCCCGCCTTATCCACTGCCCGGTAAAGATACTTCCACGAGCCCTTGACCTTGATATAGGTTTCGTCAACATGCCAGCTCTTGCCGACCGGCCGCTTGTGCTTACGAAATGTCTTTTCGAACAGTGGCACCACCTTGATGACCCAGCGATGCACCGTCGAATGATCACAAATGTCGCGCTCGGCCATCATTTCCTCGAGATTGCGAAAACTCAGCGAGTAGGCAACGTACCATCGCACACACAGCAGGATCACTTCAAGCGGATAGTGCAGCCGCTTCAGAACCTTAGCGATGTCTGGAGCAAGCGTCGTTCGTGGCGTCATTGTCTTCTTCATCGTGTGGCCAGAGCGTTTTCGTCCGCCTCGAATTTTACCTCGCCTGCGTTAATGCGACAGAGCCTCTTCGCCAGTATCACGGATGCCTCGTTTTGTCTCCCACTTAACGACTGCGGCGGCGAGAGGCATTGCTGGCCAATCCCCGAGCTTGATTTGTCGCATGTGACCGTCGAGAGGCGATCGGTATCGGTACGTCCAAGTGCGTCGCGTCGCCGTAGCTTCAAGTCGTAAGCCGGGGAAGTCGTCGAACGCTATATGTTGTTGCGGCTGGAGGAGCTTGGCTCGTCTGGCGTCGAACTTCATCTTGGGTCTGATGTCGGTTTCCGGACTACTTCGGTTGGAAAAAAACCTACGCTAAATGTTACGCTGGCCGCGAAGTTTTGCAACGCGACAGCGCACGTCGCCACTACGTTGATTGATCCGATTGCTGTCTCAAGCGTTTGTTTTTAAAGTTGTTTTTGTGGTGTCTGTGTGTTTTGATGTATATCTGCAATCGCATCCTTAAACCGGTTTGACAATTCTTAAACGATTTATTTTGAGACTGTTCCTATACTGACTCGCAAATTGTCAAATCGCTGTTTCCTGAGCGCCGGGGGGCACAGCCCGATAGGACAAAAGGCAGACGGGGCCAACCATTCTGCGAGCGAGACCAGCCGACTCGAATAACGACCCATTGAGGTCGATTTCAATAACAGGCAGAACCTGAGAGACGTTGGGGAAAATCCCATAGAACGGCCCGCAGTGGCCGAGCCGGGCCGGATAGCTGCATAAGTGCATCCGGGAAAAAGAACGGCCGTTTTCGATTATGATGATCTGCCCCCTCGGTAATCAGCGCGTTAAAGCCAAAAATGCGCGCTAATTTCGAGACAGTGGGGCGGCAGAACTGAACAGGGCGCGAGGCAAAGGACCGTTAATCGAAAAACAGTGCGGCCGAAGATGAAAACAGGAAGCTGGATCGTCGGTGTTCGCACCGCCATCCCGGCCATCTGCCGGCTCACCGGCCAACAGTTACGAAGGACGATGTCGCGTTGCGGGGTTTTATGAGAATTGCAGTCCTGGATGACGATTCGGCTCAAGCCGACCTTGTTTGCCAAACGCTGTCGGCGGCCGGCCACGTTTGTCATGCTTACGGCGCGGGCCGTGAACTGGTGCGGCAATTGCGGCGCCAGACCTTCGACCTGCTCGTGCTCGACTGGAACGTGCCCGACATGTCGGGCGAAGAGGTGCTGCGCTGGGTGCGCGAAAGCCTCTCCGAACGCTTGCCGGTCCTGTTCATGACGAGCCGCGGTCGCGAAACCGATATTACTTCGATCCTCAACACCGGCGCGGACGATTACGTCGTCAAGCCGGTCTCCGCGGCGGTCCTGCTGGCGCGTGTCGGCTCGTTGCTGCGCCGGGCGTACCACCTGAAGCCGTCTGCGGCGAAAGAAGTTTTCGGCGAATTCGAATTCGATCTGAGCGCGAAGCACGTGGTGGTGCGCGGCGCGACCGTCGCCGTGACGCAGAAGGAGTTCGAACTCGCGCTGCTGCTGTTCCAGCATCTGAGCCGGCCGTTGTCGCGCGCGCACATTCTCGACGTGATCTGGAAGCAGGCGACGGACATTCCGTCGCGCACGATGGACACGCACGTGTCGATGCTGCGCAGCAAGCTCGGCTTGCGCCCGGAATATGGCTATCGTCTGACGCCGATCTACGGCTATGGGTACCGGCTCGAGCGGATCGAATCCGGCTCGCCGTCCGTGGCCGCCGAAGAACGCCCCGAAGCGGGGGATGCGTGACGGTTGCTTTCGATGCGGTAGCGCCCGGCCGCGCAGGTTCGCCGGGCTGGCGCGCCGGCGCGATGCTGGCCGCCGGCCTGATTGCAATGACGTGCTTCGTACCGGTGTCGGCGGATGCGCAATCGTCGCGCGCGCCGAAGCCACGTAGCAAAACGGCGGCGCCAGTCTATGTGTCCTACGTGACCCACGACGGCGACACGTTGTACGAAATCGCCGGCCGCTATCTGCGCGACTCCGGCGATTGGGCCATGTTGAGCCGCCTGAATCATGTGCCCGCGCCACGCCGCTTGCCGGCCGGAATCACGCTGCGTCTGCCGGCCGACAGGCTCAGACAGGACCCCGAGTCGGCGCGCGTGATCGCGACGAGCGGTCCGGCGGAGCACGCCTTCGGCAAGAATCCTTTTACACCGCTCACGGCGGGCACGACGCTCGGCGAAGGCGACCGCATTCGCACCGGCCATAACGGCTTTGTCACGCTGGAGTTGTCGGACGGCTCCTACATCACGGTGTCGCAGAATGGTGTGCTCGATATCGGCACGCTGCGGCGCACCGTGCTGACCGGCGCGGGCGATCGCGTACTCGATCTGAAGCATGGCGAAGTCGAGAGCCAGGTCACGCATGCCACCAAAAAGGACGACCGCTTCCAGATCCGCTCGCCATCGGTTGTGGCGGGCGTGCGCGGTACGCGCTTCAAGGTCGCCTACGACGGCGACGCACAAACCACGGCAGTGGAAGTGCTGGACGGCGCGGTCGGCGTCGACCCGGCCGCCGTCGATGGCCGGATCTCCGCGCCGCCACCCGGCGTGCCGCTGCAGGCGTCGGCTCAACTCGTCAAGGCGCGCTTTGGCAGTATCACGCGGGCCGGCGGCGCGATCGGCGGTCCGGTGGAATTGCTGGCCGCGCCGTCGCTTACCGATCCGGCAAAAGTGCAGGACGGCAAAACGGTCGCTTTCGACCTCGTCCCCGCCGAGCGCGCCGTGGCCTATCGCGTACAGATTGCGCGCGATGCCGATCAGCTCGACCTGATTCGCGATCTGCGCGTGAGTGCGCCGCATGCGGACTTCGGCGATCTGGCCGACGGTACGTATTTCGTCCGTATCGCCGCGATCGACGCGAACGGACTCGAAGGCCTGCCGCAGGTTTACGGTTTCGAGCGGCGCCAACTGGGTCTGGATGCGTCGGCAGGCCCGCGCGCCGGCAGCCGCGACTACGAATTCCGCTGGTTCGTCAGCCGTTCCACGGTCGAGACGCGCTTTCGCTTTGTGCTGGCCACGACCGCCGACCTGCGCCATCCGCTCGTCGATAGGACCGATCTGACGGGCGGCCAGATTGTGGTGAGCGACCTGCCGGGCGGCGTCTACTACTGGTCGATCGTCGCCGAGCAGTTCGAAAACGGCCGCTTCTACGAGAAGAGCAGCGCGGTCCGCTCGTTTACGCTTGCACGCTGACGCTGGTAGATTCACGGGGCCGGGTCGACAATCGACCCGTTCCTTAGTTCTCAACCACGCCACGCTTTGCCGACCACACACACGCGCCTGAGCCTCGACCCGCGCGCCCGCCTCGGACGGCGTGCCGGCCGCCGCTTCCTGCTCGAATGGGTGGCGATCGGCTGCCTGGGCATTGTGGTGATTCTGCTCAGTTCGCTCGGCCGGCTGACCGCCGGCGTCGATCATCTGGTCTACGACCGGTTTCTGAGTCTGCGCGCGCAACCGTTGCTGCGCGATATCGTGGTGCTCGAAATCGACAACGCCAGCATTGCGCAGCTTGGCCGCTGGCCATGGCCGCGCAGCACCCACGCCAGGCTGCTCGAACAGATTGCGAAGGCGAAGCCCGCCGCGGTGATCTACGACGTGCTGTTTACCGAAGCCAATCCGGAAGACACCGAACTCGCCCGCGCGGTCGCCCTGAGCCCCACCTATCTGCCGATGCTGCTGACCCCGCCGGACGGCGCCGGCCAGCGCGTCGCGGTCGAGCCGGTGGCGCCGCTCGTGCATGCCGCAGCCGGGCTTGGGCATATCAACCTTGAAGTCGATAGCGACGGCATCGTGCGCAGCGTCGCGCGGTTCGAGGGCGACGCGAATTCGCGCTGGCCGCAACTGATGGTGCCGGTCGCCCAGGCCGTCGAGCATGGCGCGCTGCAACTGAACGAGCGGCCGCACCGGCCGTCGTCCGGCGAGGCGGCGGCCCAATCCGATGACCATAATGAAGGCGAGGGCCGCTTCCTGATCCCTTTCGGTCCGAACGCGCAGAACTACGCGAAGCTGAGTTTTGCGGATGTGCTCGCCGGCAATGTCCCCGCGGACAAGCTGCACGGACGCATCGTGCTGATCGGCGTGACCGCGTCCGGCTTGTACGACCGCTTTGCCACACCGGTGTCCGGTGAGCTGGGGCCGCTGCCCGGTGTCTATATCCACGCGAACGTGCTCGATACGCTGCTGACCGGTCGCGAGCTCGAGCCCGCCGAGCCCTGGGTGCTGTTCGCGGTGTCGCTGGCGCCGCTCGCCGCGCTGCTCGCCGGCTTTCTGGTGCTGTCGCCGCGACGTTCGTTGCTGCTGACCGTCGCGTTGGGCGCGCTTGCCACCGTCGGCAGCGCGGCGCTGCTATACGGCGCGCGGCTGTGGATGTCGCCGGTGCCGGCGATCGCCGGTTTGATCGTGGTGTATCCGATCTGGAACTGGCGGCGCCTCGAAATGACGATGGCTTATCTGCGCGAAGAGTTGCAACGCCTCGCCGACGAGCCGCACCTCCTGCCGGAAACACCACAGCGCCGCCGCGAGTTCGGCGGTGACGTGCTGGAGCAGCATATGGCGCTGATGGCGCAGGCGGCGCAGCGCGTGCAGGACATGAAACGCTTCGTGTGGGACAGCCTCGACAGCATGCCCGAGCCGATCCTGGTGAGCGACGTGGAAGGCATCGTGCTGATTGCGAACCATGCCGCCAAGGCGCATTTCGCGCGTCTTGACGCACCGCTGCCGGAGGGCCGGCCGATGCGGGCCGTGTTGGGCGGCCTGACGCTGGTCAAGACCATCGATAGTGGCGCAGCGTCGGACGCCGAGAACAATCTCCTCGCGCATGCTCAGTGGCCGGCGCTGCTCGATCCCGCGCGCGGCGAGTTCGCCGAGCTGATGGCGCAAGGCGTCGAGGTGCGCGACGCCCACGAGCGCGACCATCTGTTGCGCTACGCGAATTGCACGAACGAGCAAGGTGAGACGACGGGCTGGATAGCGGGCCTGGTCGACGTATCGGCCTTGCACGCGGCCGAGCGCCAACGGGAAGACGCGTTGCGGCTGCTGTCGCACGATATGCGCTCGCCGCAGGCTTCGATTCTGGCGCTGGTGGAGATCGAGCGGGCGCGCAGCGAGCCGGTGCTCGCGCGTGGCCTGCTGGAACGCATCGAGCGTTATGCGCAACGTGCGCTGACGCTCGCCGACGATTTCGTGCAACTCGCGCGCGCCGAATCGCAAACCTATGTGCTCGAACCGGTGAGCATGACCGAGCTGTTGATCGACGCCAGCGACGAAGTCTGGCCGCAGGCCCACGCCAAGCGCATCACGCTGCAAACCGATACGGCCGGCGGGACCGATGCCGACGACGGCCACTGGATCTGCGCCGACCGCTCGCTGATGACGCGTGCACTCGTCAACATCCTGAACAATGCAGTCAAGTACAGTCCGCCGGATACGCGGATCACGTGCAGCCTGAAGAGCGTCGGCTGTCTCAGCGCACCACGCGGCCTGACGCAGATGGCCGCGCCCGCTGCGGCAAAACGTGTATCGTGCACGATTCGCGACGAAGGCTATGGGATTCCCGAGGAGCAGCAGGCGGGCCTGTTCGAGCGCTTCCGGCGCTTTCACGAGACGGAGCGGCCGGAAGTGGGCGGTGCCGGATTGGGCATGGCATTCGTCAAGACCGTCGTGACGCGCCATGGCGGCGATGTCGAGGTGGTCAGCGCGCCGGGCAAGGGGACCGCGTTTACGATTTCCCTGCCGGCACTCGACGAAGCGCAAGCCGACGTGCCCACAATGCCACGCTCATGACTATGAACACTCATCTTATCGAAGCGAGAAGCCGGTGAAAGCGATATTGATCTGTGCTGCGCTGGCCGCGGCGAGTCTGACTGGATGCGCCGGTTTGAACGCCGATGTGCACACGGCGAATCCCTCGGCCGTGCTGCAGGGCGAGCGCACCTATACGATTGCGCGCATGCCGTCGCAGGATGTCAGCGCGGATCATCCGCAATTTGAAACGATGCTGCGCGATGAGCTGGCGAAGAACGGCTTCACCGATTCGGCGGGCAAGTCCGCGCACTATTTGCTGTCGATTGCGTATGACACGCGGCCGGCCGCAATCGGCGTGGGCGCGAAGGACTGCGCGCCAGGCGTGTGCGAACGCTCGCCCGAACCGCCGTTTTCGCTATTCGGCGGACGCGCTTATCAGCACGCGCTGACGCTGCGGTTTTTCGAGCAGTCGAGCGGACAGGAAGTCTACAAGGTGAGCGCGGCCAGCAGCGATCGCGATGCCGACCCGCTGCATGCGATGCCGGTGCTGGTGAAAAGCGCGCTGGCAAAATTTCCGTTCGATGCGCCGCCCGACTGGCGCGTGAAACTGCGAACCGATCAGGCGGGCGGCGTGCCGGATGTGGTTTCGGTCAAGCCTGTTCAGCCGTAGCAGTCAGAGGTCTGCGCCCCCGTTATTCCGGCGCTTTGTCGTCTGCCGGCCAGCGATTTTCGAACACGCAATCGGCGAGCGGCATGCGGCTCGCCCAGCGTTCGGTTTCCAGCATCGGCTCGCTATAGAACTGATCGACGTGGCCGAGACACAGGATCGCCACCGGCCGTGCGCCCTCGGGCATATGCAGCAGCGTACGCACCGTGTCGACGTCGAATAGCGACACCCAGCCCATTCCCAGACCTTCCGCCCGTGCGGCCAGCCACATGTTCTGGATCGCGCACGCCACGGAAGCCAGGTCCATTTCCGGCAAGGTGCGGCGTCCGAAGATGTGACGCTCGCGGCCGTCCATCAGCGCCATCACCAGCAGTTCGCCGCATTCCAGCATGCCTTCCACTTTCAGCTTCATGAACTCTTCGCGACGCTTGCCGAGTGCGTCGGCGGTGGCGAGGCGTTCGCTTTCGACGCTCGCGTGCAGCGCCGTGCGCAAAGCCGGGTCGGTAATGCGCGCGATGCGCCATGGCTGCATGAAGCCGACGCTCGGCGCATGATGCGCCGCATCGAGCAGGCGTTGCAGCACGGCAGGGTCAACCGGGTCGCGCACGAAATGGCGCATGTCGCGCCGCTCGTAAATCGCGCGGTAGACGGCTTCGCGTTCGGAATCGTTAAAAGGCTTCGCCATGGAACAGGGCGGCCGTGAAGGCCGGGTTGGAGGGCCAATAAGCATGCATATAGGTTGCCACGATCGAGCCGGCGCGGAATACGGCCTCGCCGGGGGCATCGTTATTTGGCCGGGTGGCTGAACGCAGCGGCGTGAGCGGCGTCGTCAGCTTTGAGTAGTGAAATGTGTGGCCGGTCATTGAACCGTGCAGGCTGTCGATCTGTTGCATGCCGAGCGCGGTGAAGCGCGTTTGCATTGTTGCATGGCCGGGCAGCAGGCCGAGCATCGGCGTTGTGGTGCCGCCCGTGTCGGTCAACTGTTCAAGCAGGTAGAGCATACCGCCGCATTCGGCGACGACCGGTTTGCCTGCTGCAGCATGCGCGAGAATCGTTGCGGCACTGCGCAGATTGCGGGCGAGCAATTCCGCATGCAGTTCGGGATAGCCGCCTGGCAGGTACAGGGCGTCGGCATGCTCCGGCAGCGCTTCATCGGCGAGCGGTGAGAAATAATCGATGTGCGCGCCGAGTGTCGCCAACAGCGTGACGTTGGCCGGATAGATGAACGAGAATGCGGCATCGCGCGCAATGGCGATGCGCTTGCCTTCCAGAAGACGCGGCGGTGCTTCTTCTATAGGCGTGCCGAATTCGACCGGCGGCGGCAATTTGGCCAGCGCGGTTTGCGCGAGCGCATCGGCGGCGCGATCCAGACGTGTGTCAAGATCGTCGATCTCCGCCGCCTGATGCAAGCCGAGATGGCGGTCGGGCAGCTCGATCTCGTCGTTGCCGCTGATGTGCCCGCACCAGCGCAGGTCCGGCGGCAAAGTCTCTTCAAGCATTTGCGCGTGCCTTGGCGAACCGACCCGATTGGCGAGCACGCCGTAAAACGGTACCTCCGGCCTGAATTGCGCAAGGCCGAAAGCGACCGCGCCGAAGGTCTGCGCCATGGCTTTCGCCGAAATCACCGCGAGTACCGGCACGCCGAATGTGGTTGCCAGATCTGCGCTGCTCGGCGTGCCGTCGAACAGACCCATCACGCCTTCGATCAGAATCAGATCCGCTTCGGCGGCCGCCTGCGCGAGCAGATTGCGACAGGCCGACTCACCCACCATCCACAGATCGAGCGACAGGACTGGCGCCCCGCTGGCACGCGCCAGGATCATCGGGTCGAGAAAGTCGGGGCCGGTCTTGAATACGCGCACGCGTCGCCCCTGTCGCCGATGGTAGCGAGCCAGACCCGCGGTAATCGTGGTCTTGCCTTGGCCCGACGCGGGCGCGCTAATGAACAGGGCGGGGCACGCGGACATCGCTCAGAACTCCACGCCACGCTGCGCTTTCACGCCTTGCTCGCGATACGGGTGCTTGACGATGCGCATTTCGGTGACGAGGTCGGCGGCTTCGATCAGCGCGTCCGGCGCGTGACGGCCGGTCACCACCACGTGCAGCATCGCCGCGCGCGCGTTCAGTACCGACAGTACTTCGTCGAGCGGCAGGTATTCGTATTTCAGCACGGTGTTCAGTTCGTCGAGGATCACCATCTGATAGTCGCCGCTTTCGATCATGCGACGTGCTTCGTTCCACCCTTTGCGCGCGGTGGCGATGTCGGCGTCGCGATTCTGCGTGTTCCAGGTGTAGCCGTCGCCCATCGTGACGAAGTCGCAATTGGCGATTGCGCCGAGGAAGTCGCGCTCCGACGTATGCAGCGCGCCCTTGATGAATTGCACGACGCCGAGGCGCATGCCGTGCCCGAGCACGCGCACGGCCATGCCGAACGCTGCGGTGGTTTTGCCTTTGCCGGTGCCGGTATTGACGATCAGCAGACCTTTTTCGACGGTGGCGCTGGCCTGCTTTTTCTCATGGCCCTCGCGCCGGCGTTCGGTCATGCGCTGATGGGATTCGGGATCGGTCTTCATGGGAGGTCCTGTTCTTGAGCGTCGGTGTTTGTGTGTTCGCGGGCGGGGCGGGCGGTGGTCGATGCTATCGCGACTGTGACGCCGGCGTGTACGGTTTTGCGCACGAGTAGCCGTGCGTTGGGGGTGTCGGCTGCAGACGAGGCAACTGGGGTAATTGATCCAACCGATGCATGGGCCGCACCAGGTACGCTGGCTGCACCAGATTCGGCCGCCGCAGCGAGCAAGGCGCACGGCTCACAGACGCCGTCTATGCCGAGATGCTCGCGTGCGGCCGCCGACGGATCGTCCACGGAGATCGCCGCAATTTGCTCGCGGCTGAACAGCTTCAGCGGCAGCGCATGACGTGCGCAGAATTCGAGTAAGCCGGCTTCCTGGGCTTTGACGTCGACCGAGGCGATCGTGCTGATTTCGTCGAATGGATGCGAGCCGAGCGTGGCACGTACAGCCGTTTCGATTTCCTCGGCGGAGCTGTGCAAACGACAACCGATACCGACCGTTAGCGTTTTCATTGCGTGTCCGCGGGGTTCGCTGCCAACATTCACCGCATGCCGCGCCAACGCCAGCGACGCCACACCGCCGATCACCACGATCGCCGGCGAGCCGAGCCCGGCGCGCGAGACCGTATCCGCGAACTCGCCGAGCCGCGCGAGCGCATGCCGTTGCTCGGGGCGCGTAGCCGATTCGATCGCCGCGCACGGCGTATCGGCGCTCATCCCGGCCGCGAGCAACGCGTCGACGATTTCGTTCAGCCGCCGCATGCCCATGTAAATCACCAGCGTCATCCGCGTGGCGACGAGCGCGGCCCAGTCCGGCTCGCCGCTGCCGGCGCCGTGTCCGGTGACGAACACCACACCTTGCGCGTGATCGCGATGCGTCACAGGAATGCCGATTGCCGCGGGCGCCGCAATCCCGGCGGTGATGCCGTTGATCACGTCCACGCGGATGCCCGCGGCATGTAGCGCTTGCTGTTCTTCGCCGCCACGGCCGAACACGAACGGATCGCCGCCTTTCAAACGGGCGACGCTGCGTCCCGCCTGCAGATGTTCGAGCATTTGCGCGACGATGCCGGCCTGCGGCGTCGACGGATGCCCGCCACGTTTGCCGACGTACACGACCAGCGCGTCGGCGCGCGCGAACTGCAGCACGTCGGGGTTCACCAGATCGTCGACCAGGACCACATCGGCTTGCGCCAACGCGCGCGTTGCCTTGAGCGTCATCAGTTCGACATCGCCGGGGCCGGCGCCGATCAGCCAGGCGCGGCTCATTGCGGCGTGCATGGCGTGCGCCATGTCGTGATAAACGGAAACGGATGAGGCTCGATGAGGCCGGAGGCGACGGAAATTGAGGTCATGCGGTGCTACGGATTACGCGCGACGAATAACGCTGCTCGCCGCGTTTCTCACAGGGAAACGCCAACGGCCGCGCGACGTCGTGCTTCAGCGCCTTCACATCCGTCCCTCGCGGATTCCGGCGGCCGGCAGCGTGACGTTCGCTGCCTCCGCGTCTGGCCGGTATCCGGGCTGGCGGCCTCATGCGTTTTGCCTTCCCGTCCGGATTCGTCGGACAGTGGCATCAAAAACGCATGCGCGATGCGAAAGCACCGCAGGTCGCTTACCGTTGCGGGGACAGCACAGGTTGAGCGCAGCGAGCGCGGCCTGTTTCCCGTTTAACTGCACATGTGAACGCATATGCGGGCACCAAACGCGCGCATACGATAGCACACGGCGGGCCGCGCCGGCACTGTGGAAAGGCCTTGCCGCAGCCCGCGGTTCCTTGACGGCACGGGGCGCTCGGCCTACACTCGCACGCACTTTGGTGCTCGCGTGCGCGCTCGTGCGCATGCAGTTAAACGGGAAACAGGGTGCCCACCTGCAATGGACCGGGTCAACCTGTGCTGCCCCCGCAACGGTAAGCGAAAAGCGGTGCGTTCAAGAGCGCCGCGGAGCCGGCTTCGATGTCCACGCGCAAGGCCGCGTCGGCATATAACCACTGGGCGAGAAACCACTCGTCCGGGAAGGGGAAGCGGCGCTTTCGCCAGCCCGGATACCGGCCAGACTACGAAGAACGACCATCGCGGGGATGCGGTGGCGCGTTCATGACCTCATTCTCGTTTTCTGTTTTTCGGTTGCCTCGGCAACGCCGTTGTTCGTCCCCGTGTCTGGTTAATGTCGTGGTTTGGGGCATGTGCCCCGTTTGCCCAACCTGTACACAATGCGCCGGCGTGCACGAGCAGCTCCTACGGATGGACCTCACGATGCAAACTCAAATGCGCAAGATCCCCGTCACCATCGTCACGGGCTTTCTCGGCAGCGGCAAGACCACGCTGCTGCGGCACATTCTTCAGCATGCGGGCGGCAAGCGCATCGCGGTGATCGTCAACGAGTTCGGCGAACTCGGCATCGACGGGGAAATCCTCAAGGGTTGCGGCATCGGCTGCGATGAAAACGGCGTCGAAACCGAAGGGCAACTGTATGAACTCGCGAACGGCTGCCTGTGCTGCACCGTGCAGGAAGAGTTTTTCCCGGTGATGGAAAAGCTGGTGGAGCGCCGCGAGCAGATCGATCATGTATTGATCGAGACGTCCGGCCTCGCATTGCCGAAGCCGCTGGTCCAGGCGTTCAACTGGCCGCAGATCAAGAATAGCTTTACCGTCGACGCGGTCGTTACCGTGGTTGACGGCCCGGCCGCGGCGAGCGGCCAGTTCGCCGACAACCCGGTCGCCGTGGATGCGCAACGCAAGGCCGATCCGAATCTCGATCACGAATCGCCGTTGCACGAATTGTTCGAAGACCAATTGTCGGCGGCCGATCTGGTGATTCTGAACAAAACGGATCTGCTCGACGACGCGCAGCAGGCTTCTGTCGAGGCCACCATCCGCGAAGAAATTCCGCCGCAAGTGAAGATCGTGCGCGCGCAGATGGGTCAACTCGACCTGCATACGCTGCTGGGCCTTGAAGCGGCGTCGGAAGAAACGATTCATCTGCGCCACGACCATCACGGTTCGGCCGAAGACGCCGATCACCATCACGACGAGTTCGATTCGGTGGTGGTGCACGCGAATGTTTCGTCGCGCGAAGCCGTGATCGCCGCGTTGCAGGGCCTCGTCGAAACCAACACGATTTACCGCGTGAAAGGGTTCGCGGCGTTGCCGGGTGCGGCGATGCGCTTGGTGATCCAGGGCGTGGGCCGTCGTTTCGATAGTTATTTCGACCGGCGCTGGCAAGCGGGTGAAACGGGCGCAGAGCAACAAAGCCGCTTCGTGCTGATCGGCGAAGACCTCGACCAGGCCGCGCTGCAACAGGCATTCGACGCTGCGTTGGGCGCCGTCGCGAACAGCGCCCAGCCGCAACAGGCGTAACCTGTCATGCATCTGCTGCGCACTACGCCGGGCGGTTTTGTCGACGATACACAGGGCGTGATCCGGATCGATCAACGGCCCGCCGATATCGTGGTGCTCAGCTCCGCGGATACCACGCTGTCGTTGCTCGCGAGCGTGTTTCCTCGTCTGGGCGCGGGTTTTCCGAGCGTGCGGCTTGCGAACGTCACGTATTTGCGGCAACCGGCTTCGGTCGATTTCTATGTCGAAGACGTGTTGCAGCATGCGCGTGTCGTGGTGGTCGATCATCTCGGCGGCGAGGCGTACTGGCCGTACGGCATCGAACAGGTGGTCGCGCTCGCCGAGCGCAAGCAGCAGACGCTCGCGATGTTCTCCGGCGATCTGCAGGAAGACCCGAATCTTCTCGCGCGCAGCACCGCCGACGCCGATCTGTGTCATCAGCTATGGCGCTATCTGCGTGAAGGCGGCCCGCAGAATGCCGAGGCGTTCCTGCGCTTTCTCGCGTACCGCGCGCTTGGCTGGGGGCGCGAGCCTGCGCTGCCGCGCGCGTTGCCTGCCGCGACGCTCTACCATCCCGAACGCGACACGCCGACCATTGCCGACTGGCAGGCGCGCTGGCGGGAGGGCGCGCCGGTCGCTGCGATTCTGTTCTACAAGGCGCATCTGCAAGCGGCCAACACGGCCGTGTTCGACGCCCTGATCGATGCGCTCGAAGCGCAAGGCCTGAATCCGCTGCCGATCGCGATTACCTCGCTTAAAGACGCGATGAGCCGCGACGTCGTACAGCAGTTGTGCGCGCAACATGATGTCGCGCTGGTGCTGAATACAACCGCATTCGCCGCGTCCGCTATCGATGACCCCGAGCCGCTTGCGCTCGCCGGCGACGCGCCGGTGATGCAGGTGATCCTGAGCGGCGGCAATCGCGAGGATTGGGTCAAGGACAATCAGGGCCTCAACTCGCGCGATATCGCCATGCATATTGCGCTGCCGGAAGTGGACGGCCGCATCATCACGCGGGCGATCAGCTTCAAGGGCCTCGCCTATCGTTGTCCGCATACCGAAGTCGACGTGGTCCGCTACCAACCGGACCTCGAACGCGTCGGCTTTCTGGCCGAATTGAGCCGCCGCTGGTGCCGTCTGCGCACGCTCGATAACGCGGACAAGAAACTTGCGCTGATCCTCGCCAACTATCCGATGAGCGAAGGGCGCATCGGCAATGGCGTAGGGCTCGACACCCCGGCCTCGGTGGTCGGCATTCTGTCCATGTTGCGCGATGAGGGATATCGCGTGGCCGAGCTGCTCGCCGACGGTGACGCGCTGTTGAAGAAGCTGACCGAAGGCGTGACCAACGATCCGGTCGTGCGTGACTTGCGGCCTGCGTTGCAAAGCCTCGCGCTCGACGACTATCTTGTGTACTTCAATGCGTTGCCCGCCGAAGCTCGCAATGCGCTGAACGCGCGTTGGGGCTCACCCGAGCAGGATCCGACACTGCGGCGCGGCCGTTTCATGATCGCGGGCTGGCGTTGCGGGCAGGTGTTCGTTGGGATTCAGCCGTCGCGTTCGCGCGAGCAGGGCGATTACGCGAGCTATCACGACGCTGAACTCGTGCCGCCGCATGCGTATCTGGCGTTCTATTTCTGGCTGCGTCATCAGTTCGGCATCGACGCGGTCGTGCATGTCGGCAAGCACGGCAATCTCGAATGGCTGCCCGGCAAGAGCGTCGCGTTGAGCGATGCCTGCTGGCCCGATCTGATTCTCGGCCCGATGCCGCATCTGTATCCGTTCATCGTCAACGATCCGGGCGAGGGCAGTCAGGCGAAGCGTCGCGCGCAGGCCGTCATCATCGATCACCTGATGCCGCCGCTCACGCGCGCCGAAAGTTACGGGCCGTTGCAGGACCTCGAGCGCCAGGTCGACGAATACTATGAAGCACTGATGGTCGACCCGCGCCGCTCGAAGCTGTTGAGGCGCACCATTCTCGCGACCATCGTCGAGCATAAGCTGCATGACGAGTTGAGTCTTGCGGAGCCGAACGGTCAGGACGATGAAGATGCGCTGCTGACGCGCGTCGATGCGTGGCTGTGCGAGTTGAAGGAGGCGCAGATTCGCGACGGCTTGCATACGTTCGGGCAGTCGCCTGAGGGTGTGCAGCGGCGCGATACGTTGCTGGCGCTGGGGCGCTTTCCGGTCGGCGATGGCCAGGGCGGCAAGGCTGGTTTGATCGACGCGTTGGCGCGCGATCTGCTGATGGATCATCTGTTCGATCCGTTGTCGGTGGACTGGGCTGCGGCGTGGGACGGTCCACGTCCTGAGGTATTGCAGCGGGTGAGCGATGCGCCCTGGCGGCATTGTGGCGATACACGCGAGCGTCTGGAACTGCTGGCGGCTGAGATGTTGCGTGAAGTGTGCGGCCATGAAACGTCCGATGCGGCGCCCGCAAGCGGAACTTTGCCGCAAGCCGAACGCGTGATCGAACGTCTGCGCAACGACGTATTGCCGCGGCTCGACGCCTGCGGTCCGCAGGAAATGCTGAACCTGAAGCGCGGCCTTGAGGGGCGTTTCGTGCCGCCGGGGCCGAGCGGTTCGCCGTCGCGCGGACGGCCCGACGTGCTGCCTACCGGCCGCAATTTCTATTCGGTCGATACGCGCGCAGTGCCGACGCAAGCGGCATGGTCGCTCGGTTTGAAATCCGCGCAGCAGTTGATTGAACGGCATTTGCAGGAGAAGGGCGACTATCCGCGCGCGATCGGCCTCTCGGTATGGGGCACCGCGACCATGCGCACCGGTGGCGACGATATCGCCCAGGCACTCGCTTTACTCGGCGTGCGGCCGAAGTGGGCTCCAGGCAGTCATCGCGTGACCGATTTCGAAATCATGCCGATCGAGGCCTTCGACCGGCCGCGTATCGACGTCACGTTGCGCGTATCCGGCTTTTTCCGCGATGCCTTCGCGAACGTGATGCATCTGTTCGACGCCGCCGTGCAGGCCGTGGCCGAACTCGACGAGCCCGAAGAACTGAACCCGATCCGCGCGCGTGTGCTGCGCGAACGCGACGTGCTGATTGCGCGCGGCATGGACGCCGCCGAGGCGCGCAAGCGTGCCGGCTGGCGCGTGTTCAGCGCGCGGCCTGGCGCTTATGGCGCGGGTCTGCAGGACATGATCGACTCGCAGCAATGGCAAACCGACGCCGATCTCGCGAACGCCTATCAGGCCTGGGGCGGTTACGCCTACACTCAGAAAAGCGCCGGCGAAGAAGCGCGCCAGGCATTCGGCACACGTCTCGCCGCAATGGACGTCGTGCTGCAGAACCAGGACAACCGCGAGCACGACCTGCTCGATTCGAACGACTACTACCAGTTCCAGGGTGGCATGGTCGCGGCTGTGCGGCACCTGACTGGCACTCAACCACAGATCTATCACGCGGATCACAGCAATCCGGCCGCGCCACGCGTGCGCACGCTGCATGAAGAGATCGCGCGGGTGGTCCGCTCGCGCGTGGTCAATCCGAAATGGCTCGATGGCGTGAAACGCCATGGCTACAAGGGTGCCGCCGAAATCGCGGCGACGGTCGACTATCTCTACGGCTACGACGCAACCGCGCGCGTGATCGCCGATCATCAATATGCGCTCGTCACCGACGCTTATCTGAACGACGCCGACACGCGCGAGTTCTTGCAACGGCACAATCCGCACGCCATGCATTCGATCTGCGAGCGTCTGCTCGAAGCGATGCAGCGCGGCTTGTGGCAGGCGCCCGGCGACTATCGCGCGCAAGTCGAACAGCATCTGCTCGCGAGCGAGCAGCAGATCGAAGGAATGCAAACATGAATGCTGCGACCCAACGGCTCGCTTTCCCCTTTGCCGCGCTGATTGGCCAGACGCCATTGCAGCAGGCGCTCCTGCTCGCTGCGATCGATCCTGGTCTGGGTGGCGTGCTGGTGAGCGGGCCCCGCGGCACGGCGAAGTCGACCGCGGCGCGCGCGCTCGCGGAGCTGTTACCCGAAGGGCAATTGGTGAATTTGCCGCTGGGCGCGAGTGAAGACCGCCTGATCGGCACGCTCGATATCGAAACCGTGCTGCGCGATGGCTCGGTGCGTTTTTCGCCTGGCTTACTCGCGAAAGCGCATCGCGGCGTACTGTATGTCGACGAGGTGAATCTGCTGCCCGATGCGCTCGTCGATGCGTTACTCGATGCGGCTGCCAGTGGAGTGAATACCATCGAACGCGATGGCGTCTCGCATAGTCACGATGCGAGCTTCGTGCTGATCGGCACGATGAATCCGGAAGAAGGCGAGTTGCGGCCGCAACTGATCGATCGATTTGGTTTGATGGTCGGGTTGCAGAACTGTTTTGAGCCACAGGTGCGTCAGCAGATCGTCAAGGCACGTCTGGCGTTCGATCTCGATCCGCAGGGTTTTCGTGCCGGCTATACGCAGCAACAGGAAACGTATGTTCAGCGGATTCATGCGGCACGTGAAGTGCTGCCGCAACTTGACTTCGACGACGCCGTGCATGCGCATGTGAGTGCGCTGTGCATCGACGCGGCGGTCGATGGGTTGCGTGCCGATCTCGTGATGTTGCGCGCGGCGCGGGCATTGGCGGCGCTGGAGCAGGCGGCTGCGGTGACGACGGAGCATGTCGAACGGGTCGCTGAGTCGGTGCTGATGCATCGGCGCCACGATCGCGAGACGCGTGCAGGTGGCGACGCACGTGAGAGTGAAGCGCCGCGGCAGGTTGTCGACGATGCGGATGCTGCGTCCTCGCCATCTTCACTAGATTCAACGTCAAGCGCCGCCGCTGCCGGCGATAGCGATTGGGGTTACTTGTCACCGCAGCCCGCAGGCGTCGCGCAGGTGAAAGGCGTCATTCCGCTCAACGCAAAAAAACGCTGAGCCATCGGAAGGGTGCCGCCGCTGACTCGCGCAGCGGTTTTCGATGGCGGCAAGGTGCCGGCGCAGGTCCGCGTAGCCGCTTGCAAGGTGCGCCGGGCAAGCGCATTGCATGGCTGCCGACGCTCATCGCAATGCGTCAGGACACGTTGCGCACCGAGCATCTGCGTTTCGCGCGAGAGGCGCCGCGGGGCGGGGTGCTGCATTGCTTTGTGCTCGATTGCTCCGGTTCCATGCTTGGCGGCCAACGCCTCGCGCTCGCCAAGGGTCTGCTGATCGCGTTGTTCGATCGCGCCAGTGCCGCTCGCGCCGAGGCGGCGCTGGTGTGTTTTGGCGGGGCTGGTGCCGATCTGCGCTTCGGTCCGGCTGTGCCGCGCTGGTGGAACGAGCGGTGGCTAAGACCGGTGGGCGGGGGCGGTGGGACGCCGTTAGCGTCCGGCGTACGTCATGCCGCGCAGGTGCTGGAGCGCAGCGTCCGACGCAAGCCCGCGCAGCAGCGCTGGCTGTGGATTCTGACCGATGGGCGCAGTGGCGATCAACCGACGCGGCCGCGACACGCGGATGAGGTGGTATTCGTCGACTTCGAGCGAGCGGCGATACGGTTGGGCCGTTGCCAGGCACTTGCCGATGCATGGGGCGCGGCGCTGTTTACGCCGGACGAACTGATCGCCTGAGTCTGAGCGACACGCGCGACGGCCGGCACGTTTTCGCGCGCTTATTTCAAACCGTTGGACCAGTACTGCACGTCGTCCTGGCGGTCGAATACGAAGACTTTCATCGCCATCTGCTGCGCGGCGTCGAGTTGATCGAGTTCGAGGCCGTGGGTCGACGGCTCGCCCGGCGCACTGCCTTTCTGCACGTTGCGGATGACTGCGGTGGTTTCGATCTCCGTTTGCATCTCCGCCGATTTGAGGCAGAAGGCGATGCGCAGTCGTTCGCCGACTGCACGCAGCGTCCACGAAGTGGCCAGCGACATGCCGAGTGCGCTGATGCTTTTGGCGAGGCCCAGACCGTCGTATGAGTCGCCGGTTTCGCCGATGCCGAAGCGCACCGCGAGGTGCGCGTGGACGCGGATCGACTTGCGTTCGCGCAGGCGGCGGATCACACCGGGCTTCGATAGCACTACGAAGTCGAATGGGGCGCAGCACACGGCCTCGACCGTGCAGACGAAACGAAACACGGCATGGCTTGCTATGGCGACGATCTCGATGTTTTCACCGAGGCGCAGCGGGAGGATGCGGCCGTCTTGCAGTGGCGGCGTGACGAAGAGCGCATGGTTGGGCGCGAAGCCGATGATGCGGCATGGATGCATCGGGGCACCGCTGCCGAGCTGCGACCGTACGCCGATTAATGCACCTATCGTCAGGTGCATGTCTTTTAGTGTGAGGTTGCCGGCGGTGTCGGCGGGGTGGTCGGTTTGGGACTCCGGTTGTGGGGCCTTTGCCAGCAGGTCGCCGCGGTGCGGGTGGAAGTTGTCGAAGAGGAATTTGCGCTCGTCCGTGGTCGCCAGGATGGTGCCGTCGGCGAAGAGGAGCGTGCCGTCGGAGTCTGCGATTGGCCAGTCGAGAGGGGTGCCTACTGGTACGGCTTCCAGAGTCAACGACGGTGTTGGGGCCGCGGCTTGAGCTTCGGCTTGGGCTTCTGTCTGGTTTTCCATGGTCGGCGGCTAAATATGTGGCGGGATTACTTGTTTACGGCTGTGCTGGGCGGGAGCTTTAGGGGTTGTTTGTCTAGGGGCTGTGGTTTTCCTTGATTTGTTAGTGGTCTATTGGCGTTGCCCCTGTGCGGGGCGGCACCTACTTTTCTTTGCCGGCTGCAAAGAAAAGTAGGCAAAAGAAAGCAGCTCAAACCGCTCATGCTAAGTGGGCACCGTGGCCTGCAACGGGTAGTGGTGCATCTGGAATCTGGGTTCGTGCACCTGCATACGCCAGTGACAAGGGCGTCATTCTTCCGGCGGCGCTGCGCGCGCCGAAGAGTACTTCATAACGCCACTCCCCTCGGTTGCGCTTCCTGTTTGTCTTTGCCTTCCAGTTTTACTGTGCCCCTTCGTTCACTCATTCCCTCGGCCTCCTGTGTTCCCCCCCCAGCATCCTCCGTCTCCTCCGCTTCTTGCGGCGTGAGTTCGCTCGTTAGTATTGGCGCCTCTCGCTTGCAAAAAATCACGATCGCTGTTATTGGCCGATAATTAACTTGGATACCTAAGTATTTTTCTGGCGCCGTGAAGTGGACTGCTTCGGCGTCTCTCAACTTTTTGAAAATAATTGCACTGAGGGGATTGACGATGTGCCGACCGTTCTCCATAATCTCGTTTCTCTGCTGCTGATGCAGCGACGCAGAACGAAGCGGTGCCGGGTGGTTGTGATGTTGACGGTTGGTGTCAACCTCGCGCGGCGCTGGTCCGGTAGTGAATGCGTAATCGATCTTTAAAAATTAACAGCCGATAAGTGTGGGCGCTTGATGCGCGACGCGCCGGTGGACTCTTCGGGG
>NZ_JBNPVS010000076.1:0-28078 GCF_050434225.1 Paraburkholderia sp. GAS32 | reverse complement strand
TGCCCTCAACGAGAATACAGAAGTCATACAAAGGGGTGTCCGTTGGGACGGTCTGCCGTTGCCGGTACTGGTATCCGACGGACCCTTGTCGACCCCGAAGGGACATTCGTTTCGTCCGAAAGGAGACGTTCAGCGCGTCCAGCCCGTGCCACAATGCGCGTGTTTTGTTACCGATGTTCGGGGTTGCCAATGGCTGAGAACGACGAAGGCAAAATAAGCGCGATTGAGAAAGGCGCATTGAACACGCTGGCGATTGGCGTCGGGATTCTCGTGGCGCTAATTACCTGGGGCGCACTGTTTAACTTGCTCATGTACCACAGCCTCTTCCAGCCACGGCATCCCGTGGCTGACGGCGGCGATCTTAGCGGTGGATTTGTGCTGCTCGCGACGCTTCCGGCTCTGTTTATTTTGCTACCCATATGCGTGATCGCAAGTCTCCGGCTCTTTCAAAAGTTGCCATGACAAGGATAGCCGGATGCGCGCCGCGCTCGCCCAAAGGTAGACTGCCGACGATTTCCAGAGCGTTTTCGGATAACCGCTTCATGGCCGAACTCGGTCTGATGCTGAATGGATAAACACGGCGTCGTTGCGCGGCCTGCCTTCGGCTCAATTCGACCCGATTGAGACCTTGAGGTGAGTTTCCCAAGCGTCCGTTCCGAAGTTGACATGAGACGATCGACTGCCACACTTCTAATGTGTCGGCGCCAGGGTCACCTACCCAGTGCGGCTTTTGCCATCAGGCCGAGCGCCACACAGATCAACACGCCTCCGAAACCTATCTGTACGTGCTGCGCGGAGAGACGGTGCGAGGCCAGCCGCCCGGCCACCATGCCGGCCGCTGTCGCCACGCTGAACCACAGCGTCAGCTCGAGCGGTAGCGGCGCGCCGTGCAGGATCGTCGCGACGACACCGCCGCTGCCGACCAGCGCGATCACCATCAGTGACGTGGCGACAATGCCATGCATCGACACGTTGGTCACTTTGCGCAGCAAAGGCACGATGATGAAGCCGCCGCCCACGCCGAGTAGTCCCGTCATCAGCCCGGTCAGCGCGCCGGTTGCAGCGAGTGCGGCCCCGGTGGTCCACGACCAGATCAGCCGGCCGGTATCGGGGTTCATGCGACCGACGCAAAGCCGTGAATCTGCACGGTCCGGCCGCCCGCGCCGCAAAGCCTGTGACAACAGCCTTCCGGCCACCACCAGCATGACGGTGGCAAACAGCGCCAATAGCACGCGTTGCGGTAACGCGTGGGCAAGGCGCACGCCGAGCGAGGTCAGCGACACACCCGCTGCGGCCATGAACAGCGCGGCGCGGTAACGGACGAGCCGCTGCCGGAATGCTTCAAGCGCGCCGATCGCAGCGCTGCCTGCCACGGCAACCAGCGCAACTGGCGTCGCCTGCTGCATCGGCCAGCCCATGCCGGCCACCAGTGCCGGAACTGCGAGGATGCCGCCACCCGCGCCAGTCAGGCCGAGCACCGCGCCAACGATGGCGCCGAGGATAAGTGAAGTCAGCATGAGGAATCCGATAGGTTGTGAGCCACCGCTGCGTTAGCCCACGAGTTCAGGCTGCGCCAGCCACTCGCGCCCCTTGAGCATCCCCTGCCAGTAAAGCGGCGGCAGGATGCGCTCCTTCAGCAACCACGCGAGTCGCGACGGGTGCTTGCCGTCGATCAACCAGGTCGGCAGCGTCGGCGCGACCTTCCCGCCATAGAGGAATTCCGCGAGCACGATCTTGCCGCGTTCGACGGTCAGCGGGCATGATCCATAACCGTCGTATGCTGCCTCGCCCCGGACCTTCCCGAGGGCGGCAAGCACGTTGTGGGCGACGACTGGTGCCTGCTTGCGTGCGGCGGCGGCGGTTTTCGCATTTGGCGTGTTCGCGGCATCGCCGAGCGCGAAGACGTTTGAGTAGGTCTTGTGGCGCAGCGTCGCCTGGTCGACATCGACCCAGCCCGCCTTATCGGCCAGCGAACTGACTCGGATGAAGTCCGGTGCCTTCTGTGGTGGTACCACGTGGATCATGTCGAACTCACTGGTCACCGATTCCACGCTGCCGTTCTCGAGTGTGCGCCTGAATATCGCGCGCTTGGCCGGCCCGTCTATCGCACTCAGGTTGAAGCCGAAGTTCAGCGCGATGTCGTAACGCCTGACGTACTCCATCAATGCCGGGACATAGTCGGCCACGCCGAACAACACAGCCCCGGCATTGAAGAACTGGACATCTATCTGCTCGAGCCGGCCTGAACGCCGCCAGTGATCCGAGGACAGATACATCGCCTTTTGCGGCGCCCCAGCGCATTTGATCGGCATCGGCGGCTGGGTGAACAGCGCGCGGCCACCCCTGAGCTCGCGCACGAGCTGCCAGGTATAGGGAGCAAGATCGTAGCGATAGTTGGACGTCACGCCGTTCTGGCCAAGGGTTTCCGGCAACCCGTCGATAGCATGCCAGTCCAGCTTCAGTCCCGGACAAACGATGAGCTGCCTGTAGCTCACCACCCGGCATCCTTCGAGAACAACCGAATTCTTTTCCGGCTCGAACGCAGCCACCGCGGCCTTGATCCAGTGCACCTTGCGCGGGAGCACGGCGGCCATCTCGCGGGCGGTGGTCTCGGGATCGAACACACCGGCTCCGACCATGGTCCAGCCTGGCTGGTAATAGTGGACGTCGGCGGGGTCGATGATGGCGATGTCGAGGTTGCGCTCGCGCGCGAGCAAGCTCGCGGCTGCCGCCACGCCGGCGGCGCCTGCGCCGATGATCACAATGTCGTGACTGGCCACGGCGACTTCGACGGGAACCTTGCCGCCGTTGGCGATACGCCGCGCCAGCGCAGACAGATCATAGCCTGCTGCCCTGGCAGCGGCGACGATGTCCGGCAACGCCCGGCGAGGCGCTTCGGACAGCGCCCACAGCGTCGCGGCACGCATCCCGGTGCGGCAATAGGCGAGCACCGGCTTCGGCAGTGCCTGCATCAGTTCGCCGAACTGCGCAGCCTCGCCATCGCCGACCTTGCCGGACTCGATTGGCAGGTAGTGGGTCTCGATACCCTGTTCACGGGCCGCCGCCTCGATCTCGCTAAAGTTGGGCTGGTCGGAACCTTCGCCATCGGGGCGATTGCAGACAACGGCGCGGAAGCCACCGTCCGCGATCGCACGCAGGTCGGATGCGGCAATCTGTTGTGATACCGCCAGTTCAGCCGTCAGTTTCTTGATGTCCATCGACTTCTCCTGTTGCTTCTACTCGCTAGGTGCACCGGCTCAGATTGCGTTGAGGGGAATCTTGAGATACGGCACTCCGTTATCTTCCGGATCGGGCATATGTCCGGCGCGCATGTTGACCTGCACCGACGCCAGCATCAGCACCGGCATGTTGAGCGTCGCGTCGCGCGCGGTGCGCATCGCAACGAAGGATTCCTCGCTGATACCGTTGCGTATATGGACGTTGTGTTCGCGCTCCTCGGCTACCGTGCTGACAAACTGCAAAGGCCGCCCGCCTGGCTGGTAGTCGTGGCACATGTACAGCTTCGTGTCCGCCGGCAGGCTCAACACCTTGTTGATTGACCGGTAGAGCGTACGGGCGTCGCCGCCGGGAAAGTCGCAGCGCGCGGTGCCGTAGTCGGGCATGAACAGGGTGTCCCCGACAAAGGCTGCGGTCTGCGCGCCGTCGCTCACCACAAAGGTCATGCAGGCCGGCGTATGGCCCGGGGTATGGATGGCGCGCGCCTGTAACGCTCCGACGGCGAATGTTTCGCCGTCGGAGAGCAGGTGATCGAACTGGCTGCCATCGTGCGCGAATCTCGAGCCGGCGTTGAAAAGCTTGCCGAACACGTCTTGTACGTGTGTCACCTGCGCGCCGATCGCAATCGTTCCGCCGAGTCTTTCCTTGAGGTAGGGCGCGGCGGACAGATGGTCGGCGTGCACGTGGGTTTCGAGAAGCCACTGGACCTTCGCGCCAAGTTCGTGAACGCGCGAGATGAGCTTGTCGGCTGTCGTCGTGGAGGTCCGGCCTGACTTCGGGTCAAAATCAAGGACGCTGTCGATGAGTGCACAGTCGCCCGTGCGGATATCCAGCAACAGGTAGCTGATCGTCCAGGTGCCGGGGTCGAAGAAGCCTTCGACCTGCATAGGGCTCGTGGTATTCAACATCCTCTCCTCAAAAAATGGGGCTTCCAATGCGGCAGGGTCGGGGCAATCAGTACAAGAACCGTGCCATCGTCATTCCCATCTGACTTAAGGCATATAAACTGTTGATTTTCATCAATATTTTTATCTACTCGGATTGGGCGATGCCGTCCTCGGACGGCCAGCAGCGAGCGAAGACTGCCAGTTCTGGCAGTCAGATGGCAGTTATGGCAGTGTCGACGTATAGTGAGGTTTACCGGAGCCGCCGCCGTGAAATCCCCAAAGTCATTCATACCGATCACGCCCGTCGCGACGATGCCGGACGAACCGCCTCGAGCGCTGGATGTCGATGCACTCGTGTCATATCTGGAGCACGACGCTCAACCGATGATCGTGCTCGATCCCGAGTACCGCATCCTTGCCGCCAACACCGCCTATCAACGTCAGTTCGGCGTCGCCAGCCAGCCTCACCTCGGCCGCAAGTGCTACCAGGTTTCGCATCACTACGACGTCCCTTGCGATCAGGCGGGCGAGCACTGTCCGATGAAACGGGCATTTGAACTGCGCGGTCCCGACCGCGTGCTGCATATTCATCACACGCCTCGCGGGCCGGAGCATGTCGATGTCGAGTTGCGGCCGATTTTCAATGCACAGCGGGAGGTGGTGGCATACGTCGAGCGGCTCTCGACGGTGCGCGGCGCATCTGCCAAGCCGAGCGCGGAAGGCCTGGTCGGGCGCTCGACGGCGTTCAACGCGGCGATCTCGGCGCTGCATCGCGTCGCGCCTTCAATGCTGCCGGTCCTGCTCCTCGGAGAGTCCGGCACCGGCAAGGAACTGTTCGCGCGCGCCCTTCATGAGGCAAGCGAGCGAGCGCAACACCCATTTGTCGTTGTCGAGTGCTCCGGCATCACGGAGGCCTTGTTCGAGACCGAACTCTTCGGCTATGAAAAGGGGGCGTTCACTGGCGCAGCCGCGCGCAAACCGGGTCTCGTCGAGACCGCGCAAGGCGGAACGCTGTTTCTCGACGAAATCGGCGATGTGCCACTGTCAATGCAGGTCAAGCTGCTGCGGCTCATCGAGTCCGGCACGTTCCGCCGGGTCGGCGGCATCGAGACCTTGCGCGCGGATTTCCGACTCGTGGCAGCGACGCACAAACCGGTGCGGGAAATGATCGACGACGGCCGGTTCCGCCAGGACCTCTACTACCGCATCAGTGCATTTCCGATTCACCTGCCGGCGGTGCGCGAGCGCCCCGACGATATCGCGCTGCTCGTCGAATCAATACTCCAGCGTATCGATAGCACACAAGGCGTTGCGGGCCGCAAGTTCAGCATTGCATCGGACGCGCTCGCGAGGCTCCATGCCTATTCCTGGCCGGGTAATATCCGGGAACTGCGCAACGTGCTCGACCGCGCCTGCCTGTTGGCCGACGACGGGGTGATCCGGATCGAACATCTGCCGGATGACATGGTGGCGGCGGAGTCGGCGCATCTGGGCAACAGCACGGGCTCACCCTCATTTTCGACACGCGGCGAGCTTACGGATCGTGAGCTTGTACGGTTCGCAGAGGAGTTCTCCGGGACACGCAGCGCGCTCGCTCAACACCTCGGGATGAGTGAACGCACGCTGTATCGTCGACTAAAGACGCGAAGGTGACTGGGCGGAAGGCAAGCCGGGTTTCGATAGACGGTGACAGTGGGGCAGGAAATGCTGGCGCCAACAATGACGTAATGATCATTGCGCTACACCTCGACTATCCGAAAGAAAGTCGGCGATCGCGTGCGACCACAATTCCGATGCACGCCTGGTATCTCATCAACCAAGATCCTCGATTTGCGGGACACGGTTGCGCCGACGTGACAAGCCTCGAACGCACGGTATTACGGTGGGTGTCTCATGTCGCCGCCGAACCGGCCAGTCACCAACGCTACGTGGCTGACCGTAACTGGCCGCTCACTGCCTCATGCGTTCGGCATGTCTCGACCCCGAGGCGACGGGGCGCGTTGTCCAACGCGGGCAATCAGAGGCACTGCCGCGAGCGCTGCATCAGCGTCCGGACAGCGATGATTCCCGCCAGTGCTCATACAGTGCTGCGATATCAGTCGAGCAGAACAACTTCATCGACTTGCCAATCCGTTCGAGCGGCCAGTCCCACCAGTTCATCTCTAGAAGCATTTCAATTTCGCCGTCCGAAAACCGCTTTCGAATCGGCTTCGCTGGATTCCCGCCGACGACCGTATAGGCCTCTACATTCTTCGTTACGAGAGCGCGACTTCCGATCACAGCACCATGACCAATGTGGACGCCTGGCATAATCATCGCCTCGGAACCGATCCAGACATCGCTCCCGACAATCGTGTCGCCGGCAGGTTCGAATGCGTCACAGGCGTCGGCAAACGCAGGCTCTTCCTGCATGTAGAAAAACGGAAATGTGGTGACCCAATCGTTCCGGTGCCCTTGATTGCCCGCCATCATGAACGTGGCGCCACTTCCGATGGAGCAGAAGCTACCGATGATCAGCAGGTCCCCGACTTTGCGATCTGACCCAAGGTAGCGTGCACAGTCATCGAACGGGTGTCCGTGGTAGTAACCAGAGTAGTAGCTGTAACGCCCCACGATGATGTTGGGATTGGTCACCTGCTCGGAAAGCGGCTTCCCCTTGAATGGGCTGTCGAAGTAATTTTCCATAGAGAATCACGGTGGAGTGTGGGTTACGTTCATTTTCTCAGCGCGTGGGTCGCGAGGAAGATTGGTATGAATCCATCCACTGTCGGCGACAACATACCTGAGAGGCGAGTCGCAGTTGGCGTTCCAACGATTCGGACGCGCCGCGCTACCACTCGCCCGCCCTTCTTGATCGCCTAGTGTTGCGCGACGACCGGTTGCTGATCCGTGTGGGTTCTTAACGCTGCGGCAGTTTTCTCTGCCGGGTTTTGGCGTTGTGAAGCGTTTGCGGTGGCTGTCGGTTCGACTGCTCGTTGTGCCACCTCTTCCGCAAGCAGGTTCGCTGCGTGGCGTGCCGTGATGCGGCTTTGCGGAACGCCCTTCGCATCGAGCGCAATCACCTTGTACAACTCGCGGTCGCATTCGAGTTCCTGCTGATATTGCTCCGCCGTGTCCACCAGCAATTCAAGAAGCGTTTGACGACGCCGTCTTTCCTCAAGCGTGATGGAAGGATTCCTACATATCGAGGACGCAAGTGTGATCAAGGTATCCAGTTGAGCCAGGTGCCGGTCGCATAAATCGAAGGCGGACAGCGCAAGCTTTTCGTACTGGAGTGCGTCGACAGGCGGACGTGAAGCGGGTTGATTTTTTGTGGACTTGCTCATGGTGCGATCTCCCTGTTACTTCTTGGATCGCCCGACACTCGCTTGGGAAGGGGGTGAGCGGGCACGTAGCAGGTTAGCAGACCGGGTCGAAAACAAACCGGCGAGCCTTGCGGCTCCCCACCACGGCCCGCCCATAGAAATATAGACGTGCAGAGGCAGACGCACGCCCGCCTGGGCGGGTGTGCGGTTTTCGACTACAGGCTGCTAAACCCGGCCGCCGGGTGTTTCCCGACGACTTGGTAATTATAAGGGAGACCACCAAGGTTGCCTTCAACCTTGTAGGCTAAATGTTTGATCTTGGCCGAATGGATAAGGGGGAGATAGGACGAGGGTGGCGTGTGTTTGACCGAGGCCGCCCTCGCCCATCGGCGCGAGCCCTTCCGCTAACTGCCACTGACTGGACGTTCGTCGTCCCGGCGCACGAACACCCGATCCCAGCTTCAGCGAACACGCACTTTCGCCCCGCTTGAGTCATCCAGAACTCGCTTCCCGCTGTCCGTTTTCGCAGCGGCATGAGACCTCCGCCGAAGACTCATCGGCACCGCACGGCGCCACAGGGACTTTGGGAACAACGTCTACCGCTTGGGAGGGAAGTTCTGTTTCGACAGGTTCGATGATGGCAACCAGACCAGTCTCCAATCTGGCATGGCGTTCGAACAAGGCGAGAAGTTCAGGGCGCAGTCCGTCGCCGCGTTGTGCTGCAAGAGCGTGAAGCGAGAGAAATGGCAACATGGTCGAACTCCAGTCGATGAAAGGCAGGCGAGCGCGATGACGATGACGATGAAAGAATTGGCATGTCGGGCGCCTGCGAGATAAGTGTGGTTCGGACGCGCCGCGCGTCGTCCGCCGACCTCGGCTAGTGCGGGATCGAATGCTCAAGCTAGCGCAGCAGATCGGTACGGGCACTCCGTTTCTTGCTGTTCAATTGCGATGAACGTAGAGCCACGCTTAACGCGCACAGTTATGCGGTTTTGTCGCCTTTGACCGCTGGCGCGGTTGCCTACGAACGGCACGCAATAGTGACCATAGTCATCACAAGCCGCATGGTGGTTCTTCGAGTATTGCAGCAAGAAACGGGGGGCTGCTGACTGCTCGCGCCAATATTGTTCAGGCAGAGAGGGGCGATCGTGCATCTCTCTTTCAACCACAGTCAATGAGGAATTCACCATGTCCAAGGAAGATGACAACAAGGCCATCGTCGGCCGCTGGTTCACCGATTTCTGGGGCAAGACCTGCAACCTCGAAATCGTCGACGAGCTTGCCGCTCCCGACATGCTTCTGCGCTACTCGCTGCACGAGCCGCGCCGTGGCCGCGAGGACATCAAGGCATTCATGACCGATTTCCGCGAAGCATTCCCGGATCTCAACTTCTGGGGCGCCGCTGATCTCATCGCCGAGGGGGACTATGTAGTCGGTCGTTGGGAAGGTGGCGGCACGCATACCGGTCCGGCATTCAGCGATTTCCTCATTGGATCGTTGCCGGCTGCGACCGGACGGAAAATGCGTTTCACTGGCACGACTGTGCTCCAGCTAAAAGACGGCAGAATCGTTGAAGAAATCGGCCTGGACGACGGCGTGACCGCTCTGCAGCAACTCGGACTCATCAAAACAGCGTGATCGAAGGCACGATCCGTCCGATTTGTTTGCGCAACGCCATGTGCATCTAACGCTACAACGGGCCGGGTATCCCCCTGCCCGTTGTAGCCCGTGACGCCAACCGCGAAGGGATTGGAAACGATCGTTATCGTTCGGATACCTACCTATAAAATTCGAAAACCACATTACGCTGGGCTTTGACCGGTTCAGGTGGGATGCGAATGGAGACCATGGCGCTTCGACCGCCGCTCCGTCGTGCCGCTTGATGTATTGGTGCCGGATGACGCGCAGGCAAAGCATCTGGAGGGGTATAGCGCGGCGCTGCTATTCAGCGGCGGCATAAAACAGATGTTTGTATCGATCGGCAAATCAGCGAAAAGAGGCCAGAAAAAAGGCCTGTTCGTGATGTAAACGCAAGCATATGACCGATAGAATTTCGTCCTATACACACGTGACACACTGTCGCGCGTTCGAGATCTGTCGGATCGCTTTCTCACATCGGATTTCCGGTTAATTCAGCATGGCACGGCTTGCACGGCACTACGTCCCAGAACAACCTCAGCACGTTATCTTGCAGGGGCTCACGGGGCCCGCATTCCTGGACGAAGGAGACTACCTGTACTTCCTCGCCTGCCTGGCAGACGCAGCGCGCGTCGCCGATCTGGCAGTCCACGCATGGGTGCTCATGCCTGACGCGATACAGTTCCTCGTCACGCCTTCATACGAGTCGAGCGTGCCCGTGGCGATGCAAGCGGTCGGCCGTCGCTATGTCGAGACCTTCAACCGCCGCCATGGACGCCGCGGTGCGGTGTGGCGTGGCGAGTACCGGGCAACAGTGATTGAGCCCGATCGATATTTCCTGCTCGCGAGCCAGGTCATCGATCATGCGCCGGTGCGCAACCGCCTTGTAGCCGAGCCGGGAAACTATCAATGGTCTAGCTACACGCACCACATCGGGCTGCGTGTCGATAACTTCATCAAGGACCATCCACTCTACCGGGCGCTCGGCAATACGCCGTTCGAGCGCCACCAGGCTTACCGCGATTTGGGCGTACAGCCTCTTGACGAACGCGAGGTCAATGACCTGATGCAGTCGACGCTCAAGGGCTGGGTGCTCGGCAGCGCCGCATATTGCGAGTGGGCGGCGCAGACAGCCAACCGGCGTTTGATGCCCCTGCTGCTGCGCGACCGGCCGCCCCAAGGTTTGCACGACACGCGTCCTCGCACACGTGGGCTAACCAAAAGATAAACGAGCAAGGAAACCTTGCTTGTTTGAGAGGTGCTACGTCAGGAGATGGCGATGCCGTTCGATGAACTGATGTGGCTCACTTCACGCGGCATGTGGAGGGTACGCTCAGAGGTCTAGCCGAGCCACTTGCAAAGGCAAAAAAGAAAAATGCTCGTCGCGATGCGATTCATACGCTTTCGAGCATCGTCGGAGCCATCATTCTGGCTCGCGCGGTTGATGACCCTGAACTCTCGGAAGAGATTCTTCGTGAGGTGCGAGCGGCTCTGGACTAAATACGCGCCTATCAGGTGATGCCCAATTGAGCGGGCGATTGTCCCTTGTGACCCCTCCTTCTTCACAGGAGTCCAACGAGACTGCAAACACGGTAGACGAGTTGATGTCCGCAGTGCAATGCATAGCCGACGTTAGAATGCCGGTGCAGGTGCAGTGACCAAGGACCACAGATGACCGGTCGCTGCCTGACGCGGACGGCTCGGTTCGACCCAACTTAGCCGTTGACCGATTGCGGTCGAGGGACGCGTCTAAGACTAGATCGAATTATTTTCGGGGTCGTCGCTCCCCAACTTCCCGATTCTCCGTCACGGCTCGGCGAACGGCTTCCAAAAGGTCGGGGCGCGCCTCGGGGTCGGGGACTTCGATCAGCTTGCGCGGAGCCTTGGCTTGGGGCTTCAGCGTCACACCGTAAAGTTTTTGCGGCGCAGTCATAATTCGTCTCCGGCTTCGATCACAGCTAATTCGGACGGCAGGCTCGGTCTTGCTTCTGGTTTCCGAAAATCACGCTTTCGGATCTTTACTGAGTACGGAACTGTGGACTCCGTGCGTCGCGCGTCTCCAAGCTTCGTCGGCGCGTTGCTGGGCCGATTTCACGGTATATGCAACCCCTTGCTTGCCTTTCGGCGCTGGCGAAAACGTCGAAGTCAGACCGGAAAATGTCCGGCGGATAGTCTTGCTGACCATGGCACGCTCCGAGTTTGTGTCGGAATGATAAGTCTAGGTCTTTACGCGCAACTCGCGATACTGTACGTTTATACAGTGCCTTGGGGAGTCCACTATGGACGCGAGAGAACGCCTCAAGCGAAACCGCGCCCGTACGATCACGTTGCGCCAAGCGAGTCCGCGTCAATCCACTACGCCCTTAAGAGAGTGCTATTGGGAATCAGGGAAGCTCGCCGGATTGTCCGCAGCCTTCGGCATTAGCAACGAGAGCCACGCGCATTTGAGCCGGTGGAGCGTGTCCAGTACGAACAGGAGGCGCTCGTCCGTCGGGAGGGTTGAAATGACCGATAAGCTGCGACGGCAACTCCGTGAAGTTGAGCAAGCCCTGGTGACGCTTGAAGGCGTGATTGCAGTGCGAAGGGAGCACATTTCGCTGCTTCAGCGTTTGGGATCTCGTGACAAGGAGCTAGCGTCCCTCGACGCGCTTATGACCGCCCGGTCACGTCTTCAGTCGCAGCGAGACTGTCTTGCCGCCGCTATCGCCAGCGGGGCAAGGTGACTAGTGTCGGGAGAGTTCATGCAGCCGCACGTGCTCCCGGAGAAGTCGGTTACTTGGGCGGCGGCAGCGAAGGATCGAGCTTCGCCGATTCCTTGACGAGCTGATCCGTCATCGCGGCCGCGACCGGATTCGAGCCGGTGCCTGGCTTGGAGCTACGTTGGTCCGTGGTGGCGCGAGCAGCTGACTTATCCGGCGGAGGCAACGATGGATCGAGCTTCGCCGATTCCCTGACCAGTTCGTCCGTTTCCGGTGTCGCGCCTTGAGTCGTTATCGCGCGATGGTCCAAACCGTCTCGTCCACGCTGGGCGCGGTGCGCCGGAACCACCTTCGGCGCACCCGAGTCCTGCACGTTCACCGACGCGACGGCCGTCGACGGCGCCTGCTTTGGTTGTGCGTCAGGTTTCGGTTGCGCGGTGACTTGTGCGGCGGCCGGGCTGGATGCGGGCGCGGCCGTCATGGGCGCAGGTGCTACTGCCAGAGCAGGAGCAGGAGCAGAAGCAGGCGCGGGAACCACCGGCTCCTGCGCGATGGCAGTGCTTTTCGTGATCGCGCCGGACGGCTTCGATTGGTCGATGCTGCCTTCTGTCACGTGATCGCCGACGCGCGAATCGACGACGGAAGGGTGTGCGGACTCATGCATGGCGGCCGTGACTTCTGCCATTGAGCGGCGGTCCGCCTGAAGGAGCATCAAGTACGTGGTCCCTGCTGCTACGAGCAGGAGCCCTCCAATAATCATCAAAATCTTTCGGGTATTCATCATACTTACTGACGGCTCCTGCAAACGACGTGAGCCAACCATGGTAAACCACTGATCACGGATTTCATCAGACGAATAACAGCAATGGGGGACCTGACGAGCAGGAATGGGCGAGCGATAAACCGAACGTCTGGCCATGCAGCGGCACGTTTCGCACGGGCGGGAAGATGGTAACGGGGCGGGCCGTCAACGTACTCTAAACGGCGCTAAACCTGGCTAACCGAGCCGTGTGAAAAGGGGTATCGTGAAGAAATTATCGAACGCTAGGCTCATCCGCGCCGCGCCTGAGCGTGTAACGTCTCCCTAGTCAGGCGGTCTTGCCATGATCCTGTATCACACCGAGCCCGATTCCCCTGTCATCGAAATTTCCGTCGAAGGCAAAATCACCGACCACGATCTGCGCGAAGCCATTGAGCGCATGCGTGGTGATCTCGAACTGAACGGCAAGACCCGCGTGCTCGAACGCATCGAGAATTTCACCGGCATCGAGCCGAAGGCGCTGTGGACCGATATAACGCTCGGCGTTCCCGTGGCACGCAAGGTCACGCGCGCCGCCGTAGTGGCCGATGCGGGCTGGATCCGTGCCTCGATGCATCTGGCGCGGTTCTTTACGAAGGCCGAAGTCAAGGCGTTCCACCTCAACGAGCTGGAGCAGGCACGCGTCTGGATCAACAGCTGAGCGCCGCCTGGTAGCGTCCCGGGCTCACCCGTCTGGTGGCGAGCAAGCCTCAACCGCGGAGCGCCACAGTAGCCACAACGAGAGCCGAGAAGATCAGCGCCGGGGCGAGATGCCCGAACAACTCCCGGTTTCGTAGCAATGTGAAGAGCACGACGACCAGGATCGCACCGGCCAGCGTTAGGCCCAAAACTCTGGTTTGTTGTCCAAAAAGAAGTGCCGCACACAACAGCTCAAGAGCGCCACAGAGCAAATGAAACCATGCCGGGTAACCCCAGCGTGCGAAGTCGCGCTTCACCGCGCCGCGTCCTGTGAGATTGACCACCCCAGCAACCGCGAACAGAACCGCTACGATCATCGCGAGAATCGACTCGTAAGATGCACTGTTCCACGCCATGGTCATGCTCCGTTGATTTGCTGAAAGTGCTTTTGTACAGAGAGGTCCGCAATCAGGCCGGGGCCATGGGGCTGCCACGCAAGAACTTGCCGGGCATGGTGGCCGCTTACTGTCTGATCGAGCGCCAGTGCGTCAGCGAACGGTCCAAACGATTTGCGAGCATCGTCGAGCGGCCAGGGTTCGACGCGATCGGCGCCGACCGAGGCCCGAATCGCTTCACCCATTTCGGCAACGGCAACGGCATCTTCCGCGACCACGTTGAAGATCTGTCCCGCGACTCGACCGTCCCCACTTGCCGCCCGCTCCATCGCGCTCAGGTAGGCCGTGGCGAGATCATCGACGTGAACGGCAGGCCAGTGGTTGCGACCATCGCCAACGATCCTCACACTGCCGGTCTGACGGACCATGCCGGCAAGCATGCCGAAGACGCCGCCGCCGTAGCCGTGCACCATCGCCGGCCTGAGGATCACTGCAGCAATCGAGCGGCGTGCTGCTAGCGCCAGCACCTGTTGTTCCACTGCGGGCCGCCAGGCGATGAGTGGTGTCGGGTTCAGCGCCGATGCTTCAGTCGCGGGCTCCCCCTCCGTATTGCCGTAGACCCAGATGCCCGACGTATAGACAAACGCCGCGCCCGGATGCAAATGCGAAAGCATCGCTACAGCCGCGGCCTCATCAACCGCACCGGCGGAAGCATCGTTGGTCGACGCGGCGTGCACCACGCCATCAGCGGTACCGGCAGTCGCAGCGAAAGACTGTGGCTCGCGCAGGTCGCCGGAATGCAGTGTCACACCGAGGCGCGCCAGCACGCTGGCGGCCGCCGAGCTGTCCTCGCGCACCAGCGCCGTCACCTGATGACCGAGGGTGATTGCCTTGCGCGCGACCGCTTGCCCGATGAAGCCAGTACCACCTGTAATGAACAGTTTCAAAGCGTTCTCCAATGATTGGCTGCGAAGTTGAAAAGTCATACAACGAGACTGGTTGGTCTCGTTTTGACGAATCTAAACGAGACTGCCCAGTCTTGTCAACTACTCAACGATCTGTTATTTATCTCGCATGGACACTTCTTCTCTCCCCGGCCTGAGCCCGCTGCAATGCCGCAAGCGGTCTGCAATCCTCAACGGCGCGAAAACCGTTTTCTTGCGCGAGGGTTTCGGTTTGGCAACGATGGACGATGTCGCCGCAGCCGCTGGCGTCGGCAAACAGACGGTCTACCGCCACTTCAAGTCGAAGGAGGCGCTCTTCGTTGGTGTGGTGAGCGAGATGTGCGCTCAGGTGGGCGCGCTGCTTGCCAGCGCTCAGGGCGAGCAAACCGATGGCGCACCCGAAGTCGAGTTGCGCGCGTTGGGATGGTTGCTGGCACGAAGCCTTATTACGCTGGATAATCTGCGGCTTTACCGCGCCATCGTTGCTGAGGCCGAGCGTCTTCCGGAACTCGGCCAGGTGTTTTACGAAAATGGCGCAAAGGTCGTGCGTGCCTTCGCCGCAAAAATTCTGCGAAGGCGATTTGACGAATCAACTGCTGCATTGCGGGCAGCGACATTCGTTCAGTTGGTGCTTGGCGACGCGTATCTGGAACTGTCAATTGGCTACGCGGTACCCAATGTTGAAGCACGCTTTGCGCCGCAGATTGACGAGGCGGTAGCGGCTGCACTTCGCTAAGGAGCGGCGCATAAGATGTCCAGCCGCTGCATGCGGAACGCAACAGCGTCTAGCGCAGGAAGCGAGACACCGCATGTCCGCTTCCGAGCAATCACTGTTCAACACGCGTTCCGCAAATTCCCCATCCTCGATTAACTAGGCCGCCGATCGACGCTCTGACACCGCGCTTTGCTCATACACCCGCTTCGCAGCCGCAAGGTCCTCGAGTGCCGTTCCTACTGCTTTGAACACCGTGCGCTGCGTACGGGATTGGCGCGCCCCGCACTCACCTCGGCAAAGTTGGGCAAGATCTCCCTGAATCGCTTCGATAGAAAGATGGCCGCCCGCTATCGCATTCAGTACGTCTCCAGACTTCTGGACAGCTTCCCGCGTATCCACCCATACCCCGGCGTTTGCGAAGCAAGCCGGATGAGCTTCGGTCATCGCGGGAGTGAAGCTGCCCACCAGATCGAGGTGACTCCCCTCGCCCAACCATTCGGCCTTGATAAGTGGTTCCGTCGCAAGCGTCGCGCAACTGACGATGTCGGCCCGACGCACGGCCGCTTCCAGATCATCCACTGCACGCGCGTTCAGCCCCTCTTCCTGCCATTGCGCCGCGCAGGCCTGCGCGGTCTGCGGATTGATGTTCCATACCTCGACGGACTCGAGCTGACGTACGCTGGCTATTGCTGGCCCAAGCAGACGTCCTACCCGGCCGGCACCGACCACGAGCAGCCGCGACGCGCCGGGGTTGGCTAGCAACTTGACGCCGAGCGCCGATGCGGCCGCGGTTCGTCGCGAGGTAATAGCGTCGCCATCGAGAATGGCAAGCGGCACACCCGTCGAACCATCAAACAGGATGTAGATTGAATGCAGTCCCGGCAGCCCGCGCAGACGGTTGTCGGGGAAGATGTTGACGATCTTGACGCCGTAGTAGCCCGACGCCTCCCAGGCGGGCATCAGCAAGGACGTGCCAACGTGAGCGACATCGCGTGGCAATCGGAGCGTCTGACGCAATGGCACCGTGACTTCGCGAGTAAAAGCATCGGCTAGCGTCGCCACAAGCGAGGGCAGCGGAAGTAAGCGGCTGACCTCAGTGGAATCAATATTAATCATTACAGGTATTTAGCATTCAAAGATCCAGTAACCGTGTGCCAGCACCGCTCAACGTACCAGGAATCCATACTTGAGCGGATCGCGCTCGTCGATGACCCAGTTGGCGAATCCACAAACGTGAGCTGAGCCTTCGATCTCGGGAATCACTGCGGGGAATTCGCCGAGCTGCGTTTCGCCGACAACACGCGCACGAAACACCGTGCCGATGATCGATTCATTCACGAGTACGTCGTCTTGCCCAATCTCGCCACGCAGATACAGTTGCGCCACGCGGCCTGCAGTGCCCGAACCCGTCGGAGAACGGTCCACTTCCCGGTCCGCGAAAATGCAGCAGTTCGCCTGAGTGGATTCGGGAAATCTTGGCGCGCCGTGAATGATCGTGCCGTAGATATGATTGATTTCCGGAATCTGCGGATGCACGAGTGGAAACGCACGATTGGCAGCGATCTTCACTTCCGCGCCGAATTGCTTGAGCACGTCGACCGACGACTCACGAATTGCGAGGCCGTGCGGCGCGCCGTCCGCGTAGAAATAGAACGCACCTCCGAATGCGATATCGCCTGTCACCGTCCCGTAGGTCGGTGTCTCGACGCTCACGTCGCGCTTGTAAATGAACGATGGCACGTTAATGAATCGCACACCGTTGGCGTGCATGCCGTCCCACTTGACGAATGCTTCGATAAAACCGCACGGTGCGTCGATGCCGACCCGCGTCTCGGGCGATTCGCGCTGCACCCAGCCGAGCTCCACCGCAGCCGTTGCCAGTGCGATCACGCCATGTCCGCAGTGGTCGCTATATCCTTCGTTGTGCAGGAAGATGATGCCGAAGTCGGCCGTGGGTGAAACGGGCGGCGTGAGATAGCCCCCGTACATGTCCGCGTGTCCTCGGGGTTCGAACATCAGCGCCTGGCGAATATTGTCCGCGTGTTCGCGAACCCAGGCACGGCGCTCCACGATCGAGTTGCCCTGCAGGCGGGGAAGGCCCGAGGTGACGATCCGGAACGGCTCTCCGCCGGTATGGACTTCGACGGTACTGATTGTGCGACTGACCTGCATATCCTTATATCCTCCACGTGATGTCTGCGCGCCACTACGGACGCCGTGCTACGTGCGTTATGCTGCCACGGGCTCGAGCAGTTGTCCTGCCTGTTTGACGCAAACTCCGGCCTTGATCACCATCGGGATGTGCTCTCCCTGACCGAGCAATAGCGACAGATTCTCAACCGGGTCACCGGCCACGACGACCAGGTCGGCCTTCGCGCCCACGCTAACGGTGCCTCGCACGCCGGCTTCGCCGATGATCTCTGCTGCTACCGATGTGGCGGAACGGATCGCCTCCAGATTCCCGACTATCTGCGCGCGCGCCTCGAACTCGTCGGACTGGTACGTATGCAGTTCTCCCAGCATGTCAGAGCCGAAGCCCGCTTTGACGCCGACGCGTGCCAGCAACCTGAGTGCCTCGCGACCGACAGATCGGGCCGCATCGATCTTTTCCAGCGATTCAGGCGGGAAGCCAAGCGTAGGCCCCTGCGCGAACAGATGGTCAAGGGTAGCAAGCGTCGGCACCATGTAGACGTTGCGTTCCACCATCATGCGCGCGGTCGCCTCGTCCACCAGATTGCCGTGCTCGATGCAACGCACACCGCATTCGATCGCGCGACGGATCGCCCGCGGCGTGTAAGCATGCGCCATGACGTAAGTGCCCGCCGCCTCCGCTTCCTCTACCGCGGCCCGAAGTTCTGCCTCCGAGTACTGCGTGTTTGTGATGGAATCGTTCGGCGACGCTACGCCACCGGATGCCATGACCTTGATCTGCGTAGCACCTTTAAGAATTTCTTCACGCACGGCGAGCCGGATTGCGTCTTCGCCGTCTACGACACGCGCAATCGCGCCCTGACGGCCCAGACAACCGCAAGCGTCGCTCAACTGGTCGCTGCGCGGACGGAAGTCACCATGTCCGCCCGTTTGCGAAAGTGCCTTGCCCGATGAGAGAATGCGCGGCCCTAGGAGCACGCCGGTATTAACCGCCTCGCACATGCCGAAGTCCGCGCCGCCGGCATCGCGTACCGTTGTAAAACCGCGGTTGAGCATGCCACGCACAATCGGCACGGTACGCAGCGCGGCGAGAAAGTTCGGCATCACCGCATTCGCGCCGAGGTTGGTTTTGGAGGTGACTACATGCACATGCAAATCGATGAAGCCGGGCAGCAGCGTATGTCCCGGCAACGCGTACCGGGCGTCAGGCGACACCGACGTCGGCACGGTGCCGATCGAAGCAATGACGCCGTCCTTCACGCAGACGTCGACGCCTTCGCGGCGCGTGCCGCTGGCGGGGTCGAAGACATTGATTCGTTCAAGTACGAAAGTGCTCATGAAATTGCGATTCCGCTCAGGATTGATAGGGTTCCATCAACAGAGTGCCGATCAGGCTAACGGCGGCCGCGAACACGATGTAATACGCGGCGGACTCTGCATCGCCCGTGACCTTGGTCAGCCAGGTGATGATGAATGAGGCGAAGCCACCAAAGATCGTGACCGCGCCGTTATAGGCGAGCGACAGACCGGTGGTACGCACGCGGCTCGGAAACATCTCGACGAACAACGCGAGAATGGGCCCCGTATAACCAGCAATCAATACGCCGAAGATCGCCTGAAACATCAGAAGTGTCGAGAAGCTGCGAGAAGCGTTCAGGTATGAGAAGAGAGGATAACTGAAGACAAGAATCAGGACCGCTGCCACCGATAATACGCGGCGCTTGCCCACGCGGTCGGAGAAAGCCCCGACGATTGGCGCCATCACCATCAGCACCACCCCGCTCACCACACCCGACACGAAACCCTGTTTTTGGCTTAGCCCGAGATAGCGCGTCGCATACGTCGGCATGTAGAACAGGATGACGTAGGTGCAAACCGTCCACAACACCACCATCATCAAACTCGATACCACCTGGCGTGGGTAGACGCGTATTACTTCGCGCAAAGGTGTTTCAGCATGCTTCTTCTGTGTAGCGAATTCGGGAGTCTCGTCGATCTTCAGTCGGATGTAGTAGCCCACAGGCGCGATCAACATACCCACGAAAAATGGAATTCGCCAGCCCCACCGCAGCACGGCATCGGCCGGAAGGGCCGACACGATCAGCGTGCCCACCAGACTACCAATCACGACGGCAAAGCCGACACTGGTCTGGATCCAGCTTGAATAAGTGGCGCGACGGTCCTTCGGTGCGTGCTCGGTCAGGAAGGCGGTCGCCCCGCCCATTTCACCACCTGCGGAAATCCCTTGCAGCAATCGAGCGAGCACGATCAGGCAGGGAGCGAGAATACCGATGGATTGATACGTCGGTGCGAATGCAATGATTGCGGAACCCAACGCCATGAGCAGCATTGCAAGCGACAACGCGCGCTTTCGGCCGGCGCGGTCGGCATAGATGCCGAATAGAATGCCGCCCAACGGCCGCATCACAAAGCCAACACCGAATGTGGCCAGCGCAAGCAGCAGTGACGTCGTTTCGTTGCCGGCCGGAAAAAACAGCTTGCCGATGATGGCGGCAAAGAATGCATACCCTGAGAAATCGAACCACTCGAGGCCGCTGCCAATCACGGTCGCGAAGATCGCGTGACGTCGCGTGGCGGTAGGAGAAACCACGGGCACCGCTCCCGTGACGCCGCTGGGTATGTCCATTGCCATGACTGTCACCTCTCCGATGGTTTTGCCTAACGCGAACGTTCGCGGTCTGTGCACCCCTTGAATGTAATTTTTGACATGGGGGGAGGGAAACGCTAATTTCGCATTCGCGTTTGCGATATTTGCAAACGCATGGCAACGGGGAGAAGCCGTCAGCGTGCTTAGCTCACGGCGTCATCTGCGCGACGGCCCATTCACGGAAGCGTCGTGCCGGCGCACTTTCCGCTCGCTCCAGCGGGCGTGTCAGGTAATAGGCGCCGCCCATCGTCGCTGAAGCCGCCGACGCTTTGACGAGCGTGCCATTCTCGAGCAACAGATCGATGACCTTGCTCCACCCGAGCGCGATGCCTTTGCCGTGCGCCGCGAGTTCCGTGATCACCGGATAACTGTTCACGATGATCGTCGAGGCGGGATTGGTGCGCGACGTACCTACGCGTTCGAACCAGCTATGCCACGACATCCAGTTGCGTTCGGCATCTTCGAGTACGAGTAGCGTGTGCGACAGCAATTGCGCCGGTTCGAGGAGTGTGCCGTTCAGATAGCCGGGCGAGCAGACGGCATAGACCTGCTCATCGAACAGCTTCTGCGTGTGAGTGCCGGGCACGTCTGCGTTGCGCAGATAGAAGATACCCACGTCGTACTCCGCGGAAGAGACAACGCCGAAATGATCACGCACGATGATCCGCAGATCGATGTCCGGGTTGATCTCGATAAAGGAGCCGAGCCGGGGCGCGAGCCACAATGCGGAAAGCCCGGCAGTGCAGGAAATGGTCAGCCGCGACTTGACGACCCGCGCCATCATATTCGACGTGGCGCTGCTGCAAAGCTCGAGAATGCTTCGCACGTCAATTGCATAGGTTTCGCCGGCGGGCGTCAGGCGCAGGGCGTTGTGTTCACGTGAAAAAAGACGTCGCCCGAGGAATTCTTCCAGTTGGGAGATCTGCCGGCTGACCGCACTCGGTGACAGATGCAACTCGTTGCCGGCGCGAGTGAAACTCAGGTGTCGTGCGCTTGCTTCGAAGGCGAGCAGGCATCCGAGTGGCGGCAACGGGGTTAGTGCCATGAGTCGTGGTCCTTGGCCTAGCGGGTAGTAGCGGGAGTATGCACCGAAAGCGGAAGGACTTAAGCCGCCTGCCAATCCACGCAAGGCAGCCGGCTCTTACGCGTGCTCGAACTCGCATGGTTTGCGTTGACGTTGCAAATCATTCCATTGGATTTTGCCAATGCCTGTTCGATTGACGATTGCTGGCAACGTCAATCGGGCGTTTCGCTGCCGAAATCTATGTGGACGTTGCTGCCGAGCCGCGTCAGGCGGACGCGCGCCATCGGCCCGTATCCTTAGTAGGATCGTTGCTTGATACCCCAACGATCCGCATCGTAGGTGACCACCCAGAGGTTCTTGTGCAATGTGATCACTGAACCGTCTGCGCGATTCCTTGTGTACTCAACCAACAAATGCACTTTTTGCGGGCTGACCAGCACCGCGTGCTTATGAAGGTGGACGGTGCGGTCCCATCCAGTATCCCGCTCAAGGTCGTCAAAGAAGCTGGCGGGCAGTTGACCTTTGTCTTCTCATATCACCAGTCGCTCGCCTGAGAGAATGATGTGCGGAAAATGGAGGCAAGCGTCCATGTCCGTAAGATCACGCGCGTTGCATGGTGCCACGCGGATCGGCGGGCCGGTTGCCCGGTCCGCCGTTTTCCCCCATGCGTGGTGCCTTCGTTACTTCCTTGATGTCAGCCCACCGAGCACGCCGCCAGATGGCCCGGACGTCCCTCCTCCGGCGCCGCCAAGCGCACTCGTCAGGGCATTGACGAGGCCAGTCACGGGCGCGAGCAGGTTGGTCGTGCCGGATCCACTTGAACCGCCCGAGGCGTGTAGCGCGCCCGTCGACGATGATGCTACTGACGTCGCTTGTACTAGCGGATTGTTGGCGCTGCCTGTCGCGCTGTTCGGCGCGACGCTTGCCGAGTTGGGCACGCCGGTGAGCGGCGCTAATGGATTGCCGGGTCCTCCGACCATGCTGGTCAGCGAGGAGGTCAGCGAAGTCAGCGTGCCGGTCAGAGGTGCGAGCGGATTGGTCGAACCGCCAATACTGCCAAGTCCGGCCGTCAGCGTGCCGGGCAGCGAAGTGAGGATGTTGGTGAGCGGTGCCAACGGATTGCCGGACGAGCTGCCGCCCGGATTGAGGATGCCGGTCAGGCCGCCGAGCGGATTACCGCTGCCCGAGCCGCCTGTGGTCAGCAGGCCGCCGACCGAGGTAACCGTATTGCCCAACTGGGTCACCACGGTACCTAGGTTCTTGCCGATCGGATCGCCCGTGGCGCTGCCGATCTGGCTGCCCGCAGTGTCGAGGCCATGGCCGATGGTCGACAGCAGTCCGTTGAGCGGCTTACCCAAACCGGTCGTGTCGCCGACGGTCTGGGTGGTCTGCGCGAGCGTCGCGGTGATTGGCGTGATTGCAGTGCTGATGGTCTGCGTGAGCTGCTGCACCGGGCCGTTGGTGAGCGTCGAGCCGAATTGCGTGCCCAGGCTGCTGACGGCGGTGCCCACGGTGGAGATTGTGCTGCCGAGCGGGTTTGTCAGCGGGCTGAGTGGAGCAGTTGGACCGCTGCCGAGGCTGGTCACGAGCTGTCCGGCGCTATTGACGGCCTGACCGGCGTCATAGACCAGGTTGCCGCTGCTGGCGAGCGTGGTACCGAGAGGCTCGGTCGAGTTCCCAAGCTGGCCGAGACCGTTGAAAGCGCCCGCGCCGAGTGCGGACACTCCGGCGCCGAGATTCGAAACCACACCGCCAAGCGCTGCGGCGGTTGCGGTGTTGCCGCCAGGGATCGGTGTGAGACCGATCTGGCTGCCGATGGCCGAGACAGTCTGGCCGGCCGTGGTGACGACGTTGCCGGTGTTCTGCACCACGACGCCGAGCGGGTTGGCGCTGGAGGGCGTCGGAGTGGGCGTGGGCGTCGGAGTGGGCGTGGGCGTCGGCGTAGGCGTAGGCGTAGGCGTGGGCGTAGGCGTCGGCGTGGGCGTCGGCGTCGGCGTCGGCGTCGGCGTCGGCGTCGGCGTGGGCGTGGGCGTGGGCGTCGGCGTGGGCGTGGGCGTGGGCGTCGGCGTCGGCGTCGGCGTCGGCGTGGGCGTGGGCGTCGGCGTCGGCGTCGGCGTCGGCGTCGGCGTCGGCGTGGGCGTGGGCGTAGGCGTGGGCGTGGGCGTAGGCGTCGGCGTGGGCGTGGGCGTGGGCGTGGGCGTGGGCGTCGGCGTCGGCGTCGGCGTCGGCGTAGGCGTCGGAGTAGGCGTCGGCGTCGGAGTAGGCGTCGGCGTCGGAGTAGGCGTCGGCGTGCCGTTACCTGAGCCGGACCCCGCCCCTCCTCCCGAACCACTGCCGGATCCGCCGCCCGTGCCTGTGATGGCGCCGCTTCCCGAAGCACTGCCAAGCGTCGGCGACTTCGTGGTCAATGTCGATCCACAACCTTGAAGAACCATCAGTGACGACACGCACATGGCGATCGTCGTCATTTTGAAATTGCGATTCATGCTTGCACCCCCCCGGTAATGAAAATCCTAGGGTTGTGACTGCAAAGGTCATACCATATGGGACCGCACCGTGCGGTGCATAAGAAAGCTCAGCAAATCAAGGGCGCGCAGGCGATCGATTCCCGCGCGTCGCGATATTGAAACGCCCGTGTGGCGCGGAACATTGTCTTCCGGACCTCGAATGTAACGTAACGTGCGGAGAGCGGTTTTCACCCATCGGTAGCTCCTCCGAGACAGTTGTTCTTCGCCAATGAGCAGTCGTTTGAGAGCCGATTGCGATCGACGGTTGGTGTTCGACTTTGCCTGTCGGCGATCGGCAGAAGTCGTTGAGGGTTGTTGGATGCCTGCCGTGGTCGCCACGACTGTGAACACGCTACGGCACGTGCCGGCAGGCGTCGAACAAGCCTCAACGCCTGACGCCAATAGCACCGAGAGCGTTTCACAAAAAACCATCGGATCATTTTGTTACACCTCTTACCGAGGTCCGAACTGGCGCGCTACAAAAACCTTTCGGAGGGCGGTTATACTCGGCGCCGTCCCAAAAACCAGAGACCTTTTATGTCGAAGAGAATCTTCCAGATTGTTGCCATTGCAGCGCTCACCACTGCAGCGTCGTTACCGGCGGTGGCCGGCGATATGAACAATGCCCTTGGCGGCGCGCTCGGCGGCGTAGCCGGCGCTGCCCTGGGTGGCGCAGTAGGCGGCAGCACGGGTTCCGTCATTGGCGGTGCAGTCGGCGGCGGCGCCGGCGGCGCAATCACGTCAAACCGCAGGGAACGCACGGGCGCCATCATCGGTGGCGCGCTCGGGGGCGGTGCCGGCACAGCGGCAGGCAACGCGATGGGCGGCCGCACGGGCGGCCTCGTCGGCGCGGCCGTGGGCGGCGGCGCGGGTTCAGCGCTTGGCGGTAACATTTCGCGGTCCAATTCGTACGCGGACGACTATTCCCGCGGCTACCGACCGGACAAGCGCCATCACAAACATCGCCACCATGACTGAACGTTGAGCAAAAAACGGCGTGGTTCGATCAAAGGCTAAGCCCGAAACGCCGAATACCTTTCGCAGCGCTGCACGGGCGATTCTCGTGTGAGCCAGAACCGGCACTCGATGAACCACGCCAGCCTCTTCAATCGGACCTTCGATTCGCCCGACAGCGGTCGTTCAAATACGGCCTTCATTGACTATCCGCTAAGAGCTTTCCACGCGCGAAGACCACCCAACTTGCCCAACTTGGATCCGGTTGGTTTGGCTGCCTCGCCTTTTTGACTTCAGGCCCCCGTTACAATCTAACGGAGTCGTAAGAAAGGAAACCCATGTCCGCTTTTCCACCTCCCGGACTGTCCAGGTTTCCTGGCTTCATCTCTTCACCAAAATTATGCGCCCCTCTTATAGAGCGCTTTCAACTGTGACAACTCTTCCATAAATTTATTCTTAAGTTCCCACGGCCCTACGATCTTCAAATTTGAACCGTATCCCAACAGCTTCCGCGCGCCGTGCTCGATGGATTCGATGGGCATCAAAAACTCTTTCCATCCTGATGGCACCTCCGCACTACCTGCACCCTGCAAAACTGGAGCGGTTTTAATACGCGCGTTGACCAACCAATTCTCGCCGCGCGCCGACACGGCGATATGTGCCGTCAACCGATAAAGATCGATCTCGTAGCGGTCTATGGCGTCACACCAGTGCTTCGCCAGGTCAAATCGCGCAGGACGCTTGAAACGGCGGCGGGAGGACTTGAATTCACTAATATTCGCTAGCCGAAAGGTCAGTGCGCCGGGCCTGCCCACCACCTTGGCAATCAGGTACCAGGTACCTCCCTTGAGCACCAAACCGAGCGGCTCAAGTTCGCGGCGGGATAAACCATGCCAACTCTCATACTTCACTTCGATACGGTACGAGCTCCACACGGCATTGGCGACTTCACGCAGAAATAACGGTGTTTCTTGAGCACGGTACCAATCCACCGTGTCAATGTGCAGTCGGCTGGCGACACGATCAGCCTGCTCGCGTGAGTCCGGAGGCAGACTGGCAATCATCTTTAGCCGCGCAGAGGTTGCCATGCCGTCCAAGCCCAGTTCCGTCGCAGGCCCAGGCAAACCTGCCAGAAACAGCGCGTGCGCTTCGTGCTCCGTGAGCCCTGTGAGATCGGTACTCCAACCCTCGCGTAATTGAAATCCCCCGTTGCGACCTCGATCCCCCCAGATGGGCACACCAGCACTAGAGAGCTGATCGATATCGCGCAAGATCGTGCGCTCGGAAACCTCCAGTGCTTCAGCCAAAGCCGGTGCGGTCATACGCCCGCGCGCTTGCAGCATCATCATGATCGACAAAAGGCGGCTAGCTTTCATAAATGACACCTGACCTCAAATACATGACATAAGGTGTCATGTTAACGGACTTATTATCTGCCACACCCCTCCTCTGCTCGATCAATACGAAGGTCAAATATGGACAAGAGCATTCACGAAAAGCAACTCAAGGTCATTGAACTACGCCAATACACCCTTCACCCCCACAAACGCGACGTGCTGATCGATCCGTTCGATCGTGAGTTTGTCGAGACACAAGATCAATTGAAGAGAGACAAATGAAAATAATTTCCGGACCCCTGAGCATGTTCGGTGCCAAGGTTGAGATCGCGGCGCACGAGAAGGGCATCGACTTCGAACTGGTGATGGCTCCGTTTGATCAGTTGCGCGGTTACGCCCCCAAACATCCAGACGTATTGCGCGTCAATCCGAAGCATCAGGTGCCGGTACTAATAGACGGCAACCTGGAGATTTTCGATTCCACGCAAATATTTGAGTATCTTGAAGACCTGAAGCCCAATCCCGCCTTATGGCCGGCGCATCCAGAAGCGCGCGCCATGGCGCGTCAGCTCGAACACTGCTGCGATGAAATCTATTTTCCCCACATTGTCCGACTGATGGGACTTGAAGATGCGCCGGATGATCCTGCGGCGCAGACTGCACGCAACGAAGCGTTGCAATATTATCGACGCATGGAACGAGTTCTTGCCAATCGCGAATTTCTGGCCGAGACCTATTCCTATGCCGACATTGCGTTTTACATGGCGCAGTTGTTCGGCGCGCGCAAGGGTGCGCCGATAACAGGAGAGACGCCCAACCTGCTGGCTTGGCGTGAACGAATGATCGCACGTCCTGCCGTGCGAAAAGTTGCCGGTGCTATGGCGGGATATCTTGCCTCGATTGGAAGTGCAGTCCCCGATTTTCTTCATGGACTTAACTAGTGTTCCGTCCCAGAAATAACTTGTCATAAATTTCGATTGTTCTATGAACAATCCAGGGAACAGGAGTTGACCATGGGACGCAAGGGAATCGAGGTTGTGGTGTCGGATCTGGAAAGAGAGCAATTGCTGTCTATGAGTCGATCGCGTTCGCTGCCTCATTCGCTGGTCCGCCGGGCAAAGATTGTCTTGATGGCCGCAGACGGTCATAGAACGCAGGATATTGCAAGGCAGTGCGAAGTAACGCCGCCGGCGATCACACACTGGAAGAAACGGTTCGTTGCGTGTGGGCTTGCCGGTCTGCATGACGAGGCGCGCCCCGGGCGGCCGCGCGCGCATGATGATGAGGCAGTGGCAGAACTGCTGGCGAAGGTGCTGCATGAGAAGCCGGATGGGACGACGCACTGGAGTGTGCGTTCTGCTGCTGCACAGACCGGAATTTCGAAGAGCTCGGTGGCCCGCTATCTGTCGCTGTTCGGAGTGCAGCCTCATCGCTCGAAGAGCTTCAAGCTTTCTACTGACCCGTACTTCGTCGAGAAGGTGCGCGATATTGTCGGGCTGTACCTGAGCCCGCCGACCAACGCCCTGGTGCTGTGCGTCGACGAGAAGAGCCAGTGCCAGGCGCTGGAGCGTACACAGCCGATGTTGCCGATGGGATTGGGGTACCTCGAGAGCGTGACGCATGATTACGTGCGGCATGGCACCACGACCTTGTTCGCTGCGCTCAATGCCGCAACAGGAGAAGTCATCGCACAATGCAAACCGCGCCATCGACATCAGGAGTTTCTCGCCTTTCTGAACTACATTGACAAGGCAGTCCCGTCAAACCTTGACGTGCACCTGATCGTCGATAACTACGCGACACACAAGCATCCGAGGGTCAGGGCGTGGCTCGCCAGGCATACGCGCTACCACATGCACTTCACGCCGACCTACTCGAGCTGGCTGAATCAGGTCGAACGCTGGTTTGGCCTGATTACGCAGCAGGCGATCCGCCGCGGGTCATTCAGAAACGTGCGCCAGCTCATTGCCAGTATCGAGCGTTATACGGAGCAGTACAACCAGCACAAGCGGCCGTTCGTATGGACCGCAACAGCCGATTCCATTCTCCAGAAAGTGGCCCGGCTATGCAAAGTTATTTTTGGGACGGAACACTAGTCTTACTGTGTCATATATCCTGAGGACCACTGCTTCGATGAATGGTGCAAGCGTTGCGTGAGCCGTAGTCCGAGCAAGATGCG